>NZ_ANAH02000006.1:0-300000 GCF_000335475.2 Cystobacter fuscus DSM 2262 | reverse complement strand
CCGAGGGGTATGGCCTGCCGGGGGAGTAATGAAACAAAGTCATGGTCTCCTCGTGCGGGTCGAGGGCGTACACGAAAGTCGCACCCTGCACGAAGCCTTGATCAGGTTGGACGAGGCTCCGGCGACGCGCGGATTCACGTTCCAGAACGAGCGGGGTGAGGAGCGTTTCGTCGCGTTTCCCGCGCTTCACGCCGAGAGCCGCCGACGGGGCGCGGCGCTGCAGGCGCTGGGGATGAAGAAGGGAGATCGCCTGGGAATGGTGGTCATCGATCCCGAGGACTTCATCGCGACGTTCCTCGGCGCGTTGCGCGTCGGCATCGTCCCGGTGCCGCTCTATCCGCCGGTGCACCTCGGCAACCTCGAAAGCTACACGCGGCAGGCGGCGGCGATCCTTTCGTCATCGGGCACGACGGTGCTCGCGGTGAGCGCCGGGCTGGCCAGCATCTTCTGGGCCTTCGTCGAGCGCGTGCCGAGCCTCGCGCGCGTGGTGGAGACGTCGTCCCTCGTGGCGGACGCGTCGGCGCTGCGCGAGGTGTTGGTGGCACCGGAGGACCTGGTGTTTCTGCAGTACACGTCGGGCTCGACGGGGACGCCAAAAGGGGTGAGGGCGACCCACCGCACGCTCATCGCCAACATCCATGGCTTCATGGGCGCGGCGCTTTCCATGCAGCCCGGGGTCGACACCGGTGTGAGCTGGCTTCCGCTCCAGCACGACATGGGATTGATTGGCTTCGTGCTCGGGCCGATCTACTGGCAGGTCGATGTGACGTTCATCCCCACGCTGCGCTTCCTCAAGCGTCCGGAGTGCTGGATGGAGACGATCCACCGCCGGAAGGCGACCGTCTCCTTCGCCCCGAACTTCGCGTACGGGTGGCTGACGCGCGTCGCCAAGGACGAGGATCTCGAGCGGTGGTCGCTGGGGCACGTTCGCGCCCTCGGCGTTGGCGCGGAGCCGCTGCATTACGACACCCTGAAGCGCTTCACCGACAAGTTCGCGCGCACCGGGCTGCGCCCCGACGTGCTCCTTCCCGCGTACGGTCTGGCGGAATCGATGCTGGCGATCAGCATGAAGAAGTCGACCGAGCCGATGAAGGTGCGCACGCTCGATGCCGGGCGCTTCCGCGACGACGGTGTGTCCCTGCCCGCCGACGGTGGAGAAGTCGAGCACCACATTGGCTGCGGCAAGGTCATCCCCGGGCACGAGCTGCGCGTCGTCGACGAGAAGGGGGCGACGTGCGCGGACGGCGTGCGCGGGGAGGTCCTGTTCCGCGGCCCGTCGGTGATGGAGGGGTATCAGGAGGGTGGTGCCGAGTCGCTCATCGACGCTGACGGATGGCTGCGGACCGGCGATCTCGGCTATCTCGTGGACGGTGAACTCTACGTGGTGGGGCGCGCGAAGGATCTCATCATCATCCGCGGCCGCAACATCAGTCCGCAGACGATCGAATGGGAGGTCAACAAGCTGCCGGGCGTGCGCGTTGGCACGACCATCGCGGTCGCGGTTCGCGTCGAGGACAGCGAGGGCGTGGTGGTGATGTTGGAGACGCGCGGCGACAACGTGGAGGCGCTCAAGGCCGAGGTCTCCGCGACGGTGAAGCGGGTGATCGGCGTTCCACCGGCGGACGTGGTCTGTCTGCCGCCCGGGGCGATTCCCAAGACCTCGTCGGGCAAACTCCAGCGCGCCAAGGCTCGTCGGCAGTACCTGGAAGGCAAGCTCGGGCGGGAAGGGTCGCGCACCTCCGGCTCCATGGGGGCGCGGTTACGCCTGGGGCTGCAGGTGACCCGCTCCTGGTGGGCGCGCGCCAGGTTTTCGCTTTGGCCCAAGAACATGAACGAGGAAGAGCACAGACATGAGTGAACGAGAGATCATCGACCTGGTGAAGGCCGCGCTGAACAAGGTGCGGCCGGAATTCGCCGCCGAGTTCGAGTCCGTGGGCATCGACACGCGCTTCGAGAGCCTCCGCATCGACTCGGTCGACACCCTGCGGATGATCACGTTCCTCGAGGACAAGCTCGGCTTCGTGTTTCAGGACGAGGACCTGGGCCGCATCGAGACGGTGAAGGATCTGACCTCGCTCATCCTGAAGAGCGGGCGCTAGCCCCACCGCGGACCAGCGAGGTGATGGCGCTGGCGATGTCTTCGGGCACCTCCTCCTGGAGGAAGTGTCCGGCCTGGGTGCGCTTGACCTCCGCGCGCGGCAGGAGTCGCTCGAGCCACCCGATGACGCGTCCAAGCACCGGATCACGCACCCCCCAGACGATGCGCATGGGGCCCTTGAACGACTCGACGGCTTGCTGGCAGCGCCGAAGCGGCGCGATGGAGCGATGCTCCTGGGAGTCCGGCACCATGCGCGCGAGGGCGAGGGGCGCGGCGCGGTCCTGGAGGCGCCGCAGCGGCCAACGGTAGGCGCGGGCGACCTCGCCGCGAATGCTGCTCCGGTCTCTCTGCGCGGCCCAGAGCGCGAGCTGCGGGAATTGCAGGCCGCGGAACAGCACGTCGCTGAGCACGGGAAGCTGGCTCGAGCGATGGAACAGCGTCGGACGGAACCCGGGGCGCGGTGGCCCGAGGACGGTGTTCAGGATGACCATGCCCGACACGCGCTCGAGCCGCTCGGCGAGCGCGAGCATTCCGATGGGCCCGCCCCAGTCCTGGCCGACGAAGATCATGTCGTCGAGGCCGAGCGCGTCGATCAGTCCGCCGATCCATGCGGCGTGGTTCTCGAGGGTGTGCACGCCAAGGTCGCGCGGCTTGTCGGAGAGGCCGAGGCCGACGAGGTCGGGCACGATGCAGCGCACCGGCTGTCCGCGGAGGGCGGCCATGACCTTGCGGTAGAGAAAGCCCCAGGTGGGATTGCCGTGGAGCATGAGGACAGGCTGCCCCTGGCCAAACTCCATGACGTGGAGGGAGTGGCCCGCGACGGGGATCTGGCGATGCTCGACGCCGTCGGGCAACTGTCGAAGAATCCAGGCGGGCAGCTCGGTCATGGGGGATCCCCTTGCAGCAGCGCGGCGATCCGCGCGCGAAGCGTGTCGGTGTGTGCGTGGACGTCGGCGGATGGATCGTCGAGGAGCGCCGCGCCGGCGCGGAGGGTGACGCGGTGAAGGCGGGGAAAGAACTTGTCGCGCGGCATGACGCGGTGGGCACCGTCGATCGCCACGGGGATGATGGGCACCCGCGCGCGCCGCGCGATCACCGCCGCGCCGTGACGGAACGGTAAGAGGGTGCCGTCCCAGGAGCGCGTCCCTTCGGGGAACACGACCAGCACCGCGCCACCCTCGAGCCGTGCCACGCTCTCCTCGATGGCCGTGGGGAGGTTGCGGCTGGCGTCGATCGGCATCACGCCGATCCGACGCGCCAGCGGCAGCAGGGGCCCGCCGAAGTATTTCGGTTTTCCCACCATGCTGGTTCGGCGAAAGACCGACCACGGAAGGACGGACAGGATCACGAACACGTCGAGGAACGATTGGTGATTCGAGCAGATCAGCGCCGCTCCCGACGGACGCAGATGCTCGGCGCCCTTGACGCGCACGCCCAGGAGCAGCCACTCCAGGCCACGCAAGCCGCGCAGGAGCACGAACGCGAGCAGGGTCAGCGCCAGGCTTCGTGGCGGCGGGGGGGAGGTGGCGGGCGCGGCCGGTGCGGGCGCGCCATGGGCCGTGGCCTCGACGAACTCGCGCACGGATTGCACCGTCGCCAGCACCTCGCCCGCGGCGTTGACGTCCAGATCCGACAACAGCGACAGGCGCGCCAGTGAATCAAGGCCGAGATCGAGGTCGAGATGCAGATCCGGGTGGATCTCCTCGCGCGGGCGGCTCGCGCGCGCGGCAATGAGTTCGATCGCGCGCGCGTGCGCGGGGACCTCGGCCCACACGCGGTCGGCGTCATGCCACACCGGCTTCGACCCGACGCGCTCGGCGGCCTGGGACGCTTTGACCCATTCCTGGAGCGCGGCGCGTTTGAGCTTGCGCGTGGTGGTGCGTGGCAGGGGCTCTCGGGTAATGGTGACGCCGGCGACGCGCTTGTACGACGGCAGCGTGGCGGACAGGCGCGCGACCTCCTCGTGGAGCACCTGCTCGACGTTGCCGGTGCCAGCGGCGCGGATGGCCTCGAGGTCGGGGACGACGACGAGATGGAGCCGCGGGTCGCTCCCCGTGCCGCCGGGAGCGAGCGTGACGCCGACCTCGGCGATGAGCTTCGAGCGCGCGAAGTGCGTCTCGAGTTCGCTCGGCTGGATCTTCTTGCCGCTGGGAAGGACGATGGTGTCTCCGGCGCGACCAAGGACATAGAGATAGCCGTCCGGGTCGAGGTACCCGAGGTCGCCGGTGTGGAACCAACCGTCTTCGATCTTCGCCTCGCCCGGGCGGTTGTAATAGCCCGGCATCACCATCGCACCGCGGACGAACACCTCGCCGGGTGCTCGAGGGCTCCCTCTCCCGTCCGGAACGTCGATGCGGAACTCGGCGCCGGGCACCGCGCGGCCGACCGTGCCGACGACCGTCTCGCCCGGCCGACCAATCCCGATCGCGCCGGTGGTCTCGGTGAGACCGTAGACCTGCAGGACGTCGATACCCAGGGCGTAGAACGTGCGCGCGGCTTCCGGATCCAGGGCCGCGCCGCCGGAGATCAGCGCGCGGATCTTCGGTCCGAACGTGGCGTGGACCTTCTTGAACAGGACCTTTCCCGCGTTGAGACCGATGGTGCGGGCGTGGCGGTTCCAGCGCAACAGGCGTGGAAACATGCGTCGCAACCGGGGCGACTCATCGACCTGCGCGCGCACGCGGCGCAGGAACAGGTGATAGAATTGCGGAACGCAGAAGAAGATCGTGATGCCACCGTCGCGCAGCGCGCCGGTGATACGCGTGACTTCGATCTCGGGGAGGAGCACCACCGTCGCGCCGACGGTGAGCGGAGCGAGCATTCCGCCGATCTGCGCGAGGATGTGAAAGAAGGGGAGGACCGACAGGATCACGTCGTCGCGGTTGGCGCGCAAGGCGAGGATGATTCCGTTCACCGCCGCGATCAAATTCGCGTGCGTCAGCATGACGCCCTTCGGCTCGGACGTGGTGCCTGACGTGTAGAGCAGCCCGGCCAGCTCGTCGCCGCCACCGACGAGCTCCTCGGGTGCGGCGGCGTCGCTGGAAAACACGCCATTCGCTTGCTCGTTGAGGCTGAACACCTGCTCGAGCTGCGTCCACACGGCGCTTTGCGCTTGGGCCTTCGCGTCGACGATGACGAAGCGGGCGCCAGCGTCCTTCATGAGCGCGCCCAGCGCCGCCGGGGACAACTGGGGATCCAGCGTCACCGCGACGGCGCCGAGGCCGACGATGGCGTACCAGGCCGCGCACCAATCCGGATGGTTGGTGCCAATCAGCGCGCAGCGCTCTCCGCGCTTCAGGCCGCGCTCGGCCAGGAACGCCGTGGCGCGTGCGACGCGCTCGACGAACGCGCCGTACGTCACGACCGTGCGCGAGTGCGGGCCCTGGATGACGAACGCCGGTTGAGCCGGGTTCTCCTGCGCCCGCCTGCGCATCTCCGCCGCGATGTGGTTTGTCGAGCGCTCGGTCATGTTTGACGCGCGCGGATGTTACCCGATTGGGGTGGCCGCCTGTTGTACACCTCCCGGGCCGCGTCGATTCCTCGACGGATAGGCTGGCGACTGATGAGAAATCGAGTGCTTCGGGAGCCCCTGGTCTGGGATGTCGCGGACTGTTTCGTTGAAAGCCGCACCCTTCATCGGAGCCTCCCGTCGCGCGCGCTTGTTTCAGTCCAGGAGGTTCGCCAGGCCCGCGTACGTATTGGCTCCGGGGATGCCGTCAATCGGACCCGCGTAGCCGCCTCGGCTCGCCAGGGATTGAAGCACCTTGTAGGTGTTGGTTCCCGGTACCCCATCGGCGGGCCCCGTATACCCGGCGCCGCTCAAGAAGGTCTGGAGGCCCCTCCACGAGTTCACCCCCAGGGCGCCATCGCTGGGGCCCATGTACCCGCCCAGACGCGCGACCCGCTGGAGCGCCGCGTACGATTGGGTTCCCATGACGCCATCGATGGGGCCCGTGTAGCCAAAGCCCCTCAGGACGGTCTGCACGCCCTTCCAGGAGTTGGTGCCCATGACTCCGTCGATGGGGCCCGTGTAGCCCCCATTCGCGGCGAAGCGCTGAACCGCCTTCCAGGAGTTGGTGCCCATGACGCCATCCACGGGCCCCGAGTAGCCGTAGCCGCCGAGGACCTGCTGGACTCCCTTCCACGTGTTCGTGCCGGGGATGCCGTCCACGGCACCGGTGTACCCGCCCGCTCGAGCGATCCGCTGCAGCGTCACCCCCTGCGTGTTGCTGACGGGAGGCACTCCGCCGGAGGACCCGCTCAAGTACGCCTGGAGCCCGTTGTACGTGTTGGGCCCGGGGATGCCATCGATGGGACCCGTGTAGCCACCGTCCTGGGCAAGCAGTTGCAAGCCCTTGTAGGTGTTGATGCCCGGGACGCCGTCGACAGGCCCGTCATAATACCCCAGCTCGCGAAGGACCCGCTGCACGCCCATCCAGGTATTGACACCCGGGACGCCGTCGATGACCCCCGTATAGCCACCTCGACGTGCCAGATTCTGCAGAATGGTCCCCTGTTCGACGGTGATGACGGGGGCGCCTCCGCCAGAAGAGCCACCCCCGGGAATGGCCGTCGGCGGGGGAGGCGTCGCGCCATCCGGCGGCTGGCTCAGTCCGGCGAAGGCGGACAACCTGGCGACGTTCAAGTCGAGAGGAATTCCATTCTGGTTGCCAGACGAGGTGTATTGATGAATCTCCCAGGAGGGAAAGGCCGACCCGATGTTCGGGTTGCCAGGAGTGCCCGTGTAATGGGCGATCCACAGCTTGGAGCCAACGGCCCGGGTCTGGGTCCAGGTGTTGGACGTGAGCAGGCTCGAGTAGGTGTACAGGAACGGTGCCTTCCCCAGACGGGTCTTGACCGCTTGCATGAAGGTCGCGGTCAGGGAGTCGTTCCAGAAGATACCGTTGTCGATCGCCTCGTTGTCGAGCACCAGGAGATCGCCGGGACGATGGTCATACAGGTGGTCCACGAAGTACTGGGCGTCCGCCGCGGGATTGGTCGAGCCCGCCATCCAATAATGCCCCACGAGCAACCCGGCCGCGCGAGCCCGGGCGACCTGCTGGGCATAGTACGGCGCGACGTAGATGGGTGAGACATTGGAGCCCCCTGCCTTGACGATGGCGAACTGGTAGCCGGCGGCGCGGATGGCGTTGAAGTCGAGATCTCGCTGGGTGGTGCCGACATCGATTCCGTAGACACCGCTCATCCCCGTGGGTGGAGGTGTTCCCGGGGATTGGGACAGCCAGGTGTTGAGGCCCGCGTAGGTATACTGTCCCGGGAAGCCATCCACGGGACCCGTGTACCCTCCGAGCTGTGCGAGCTTCTGGACTCCCTTCCAGGTGTTCTCACCCGGGACGCCGTCGATGGGGCCGGAGTAGAAGCCCTGAGTGCTGATGACGGTCTGGACGCCCTTCCACGTGTTGGTCCCGGGGACGCCGTCCACCGCGCCCGTGTAGCCACCCCGCTGGGCGACGCGCTGGAGAATCTTTCCCTCCTCGACGCTGATCTGGATTCCCCCGGAACCTCCACCGGAGCCTGTACCGCCGCCGCTTCCGGTGCCGAGCACGTTGCGGATGAGGGGGGCGGGATCGCTGACATTCTCGCCAAACGCGCAGCGATCCGTGGAGCCCCGGGTCAGGTGGAGGTGAGGTCCGGACCACGCCGACCCATGATCATCCCCGGCGCCCGCCGCATAGGCGATGATGTCACCCTGCTGGACGAAATCTCCCACGGAGACTCGGGTCCGGATGACGTGGTCGTACCCGGAGAAGTCGCCTGGCGCGGACTCCACCGCGATGGTGTGTCCCACGATGGAGGAGTATTGGATGCGGCGGACGGTGCCAGAGCGCAGCGCGGGAATCGCTTGACCGGCACTGGCGGCGATGTCGAGCCCGCGGTGGCCCAGGGGGCCGTAGTAGGGGCCGGTGACCCCGAAGCGATTCCGCCACTGTCCTTCCGCATAGAAGGTCTGCACATTGGACGGCACGGCCAGGGGCGTGGACTGTGCGGCGGACAGTGCGGTGGAGTCCTGGCCCTCGGAGTTCTCCTGGCCCATTCCGCCACAGCCAGTCAGCGCGAACATGCCCAACACCAGCGTCACGGTGTTCGAGGTGAGACTCCGTAAGAAACTTTTTGTCGTGGACCTGCTGTTCATACGTCTCCTCGTTATCTGAGAAAATAAGATAAGCCCAGCTTAACCGGCGTGTGGGGCCTGTGGCAAAGAGCGTGATGTGAAGAACAGTCCCAGACCCAGGGAGGGCCCCAGGGAAGGTGTCAAAGGACTCGTTTGCGGCACCACGACGTCACGTCAGTCGAGAAAGCGCCGAGCCCAACTCGTGGCTTCTTCTGGGGTGAAACCTTCGACGCGAAAGCGGGGGGCCTTGAAGGGCTTGTCGAGCCAGGGCTCCAATACGCGACCGAGTTCCCGGTAGGCAGGGAGCGAGTTGCCTTGGGTGAGATCGCCCGCTTCGGGCCAATCGCCCAGCGTCACGATGGCCCGCGTCCCGTCGATGGGCTGCACGGTTGTCTCTGGTGAATGCAGGCGTGAACGAAGTGCGGACACGCCGCCCAGTTCCTGAAGCACGGGAGGGCCCAGGAAGTTGAGCCAGTGCACCCCATCCACGCGAGTGCCCATCCAGTCGGGAGTGGAGCCGTGGTTGAGGCTGAGCCCTGGGTGACGAAGGAGCTCGGTGCGGATTCGGGGCGTGAAGAACACGTCCCCAACGAGGGAATCGAAGCTCAATCCCGCATGGCCGCTCTGATGTCTTCAGTATACCATAAGGTATATCTGAGTGGCGGTGGTGAGGAGCGACGGGTCGAGGTGTCAGCTACGGAGTTTCATGCCCTGAAAGAGGAAGCAGAAAGTCTCTGGGGAACGACGGATTTGCAGGGAGACTTCGTTCCGGGTCTTTTGAATCGAAAGCTCCCCCTCGTTGAGAGGCAGGACGACGTGAGGATGGACTGAGCATGGGGAGTCGCTGCGAAGGGGTGGTTGCTTCATGAATACTGAGGAATTCTGGGCCATCATCGAGTCCTCACGAAGGGTGATTGATCCAGAACGGGCAGAGGGAAATGCGCAACGGCAGGCGGAGGAACTCTGGAAGCAGTTGTCGAGACTGTCTCCTGAGGAGATCGTCGAGTTTGGTGCCCAGTTCCAGGACAAGATGGACGTCGCCTATCAATGGGACCTGTGGGGGGGGGCGTACCTCGTCGCGGGGGGTTGCTCGGATGATGGCTTCACGGACTTCCGAAGTTGGCTCATCTCGATGGGACGCCGTGTTTTCGAGGATGCGGTGTCGAACGCCGAGTCGCTCCTCCACGTTGTCGAGGCGCTTGGTGTCGAAGACGTATTCTTCGAGGAGTTTCGGTACGTGCCAGCCCGTGCATATGAGGCGCTGACGGGACGCGATTTCCCTGCCCGTAAGGGAGCGGGTCCCTCGGTTCCCGCTGGAGAAGAATGGGACGAGCAGGATCTCGCGCACAGGTTTCCCGCGTTCTGGGCTCGGCATCAGCGGGGATGAACCTCCCCACCCGATTCAGCATCTTCAGAGCCAAGATCCGTTCATGCCCTCAGCGCGGACAGCAGGCACTCCGGTTGCTCCAGGTGGGGACTGTGGCCGGTCCGCACTCGCACCAGCCGCGCGCAGGGCTGGGCCCGCACCGCGGCTTCGGCCAGTGACACGGGCAGGACCCCATCATTCTCGCCCCAGAGGTACACGGTGGGCGGCTTCACCTCGCCCAGGCGCTCGCGCCGGTGGAACACGTCCCCCGTGAGGGGCACCAACGTGTTGAAGGCCCGCGTGGCCCTGGTCCTCCCTCCGCTCACCGTCATCAGCTCGTAGTCCAGCGCCATCAGCCGGTGGCGGTGCGGGGTGTCCGGCAGCGGAGCGATGCGCCCGAAGAGCTTGGGGCCCAACACACGCGCCAACCGCTCCGGCCCCACGCGGAAGTAGAGGCGGGCCTCTCGCGCCATCTCCGGCCCCAGGCCCATCGCGTCCACCAGCACCAGGCGCTCCACCGGAACCCGCCCCCGCAGCGCCAGCTCCAGCGCCACCAGCCCTCCGAGCGAGTGGCCCACCAGGGTCATCGGCCCCGGCGCCAGGGCGGAGAGCACCGCCTCCACCGGCTCGACGAAGAACCGCAGTCCGTCCTCGGCCGTCCGGAGCGGTCCCGGGGCCGCCGGGGAGCCCCCGAAGCCCGGCAGGTCCACCGCCAGCACCCGGTGCTCCCGCACGAGGGCCGGCAGGAGGGGAAACCACGTGCTCGCCGCGCTCCCCCGCCCATGCAGGAGCACCAGGGGAGGGCCCTCACCTCCCTCGAGGAGCCGCAGCGTCCCTCCTCCAGCGAGCGGGCATGCGCGGGGCACCACCCCGGGCGCCAGCTCCCCGAGCACCTCCGCTTCCACGGGCCCCAGAGGGGGGATTCCACTCCCCGAGCCGGGAACGCGCCCCGGGCTGCTCCCTCCGGTCATCCGCCATGCCCTCCTGGTTGGGGTCCACCCGGAAAATACCGGAATGCCCGGCCTACTGCGCTGTTGAGCCGGTCACCCCCCTCACCTAGGCTGCCCGCCTTCTCAGGGACGGTCGAGACAACACCTTATGAACACGGACATCCGGGCACTCACCGAGCGCGTGCAGCAGGAGAGCGGCTTCGTCGAACTCCTCAACCAGGAGGTCGGCAAGGTCATCGTCGGCCAGCGCTACATGCTCGAGCGCATCCTCATTGGCGTGCTCTGCAACGGCCACGTGCTCCTCGAGGGCGTGCCGGGCCTCGCCAAGACGCTCACGGTGCGCACCATCGCCGACAGCATCAGCGCCTCGTTCATGCGCATCCAGTTCACCCCGGATCTGCTGCCGGCGGACCTCGTCGGCACGATGATCTACAACCAGCAGGCGGCCAACTTCACCGTGCGCAAGGGGCCCGTCTTCGCCAACGTGGTGCTCGCGGACGAAATCAACCGCGCCCCCGCCAAGGTCCAGTCCGCCCTGCTCGAGGCCATGCAGGAGCGCCAGGTCACCATCGGCGACCAGTCCTTCCCGCTGCCCTCGCCCTTCCTGGTGCTCGCCACCCAGAACCCCATCGAGCAGGAGGGCACCTACCCGCTGCCCGAGGCGCAGGTGGACCGCTTCATGCTCAAGGTGAAGGTGGGCTACCCCACGCGCGAGGAGGAGAAGATCATCATGGACCGGATGAGCGGTGGCAAGCCGCCCGCGGTCCAGCGCGTCATCGCCCTGGAGCAGCTCGTGCGCGCGCGCGAGCTCGTCCATCAGATCTACATGGACGAGAAGGTGAAGGACTACATCCTCAACGTGGTCTTCGCCACGCGCGAGCCCGCGCGCTACGGCCTGAAGGATCAGGCGGACTACATCCAGTTCGGCGCGAGCCCCCGCGCCACCATCGCGCTGAGCCAGGCCTCGCGCGCCCACGCCTTCCTGCGCCACCGAGGCTTCGTCACCCCCGAGGACGTGAAGGCCGTGGCCTTCGACGTGCTGCGCCACCGCGTGGCCCTCACCTACGAGGCCGAGGCCGAGGAGCTCACCACGGAGAAGCTCATCCAGCGCGTGTTCGATCGCGTCGAGGTGCCGTAAGTCCCCGACGAGGAGCCTGGAGACCGCGCCGTGCTCGCCAAGGACATCATCCGCCGCATCCGCAAGCTGGAGATCCGCACCCGCAAGGTGGTGTCGGACATGCTCGCGGGCCAGTACCACTCGGTCTTCAAGGGCCGGGGCATGGCCTTCTCCGAGGTGCGGCAGTACCAGCCCGGGGATGAGATTCGCATCATCGACTGGAACGTCACCGCCCGGATGAACGAGGCCTACGTCAAGGTCTTCACCGAGGAGCGCGAACTCACGGTGATGCTCCTCGTCGACGTGTCGGCCTCCAATGAGTTCGGCTCGCGCGAGCGCTCCAAGTCCGAGGTGGCCGCCGAGGTGGCCGCTCAAATCGCCTTCAGCGCCATCGCCAACAACGACCGGGTGGGGCTCATCCTCTTCTCCGATCGGGTGGAGAAGGTGGTGCCGCCGCGCAAGGGCCGCTCGCACGTGATGCGGCTGGTCAGCGACATCCTCACCTTCCAGCCCAAGGGGAAGGGGACGGACCTGTCCTCGGGCCTCACCTATTTGAGCCGCGTGGCCAACCGCAAGACGGTGACGTTCCTCGTCTCGGACTTCCTCGCCTCGGGCTATGAGGCGCCGCTGCGGCTGGTGGGCCGCAAGCACGACCTGGTGCCCGTGGTCATCGTGGATCCGCTGGAGCGCGAGTTCCCCAGGATGGGGCTCGTGGAGATGGAAGACCCCGAGACGGGCGAGCGCTTCGTGGTGGATACGAGCGATCCGCTGGTGCGCGGCCGCTACGCGCGCGCCCTGCAGGGCCAGCGCGAGGAGCTGCGCCGGCTCTTCAAGAAGCTGGAGTTGGACCACGTGGAGCTGAGCACCGGGGATGATCACGGCATGGCCCTGGTGCGCTTCTTCCGCGCCCGCTCCCGGAGGATGGCGGCATGAGGGCGTTGACGCTCTGTGCGTTCCTGGTCGTCTCGCCCCTGGCCGCTCACGCCCAGGCCCAGGCTCCGGCCCCCGCCGCGGCGAGCGCGAAGCTGCCCGAGGTGGAGCCCTCGGGGATGCAGGCCCGCGTGCAGCCCGAGCGCGTGCTCCTGGGCGAGCCCTTCGTCTACGAGGTGGTGCTCACCCATCCGGCGGATCACCGCTACGAGCTGGACGTGTCGCCGGACCTGGGGGACTTCGAGTTGCTGGCCCAGGAGCGCACGCCTCCCGCGGCGGGGAAGGATCCGGCGGTCACCGTGTTCCGGGTGCGCATGTCCGCCTTCAAGCTGGGCATGGTGACGCTGCCGGACCTGGCCTTCCTCGTGTCCACGCCGGAGGGGCCGCGGCGCTACGTGGCTCCGGGCCGGACGCTGGAGGTGGGCTCCACGCTGCCCGAGGACGCCGAGGCGAAGGGCGAGGATCTCCGCGACATCCAGCCGCCCACTGAGGTGGCCATCCGCTCGCTGACGCTCGTGTGGGCCGCCCTGGGCATCATCGCCGCGGCGCTGCTGGGCTGGGCCGCGTGGCGCTTCTTCCAGAAGTACCGGGAGCGGCGGCGCGCGGCGGTGGCTCCCCCGCTGCCCCTGGACGTGCGCACGCGCCGGGCCCTGGACGCCCTCAAGGCCGAGAACCTGCCCGCGCACGGGCGGGTGAAGGACTTCTACTTCCGTCTCTCGGAGATCGTCCGAGGCTACCTGGGCGAGCGCTATGGCTTCGACGCGCTCGAGTGCACCAGCTCGGAGCTGATGGCGCAGTTGCGGCGTTTGAAGGCGCCCGGCCTGCCCGAGGACGGACTCATGCGCTTCATTTCCGAGTCGGACCTGGTGAAGTACGCCCGGGCCGAGTCCTCCCCGGATTCGTGCCGCGAGGCGCTGACGTTCGGCTACTCGCTGCTGGACCAGACCTGGCCCCCTCCTCCTCCGCCCGAAGCGGCCCCCGTGTCCCATGCTTCCGGACCTCGCGTTCCATAGCCCCCATTACCTGTGGGGGTTGCTCCTCATCCCCCTCCTGTTCGTCTGGAGCTGGTGGGAGAAGCGCCGCCGCGCCGTGCTGCGCTTCTCCGCGGCGCACGTGTTCACCCGGCATCCCCGGGGCGTGCGGGTGTACCTCCTGCCGATGCTGCCCCTGCTGCGCGCCGCCGCGGTGGCCGCCGCCCTCGTCGCGCTCGCCCGGCCCCAGTCGCGCGACACGCGCGTGCGGGACTTGAACGTGGAGGGCATCGACATCGTCGTCGCGCTCGACCTGTCCACCTCCATGGAGGCCGGTGACTTCCGCCCGCAGAACCGCCTGCACGTGGCCAAGGAGGTGCTCAGCGAGTTCATCACCAACCGCGTGAATGACCGCATCGGCCTCGTGGTCTTCGCGGGCGCGGCCTACACGCAGGCGCCCCTGACGCTCGACTACGGCGTGCTCAAGGAGGTGCTGCGGCAGTTGCGCACGCGCGTGCTGGAGGACGGCACGGCCATTGGCGACGCGCTGGCCACGGCGCTCAACCGCCTGCGCGACTCGGACGCCAAGAGCCGCGTGGTGGTGCTCATCACCGACGGTGACAACAACGCGGGGAAGATCTCCCCGCTGGACTCGGCGGGCATGGCGAAGTCGCTGCGCATCCCCATCTACACCATCCTCGTGGGCAAGGGCGGCAAGGTGCCCTTCCCCCAGGGCACGGACCTGTTCGGCAACACCGTGTGGCGCGAGACGGAAATTCCCATCAACCCCGAGCTGCTCCAGGACATCGCCGACTCCACCGGCGGCGAGTACTACCGCGCCACGGATCCCGAGGGACTCAAGCAGGGCCTGCAGAAGGTGCTCGACTCGCTCGAGCGCTCCAAGTTGATGGAGGGCGGTGCCTCGGCCAACTACCGCGAGGACTACCACTCGTACCTGCTCCTGGCCTTCGGCTTCGCCGTGCTGGAACTCTTCCTGCGCTCCACCTTCCTGCGGGTGTCGCCGTGAACCTGACGGACCCCTGGCGTTTCAAGTTCCTGGGCTACCAGATGGGGCTCGCCAAACCCGCCTTCCTCGCGCTGTGCGTGGTGGGCGCGCTGGTGGGGGCCCTGGCCCTGTGGCTGGCGCTGCGCCGGCGCTCGCGCGTGCGCGCGTTCCTCACCGAGCGGCTCGTGGACAAGCTGGCCCCGGGCACCTCGCGCTGGCTGCCGGCCACCCAGGCGGGGCTCCAGGGTTTGGGGCTCATCCTCTTCGGACTCGCGCTCGCCCAGCCCCAGTGTGGCACCACGAGCGAGCTGGCCAAGCGGCGCGGCATCGACGTGGTGGTGGCGCTGGATGCGTCCAAGTCCATGCTCGCGCGCGACGTGCAGCCCAGCCGCCTCGAGCGCGCCCGGTTGGAGCTCTCCACGCTGCTGGACGAGCTGAAGGGGGACCGGGTGGGACTCGTGGCCTTCGCCGGGGATGCCTTCATCCAGTCGCCACTCACCTCGGACTACTCGGCGGTGAAGCTGTTCCTGCGCGCGGTGGATCCCGAGCAGATGCCCCAGGGCGGCAGCAACATCGGCCAGGCGCTGCTCTTGGCGCGCCAGGTGCTGGACAACGCGGACCGCGGCTCCAAGGAGCGCGTGGTGGTGTTGCTCTCGGACGGCGAGGACCTGACGGGCGAGGTGGACGAGGCGGTGGCCGCGCTCAAGGAGGCCCACGTGCAGGTGCTCACCGTGGGCGTGGGCTCCGAGCAGGGCGAGCCCATCCCCGTGTACAACCGCCGGGGCGAGTTCGTGGACTACAAGAAGGACAGCAGCGGCGAGACGGTCATCACCCGCATGGACCGGGCGGGGCTGACGGCCATCGCCGAGGCCACGGGCGGCGAGTTCTTCTACCAGCCGCGTGGCGTGGCCATGGCCCAGGTGCTGGAGCGTATCGAGAAGATGCAGAAGAGCGAGTTGGAGAGCCGGGTCACCGTCCGCTACGACGAGCGCTTCCAGGTGTTCGCCCTGCCGGGGCTCGTCCTGCTGGTGCTCGGCATGGTGCTGCCCTCGTCCTGGCGCCGGAGGTCCGCATGAGCCGGGATTTCGCACGCGCGAGGGCCCGGGTGTGGCTCTGCCTGGGGCTGCTCCTGTGCTCCCTTCCTTTCACGGCGGGGGCCGCGGGACTGCTGGAGAAGGAGCACCCGCTCATTCAACAGGGCCGCCGGGCGTACGACGCCGGGCGGTACGAGGACGCGCTGTCCTCCTTCGAGCAGGCGAAGAAGGAGCGGCCGAATGATCCGGCGGTGGACTTCAACCGGGGCGACGCGCTGACGAAGCTGGGCCGCTATGACGAGGCGAAGCAGGCCTTCCAGGGCGTGGCCGAGGCCAACAGCCGGCCGGACCTGCGGCAGAAGGCCACGTACAACCTGGGCAATGTCCACGCGGCCCTGGGGGATACGCGCGAGGCCATGAAGGCCTATCGCCGCGCGCTCACGATGGATCCCACGGATGCCCAGGCCCGGCACAACTACGAGGTGCTGCTGCGCAACCTGCCTCCTCCCCAGAAGGGCGGAGGTGATGGCGGCACGGATGGAGGCCAGGACGGCGGGCAGGACGCGGGACAGGATGGCGGCCGTCCCGACGCGGGCCAGCCCGATGGTGGCCAGGATGGCGGCCAGGACGGCGGAAGCGATGGCGGCTCCGACGCGGGGCAGGACGGCGGCTCGGATGGAGGTGAGGATGGGGGCGCGGGCGATTCCGGCACGCCAGACGCCGGTCCAGGAGACGCGGGCCCGGGCGATGGTGGTCCCCAGGATGGGGGCGGGGACGGCGGCGAGCCCGCGGATGGTGGGGAGGGAGGCGATGGGGGCCAGCAAGGCGACGGTGGCCAGTCGGAGGATGCCGAGGCGTCGGACGCGGGTTCTCCGGGGGAGATCGACGAGCTGGATGGTGGAGTGAGCGCCGAGGAGATCGACCGGCAGGAGGCCGAGCGCCTGCTGGATGCGATGAAGCAGAACGAGAAGAATCTCCAGCTGTGGCGCTTCCAGCAGAAGAAGCGGCCGAGGAATCCCAATGAGAAGGATTGGTAGCGGCCACGCGGCACTGGCCGCCATCGCCCTGCTCTTCGCGGCACTGCCCGCGTGGGCGGAGGTCGAGTTCTACCAGACGGTGGATCGCACCGAGGTGGGCACGGAGGACGTGTTCCAGCTCACCGTGGTGGTGGTGGATCCTCCGGACAACGCCCAGGTGCAGTTCCCCGCGCCCGAGGACTTCGAGGTGCTGTCGTCCTCGCAGAGCACCCAGCGCTCCATCCAGATGAGCGGGGGCGGGCCGCCCGTCATCCAGACCGTGCGCAAGCACGTGTTGATGATGCGCGCCCAACGCGCGGGCAACCTCACCCTTCCGCCCGCCGTGCTCTCATCCGGCAGCCGCACCTGGCGCACCGACTCCATCAAGATGACGGTGCGCAAGGGCCGCGTCTCGCCCCCCGCCGGCCAGGCCCAGGCGGGACGCCAGCGGATGCCGGACCCGTTCCGCAACTTCCCGCCCTTTGGCGGCATGCAGGACCCGTTCGCCGACGAGGAGGAGGAAGAGGAGGATCCTCGCGGCGGCATCCAGGAGGACGTGCGCATTCCCCGTGGCGACTCGGACTTGTTCGTGCGCGCCACGCTCGACAAGAAGCAGGCGTACGTGGGCGAGCAGGTGACGCTGTCGCTCTACATCTACTCGCGCGTGGACCTGTCCAGCGTGGACTCGGTGAGCATGCCCAAGCTGGAGGGCTTCTGGAGCGAGGACGTGGAGAGCCCCACGCAGCTCACGGGCGAGCAGCGCATCGTCAACGGCATCCCCTACCGCACCTACCTGCTGCGCCGGCGCGCGCTCTTCCCCATGAAGACCGGCACGCTGTCCATCACCCCCGCCGAGGCGGACATCACCACCGGCATGCTCTTCGTGGGCCACCGCGTGCACCGCGTGTCCAACCCCCTGGAGGTGGAGGTGAAGCCGCTTCCCCCGGGAGGACCCAAGGGCATGTCGACGGCCCAGGTGGGCGACTGGAAGCTGTCCGTGGAGACGTCCCAGCAGCGCGTGGAGCTGGGCCAGCCGGTGACGGTGAAGGTCATCCTCGAGGGCTCGGGCAACGTGAAGAACATCACGCCGCCCCGGCTGGAGGCTCCGCCCGCCTTCAAGGTGTACGACCCGACCACCACCGACAAGATGACCCCCAACAAGCTGCGCGTTCAGGGGCGCCGCACGCAGGAGTACCTGGTGATGCCGCAGCGCACGGGCACCTTCACGCTGCCCGCGCTGGAGTTCCCCTATTTCGATCCGAAGACGGGCCGCTACGAGGTGTCACGCACCGAGCCCGTGGAGATCGTGGTGGAGCCCGGGGCGGGGGGCGCGGTGTCCGCGCAGGCGGGCTCGTCCGCGCCCATGGCGGATGCGGCGGCCGAGCCCAAGAACGTCCTCACCGCGGGCGGCCTGCGTCCGCTGCGCTACCAGGCGCGCTTCGAGGCCCCCGCGGCCGTCGTGTGGCAGCGGCCCTTCTTCCTGCCGGCGGTGCTCGCGCCCGTGGGCCTGATGCTGGCCCTGGCCCTCGGGGGGCTGGTGCGCGGGCGGTGGTCGGCACAGGACGAGGGCAGCCGCAGCCGGCAGCGGGCCCGGGCGGCGCGCAAGCAACTGGCCGCGGCGGAGAAGCTGCGCGCGGGCAACTCCAGCGCCTTCTACGGCGAGGTGGAGAAGGCGCTGCTCAACTTCCTGGCGGCCCGGTTGCGCATTCCCGTGGGTGGCCTCACCCGCGACGCGCTGAACGCGAAGTTGACCGAGGCCGGGGTGGAGGAGGCGCGCCGCCAGCGGGTGCGCTTCGTGCTGGAGGCCTGTGATACCGGCCGCTTCGCCCCTGGCGCCGAGCCGGCCGCTCGCGAGCGCATCCTGGATGACGCCGCGGCCGTGATGGAGGGGTGGGACAAGTGAACGCCGTCGCCGCCATGCTCGTGGCCACGCTGCTGGGCCAGGGCTACTACTCGTCCGAGGAGGCCCAGGGCCTCTTCCAGCAGGCCAACGAGGCCTATTACCGGAGCGACTACGCCGCCGCGCGCGCGGGCTACGAGAAGCTGCTCGAGCGGGGCTTCGGGGGGCCGGATCTCCAATACAACCTGGGCACCACCTACCTGGCGCAGGAGGACCTGGGGCGCGCGGTGCTCGCCTTCGAGCGCGCTCGCCGGGCGGGCGGGGACGGGCCGGATCTCGAGGCCAACCTGGCGCTCGCTCGCGCGCGTCAGCTCGACAAGGTGGTGGGCAGCGCGCCCGAGGAGTCCTTCCTCCAGCGCGTGGTCGCCGCCACCAGCGGCAATGGGGTGGCCTGGGGTTTCCTCACCGCGTGGGTGACGGGCTTCGCGCTGCTCCTCCTCTTCCGGCTGCTGCGTCCGGGCCGGCGGGCCTGGGCGGCCGTCCTCGGAGGCCTGTTCCTGGTGCTGTCGCTCCCCGCGGGCGCGCTGCTGACCGCGCACGTCTGGGCGCGGGAGAACCTGCACGAGGCCATCGTCCTCGCGCCCACGCTGCGCGCGCGTGAGTTCCCCCGGGAAGAGGCCAAGGTGTCCTTCGAGGTCCACTCGGGTCTCAAGGTCCAGGTGATGGAGGACACGGGCCGCTACGTGCGCATCCGCCTGCCCAACGGCCTGGAGGGGTGGGCCGAGCGCGAGGGCGTGGCGGAGATCTGAGCTCCGCCACGGCCCGCTACGGGGTGGACGTCTCCGGCGCCACCTCGTAGCTGACCAGCTCCTCGGTCTCCTCGCCGGTCTCCTTCACCTTTCCGACGCCGCGCACGAACCAGTACGTCTTGATCTTGCTGGTGCCCGTCTTGCGCACGACGATCGCCTGGAAGGTGCCCGCCGGGACGGTGACGGACTCCCCGAGGGAGATCACCTTCCAGAGGTCTCGCGTCGTCTCCGTGTTCGCGCTCTTGCCGGCCTTCTGCTTCGTCTCCTGGTAGCTCTCGATCCAGGAGGACTCCACCCCGAGGTGCTCGGGCGTCTCGTCGAGGTAGAGCTTGGACGGCTCCCACCACTCCTCGGATCTGGCGCTCGTCGCCCCGGCGTCGAAGGTCTGCTCCCGGTAGCGCACCATGCGCGTGTCCGAGCGCTCCTGCCAGTCGAGGGTCATGGCCCCCGAGTCCTCCCGGGTGGTCACCCGATGGGCCAGCACCTCACGGGAAGCTCCGGTGCCGCCGACGGGCTCCAGGGGGCCCACGGTGACTTCCCGCTGGGACACCACTCCGTCCGTGGTGACCCGGTAGGTCCAACGGTTTCCCTCGGTCCACGGCAGGAGCGAGCCCTGACTGGCATCGTCTTCCCCGCTCGGAGCGGGAGCCGTCGCGCCTCCGCACCCGGTGGCGAGCCACCCGAGCACCAGCAGGACCCTGAGCGCCGGCTCGTGGCCGGGCCTTCTCTCGAACTTGAACTCGGCATTCATGGCGCACCATCCCGTCAAGGCGTGAGGGCGAAGCAGTAGATGGCGCCATAGCCCCCGGAGCCGCCCACCGTGGAGCCGCCACCACCTCCGCCGGTATTGGTGAGGGTGACCCCCGGCGCGCAGCCCGGCACCTGGTGGTCGGACATCCAGTTGGAGCCGCTGCCCGTGCTGCCGCTGCGGGGCCAGGAGTGGCCACACATGGGCTTGCCGGTGGAGCCCACCGCGCTCGTCCAGTCGTTGCAGGTGCCACTCTTGCTGCCGGAGAACTTCCCCTGGCTGGTCGAGCCGGTCAGGACGTCATGGTTGTCGACGCCCTGGTGGTTGGGTTCTCCCCGCTCGTTGGGCAGGTCGTTCTTGATCTGCGCGTCCGCGAGTGGCCGCGAGCCGCTGAGCAGGGCCGCCTTGTTCTGCGCCACGAGCCGGCCCAGGCGGTCGTACCAGGGTCCCTCGCCGATGCGATCGATGGCATTGACGACCCCTCCATCGGGGCCCCCCGTGGAGGCGCTCAGGAAGGCGCGCCAGGTCTTCTGTCCAGCGCCGGGCAGCGACGCCTCGGCGATGGTGCGGCAGAGTTTGTCCGCTCCTTCCAGGCCGGTGGCTTCTCCATAGCGGAGATCTCCCCCGAAGCCGTTCGCGCTGCCCGAGAGCTGGCGCATGGACTCGATGCTGGTCACGAAGAAGCTGAAGGTGCCGGTCTCGGTGGGCGTGCCGGAGCCGCCGTCCGTGGAGCTTCCGGTGGAGCCGCCGTCCGTGGAGCCGTTCGGCGTGGAGGGGGTTCCGCCTGTGTCCTCCACGGGCACTGGAATGGGGTCCACATCCTCGGAGCCCGTGTCGCAGGCCACGAGCCCCGCGCCGACGGAGGCGCAGGCAATGACAGACAGAAAGAGTTTGGCTCTCATGGTGGGTTGCTCCTGGGCTCCTCGCCGGCCCGGGGGAAGCCTCGGCGTTCATCGGATTGATGAGAGGAGAGGGGTAACACGGATGGTTGGAATGTGTGTCGTTCCGAAATGAATCGTAACGAATGCGTCACGGATGGATGGGTCTAATCTCTCTCGAAATGAAAGCAGCACTGGCTTCAGAAAGGCTTAAGGAATGGAGGGTAGGGGGTCAAGCACCGCGTGTCGGAACGGGCCCGTGTCAGGTGGGCGCGTGAGCCACGTCCGGAGGGCGTTCCCTTCATGCGAGGCCACACCCATGTTTCCGGACAGATGTCAGACCAGCCGCGAGATGTACCACCGCATCCGGTGGGATCCGCGGCTCGACGCCGGTGAGTTCGTCATCGGCTACGACGCGCACGGCGAGCGACTGGAAGAGGTACCATTCGAGGCGTTCATCCCGGATGGGGAGATTCCCTGGCATCGCGTCTGGTACTTCCGGCGCGGGCACGAGCGGGTCTGGGACCGCCGCGAGCGCATCGAGCGCAAGCGCTCGGGCGGTGACTCCCAGGGCACTCCCGCGCTCGAGCCCACGGGGTGATTGTTTCATCCTGAGCAGGGCTTGCGAGCCGGTGGTTTGACGGGTGCGTCCGTGTTTCCGTCTACTCGAGGCATCTTGGCTTGCAGGCCCGTCAGCTTGCTTGGGGGGAGCTGTGCTCAATCGTCTCGAGGGTCCGCGTCTGGCGGGTACACGGCTGTGTCCCCTGCTCGGCGGCTGGCTGCTGCTCGTGCTCTTCCTCCAGAGCGCCTGCACCACGGGTGCCCCTCGGGCTGGCCTGCTGGTGGGCTATCGCTACCAGTCGCTCGTGCCACCACCGGCCCCCAGGCAGCACGTCACCCTCACCCCGCGCAGTGACTTCGCGCCCGTCCAGGTCTCGGACTCGGAGTGGCGCGAGGCCTTCACCCAACTCATCCTGGAAGTCCCCCTGCGGGTGGCGACCCGCTCCACCAGCCCGCTGGCGGGCCACCTGGTGTTGGCTTCCTGGCCGTCCGGTGATGCGCGGGACACCAGTGTCGAAGGGGGCTACGCACGCCTGTGCGAGCGACGCGGCTCCCCGAGCGACTGCTACTGGCTGCTGGGGGACGGACCCCACGACACCTCCCTCGGCCACCGGGACAGGTTCGTGCTGGCCCTGGGCCTCGCCCTCACACCCGCGGTGGAGGCCGCTTCGGGTGTGCTCCAGGACTTCTCCGCGCACGCCATGACGGCCCTGCTCACGGGCCTGTCCCTCTATCTCGTGACGCTCATGGCACCCGAGCCCATCTCCAAGGGCCTCGCCCTGGCGATGACCGTCTTCCTCTGGGCCTACCTGGGGCATGAATTCTGGGGGCTGATTGCCTCCACGAAGCGGCTGTGGGACGAGGCGAAAGCCGTCGGCACGTTCCACGAGCTACGCGGCGCGAGTGAGCGGTATGCCAGGGTGCTCGGGCCCAACACCTTGCGCATCCTGCTGCTCCTGGCGACGTGGAAGGCGGGCGCCCGAGGCAAGGAGGCCATGCAGGGCAGCGGGCTGCCGGGTTTCCCCCAGGCGGTGCGCAACGCCGCCACCTGGGGCCGATTCCACCTGCCCACGGCCGCGTCCGAGGCGACGTCGGTGTCCGTGGCCGAGGGCCGACTCGTTCTCTCGCTGCCCTCGGGCTCGGGTGCCGTTCTCGCCATGCAGCAGCAGGGAGAGGAAGGTGACATCCACCACATCGCCACCGTGGAGAATGAGAAGTCCCCCGTGCGGGGAGGGCCCTGGACGCCCAAACTCAAGAAGTTCTTCGACAAGGCCGGCATGTCCATGGAGGACCCGGCCAACAAGGTCCGCATCCCGGGGCACAAGGGACCCCATCCGCAGGCGTACCATGAGCGCGTCTATCAACGGCTCGCCGGCGCGGTGGAGGACTGCACGACCACGACGCGGTGCCGGGACGTACTCACGCGGGAATTGGGGAAACTGGCCAGAGAGCTCAAAGAGGTAGGCTCCGATCTCAACAAGCTGGTCACCGGGGCCCTGTAAGGTTGGGAGGGCGGTATGGCGCAGAGGTACTTCGAGTTGACTGAGGACATGACCAGCCTGGACCGCTGGTTATTGGGCGACCCTGTTGATGAACAGGGGAGCGAAGTTCGCACGCGGCAGTTCATGAGCGGGGAGTCCACTCGCTTCGACGGTCGCCTTCGAGTCCCCATCTACCACCCCGGTACTTCGCTCGACTTCACGCGCGTGGACCCGGGAGCCATTCCCGTGGTCACGGAAAAGGTGGCCCGCATCCTGACCGAGCTGGCTTCGGGCGATGTCCAACTCTTCCCTGTGGAAGTGGAGTCACGACCCGAGACCTACTTCCTGGTCAATGTCGCGCGCCTCGTGAAGTGCATCGACGACGAGGCGTCCGCGAAAGTGCAGTACTGGAAACCGGAGGATGGGCGGCCCGAAAAGGTTGGGCAATACCGGGATGTGTACGGCATGCGCATCGATCCCACCCTGGTCGCTGGGGCCAAGGTGTTCCGCCCCTGGGGTTGGAGAGTGGCCCTTATCGTCGCCGAGGACGTGAAGGAGGCTCTCGAGCGCACCGGCGCGACGGGGCTCGACTTCAGAGAGGTGACAGGCCCCGGACCCCAGGGGATCGAGCAGCAACCGCTCAATCGTCCAAACGAGGACTGGCTGAGACAGGTGGACGCCGCACGCGAGGCGTTCTGGCGCACCCTCGGCGAACTGGAGGAAGCAGCCATCGTCCCGATTGTCCCCTTTGGCCCCGAGTGGCCGGGTCAACGGCAGGCATGGCGTGTCATCCACCGGGCGGGGCGACGGCTCCTCCTGGTAACGGATGGCCTCTCCGATCCCTTTCCTGGGCAGGCTGCATCGTCCGTGGGCTTCGGCTTGGAGCTCGCCATCGAAACCGACGAGCCTGTCGAGGACGCCCAGGAGAGTTGGCTCCTCGTCGTCCTCCAGCGTGTGGCGAACGAGATCGCGGAGCACGAGCGAGTGCGCGAAGCGGCGTTGACGGGCCAGCTGACCATGGAGGTGTCGGGAAGGGGAATGCCCGAGTCCCTCGTCACCCAAGAGGGCCGGGTGGGCGTGTTGTTGGGGCTGGAGTCGAGCACCCTGCCGCGGCACCTCGCGACTCCGGCTGGAGAGGTGCGGCTCGTCACCGTCAAGGTGCTGCTGCCCGCCGAGCTGGCCTATCGCGTACAGCACGGCAAGCAGGGCCGGGAGGAACTGGCGCGGTGCTTCGCGGAGAAGGGTGAAGAGCACCTGTCTGGCGCCAGGCGGCGCGCGGTGGTGTAGCCCAGGCGTGGGGCCACACCGCCTTGGGTTATCGGCCTGATGTGGGCGTCAGTAACAGAAGCTGTTGCAGTACGGCGCGCCGTTGGGCTGCGTGCAGCAGATCTGACTGGAGGACGGACACGCGCCGTTGACGCAGCGGGGGCGGCAGAGACCCTCGCCCGGGCTGTTCGGCAACCAGGCACAGGTCGTGGTGCTGGGGCAGGCGCCGGTGCCGTACTCACAGGCGAGGCCCTGCTGGGTGCTCCCGAGCACTTCGGATTCCTCCGCGGCGTCGTTCGTACCGCAAGCCGTCAGGCCGAGAGTGCACAGAGCCACAACACACAGAAGTCGTCGCATGGGAACCTCCAGTTGGTGGAACGAGGAAGGCTGGATTATGCGGTCGCGAGAGGGGCGCGGCAATCCGGGGTCCAATCAGCGGCCTCGTGGCTCAGAACGAGGCGAAGACGAGCACCTTGCCCAGGGTCTCCGCGCCGCGCCCCGTGCCCACGAGTCCCTTGGTGAGTGAGAGGAATTCCAGGGACTGCTCCACGTGCTTGGCCACGGTCTGCACGGTCTCCACCACCGCCAGCTCCAATGACTCCAGTGCCTCGGGGGACGAGGGCTCCTCGAGGAGCGCCACGACCTTGGGGTGCCCCGTGAGCGTCAAGCGGACGAGTCCCACCCGCAATGCCAGACGGAACACGTACGCGAGCAGGCTCGGGAACTCGGTGAACGACGTGCGCCAGAGGAAGTGGGCGACGTAGTGGTGGAAGTATTGGGCGAGCCGCGGGCCCTGCGCCGCGTTCAGGGCCTGCCACCGCTGGGTGTAGAGGCTCCAGGCCGCGTCCAGGTCTCCCGGCCCCCCTTCCTCCAGTCCGAGGGACTCCAGCACGCTCCGCCCCCAATCCCGGACGCGACCTCCCCGGGCCGCCATGCGTGCCTTCACCACCGAGGTGAACAGGCCCACGCAGGGGCCACCGGGCAGGGCCAGTCCGCTGAACTCCTGGTGCACCGCCTCGCGCGCCTCCGGGTCATCGAAGCGCTGGAGGGCCTCGCTCAAGCGGGCCTCGGCCTCGGCGCGCGTCTTCTCCCCAAAGGCGTCCGTTCCCCGGAAGTAGAAGTCATCCACCGCGTAGGCGAGCTGCCCGAGCAGGGCGAGCCGGGTGGCGAGCGGGTGCTCCTCCCGATCCAACAGCCGCAACAGCGCCGCGCGGACGGACTCGGCGTGGAAGGTGTAGCCCTCCGCCGGGTCCCGGCTCAGGTGCCTGACCGCCTCGGGGCGGGGGATGAGGGGCGAGGGGAAGGGCTGGGACTCGGGCCGCATCGCATCCTCCGCGAGCAGGCTCAAGCGCACCACCTCGGGACAGGCCAGGGAGCCGGAGAGTTCCCAGTGCCCGGCCCGCGCGGTGACGACGCGCGGAAAGGTGGCGCAGACATCCGGCAGCGCGTCCTCGCCATGGCCGCGCTGGAGCGCGCACATCCGCTGGGGGTCGAGGAAGGCGCAGGTGCCATCCGGGTGCATCGGCAGGAAGGGCGTCTGCCCGCTGCCCTCGTCCGACTCCGGGCCGGCGCTCTGGCGCAGGTGCTCCGCCTGGGCCGGATGAGCGGCCAGGGCGGGTTGCATCCGCCGCGCGTCGGACGGGCTCACCGGGATCTTCAAGCCCGCGCAGCAGGTGTCCTCGCAGCGCTCCGCGATGCAGCGGAAGCGCGTCATGTAGCGCGGCAGGGTGATCTCGGTGGGCATGGGCGCGGGGAAGTCTACCCCGTTCCCAGCCCCATCTCCGAGGTGGGCTCAGGGCAGGGACTGGAGCCCGCCGAGGGCATCGAGGGCGGCCCGCGCCCGGACGAGTCCATGGCCGTAGCGGGGGTCATGGCCCGGCGCTCCCAGGTCCAGGGCGCTGCGCTCCAGCAGGTCGCGCACCTCGCTGGCCGTCATCGTCGGACGGGCGCTCCAGACGAGCGCCGCCACGCCGGCCACGTGGGGCGCGGCCATGGAGGTGCCCATGAACCGGGCATAGTCCACGCCCGTGAGGTTCACGTGCACCTGCCTGCCCAGGCTCTTGAGCACGGCCGCCCGGGACTCGCGCCCCACGGAGACCGCGGGCACCCACGTCTGTCCCGGCCCCTCCAGGCTCATCTGCCAGGACTGGGTCTCGGACTCGCTCATGCCGAAGACGATGGCGCGCGCGCCCTGCTCCATCACGTTGCGCGCGACGCGGGACACCGTGGCGCCCGGCTCCAGCCGCACGTAGGCCACGAAGCCGTCGCACGTGCCGCCCTGGCACCCCTGGGCCTCGCCGTTGCCGCAGTCGACCAGCGTCCCGGTGAACTCGCCCGCGGGCGCGAAGAAGAGCGAGCGCGAGGCGTAGCGCTGGGCGCCCGCGTCGAGCTCCGAGATGGTGTTGCCCCGCAGGCTGATGGCGGACAGCACGTCCACGCCCGGTGCCACGAGGCTCAAGCCCTCGCCTCCGTTGGAGAAGGTCGCCACCTGGGCGCGCGAGTCCACGGCCCCCACGGCCAGGACGGACGGATAGGCGGACGGGTAGTTGAGCGGCGCCTCGAGGTGGGCGGTGCCGTCATTGCCCGACGCGGCGATGATGAGCATTCCCGCGTCGCGCGCGGCCTGGAACGCGTCCCGGGCGGTGACGCCCATGTCCATGGGGGCTCCGAGCGACAGCGTGGCCACGTGCGCCTTCTTGCGTTGGCACCACTCGAGTGCGGAGAGGACGTTGCTGATGGAGGCGCGCTCGTGCACGTTGAGCACCCGGGCGATGAGCAGCTCCACGCCGGGGGCCACGCCCACCATGCCGTCACGGCTCATGCCCGCCCAGGTGGTGCCACCCGAGGCGAGCTGGGCCGCGATGATGCCCGCCACGTGCGTGCCGTGGCCGAGCCCGCGCACGCCCTCGCTCTCGTCGCTCGGGTCGTCGTCGTTGTCCACGAAGTCATGGCCGTCCACGTAGGGCAGGCGCAGCTCGGGATGCCGCCGGTCGATGCCGCTGTCGATGACGCACACCCGGATGCCCGAGCCGGTGGGGGCTCCCCAGTCGAGCACGCCGTCCTCGTTGACGTCCCACACCCGGGGGCCCTGCACGAGCCGCAGCGACTCGGTGTACTCGCCCACGGAGCCGGTGCTCAGGGGCTGGCCGAGCGCGCGCAGCTCCAGGTCTGGCTCGATGCGCTCCACGGAGGGATCCGCGGCGAGCCGGGAGATTTCCTGGGGCGTCAGGCGGGCGGCCACGGCCGGGGTGAGCTGGTAGTGCGCCGTCACGGAGACGCCCAGTTGCCGTGTCACGGAGGCGCTCTGGCGCAGGCCGGGGCGGTAGCGCACGAGCACGGCCTGGCGGTCATCACCGGCCGGGGAGGAGAGCGCGCCGGACACGGTGTGCACCTTCGTGTCCACGCACCTGTTCTGACTCTGGGGCGAGATGCCCGCCTCCGGGTCCGCGCACGCCATCAGTCCCACCAGCCCCACCACCGTCCATCCCCGAATCATCGCCCCTCCAACGCTCCCCACGGGAGGGATGTGGGCAGGGGCGGGTGCGCTGCCCAGGGGGAACGGCGTTTCCGGACGAAGGGGACGTGCCCGGAAGCACAGAGTGGTGGGGGCAAGCGTGGACAGGTGAACAGCTCCGGCCCCTGGCCGTCGTGCTACACCGCTCGGGTGTCCGAGTTCTCCTTGCCTCCCGGGCTGCCGAGCGAGCCCGAAGTCCTGATCGAATCCCCTCGGGGGTCGGTGGTGAAGCGGCGCGCGGATGGGAGCGTGGATTTCATCTCCCCGCTGCCCTGTCCCTACAACTACGGCTGTGTTCCCGGGCTGGACTCGGGGGATGGGGATCCGCTGGACGTGGTCGTCCTCGGCCCGCGGCTGCGCCGGGGAGCGCGCCTGCGGGTGCCGGTGGTGGGGGTGATTGGATTTCTCGACGCGGGGTGCGCCGATCCCAAGGTCATCTGCAGCACGCGGCCCCTGCGCCCGGTGGACCGCTGGGGCCTGGCGGCCTTCTTCCACACCTACGCCCTCTTCAAGCGGGGGCTCTACCTCGTCCGGGGCCGGCGCACCGGCGACACGCGCTACGTGGGGTGGCTGCCGGGTGTCACTCCCGGGCCAACATGAAGGGGCGCAGCTGGGCGGGGGGCACCGGGCCGAACGAGAAGAGTTCGTCGTGGAAGCCGGCCTCGTCGAAGTGCTCGCCGCGCTGGCGCCGGCAATCCGCCTCCAGCCGTTCGAACTCGAGCGCGCCGAGCAGGTAGGTGATGGACTGCATGGGGATGCGCTTGAAGCGGAGGATCTCCCGCCGCGCATGGGCCTCGGGCATGCTGGCGTGGTGCACGAGGTAGCGCACCGCGGCCTCGTCATCCATGCGCTCGGTGTGCAGGCCGATGTCCACCACCACGCGCACGGCGCGCAGCGCGCGGGCCACCAGCGCCGTGAGTTCCTCGGCGGTGGTGTAGAAGCCCGCGCGCCGCATGCGCTCCTCGGCGTAGGTGGCGTAGCCCTCGATGTTGAGCATGGAGCCGAAGTGGCCCCGGGCCATGGCCACGTGGTCCGTCACCAGCAGGAAGCGCACCGGAGCGGGGTTCCGTGAGAAGGCGCGCTGCCAGGCGACGCTCTGCAGGAAGTGGCCGGGGATGCCCTCGTGCACCGCGAGCAGCGCTGCCCAGACGGTGGGGTGCGCGGGCGCCATGGGGGCGACCACGAACCAGCCCACCTTGCGCGGATCCAACAGGGGCGCGGGCCAGTTGGTGCCCCGCACGTCCACCATGCCCGGGGGAAGGGACTTGATGCCCAGCCGCAGGCCCTCGGGCACGTGGAACATCCCCTGCTCGTGGACGAACTGCTCGGTGTGCGCGATGAGCTCCCGGTAGAGGGGGATGACGTCCTCGTCCCGGGCGGGATGGTGGGCCTCGAGCTGGGCGAGCAGCTCGCGCGCCTCGCCGAGCCCGGAGAGGGACGAGGGGGCACCGGGCACCTCCCGGGCGACCGCGCCGGACAGCCGGTGGAGCGCGTGCTGGGCCTGGGCCAGGACGTCCTGGGCCTGGCGCACCAGCTCCTCGGGCGAGGCGGTGAGGCCGAACGTGTGGCGCAGCCGCCACTCGTACTCGTCCGCGCCGAGCACGACGCTGGGGCTGGCATGGGGCAGCACGCGCTCGCGCAGGAAGCGGTGGTGGGCGGCGAAGGCCTCGCGGGCCTCCCGGGCCGCGTGCTGGAGGGCGCGCCGTTCGTTCTCCGGCAGGAGCACGTCATGGGCCCCGGGCACCTCGGGCAGGTGCTCGAAGTAGCGGACGATGACGGGGAGCTGGTCCTCGGCGAAGTCGCGCACGGTGTACACGTCCGGCACTTCCCCGGTGGCGAGGCCCTCGGCGAGCAGCCGCTGCTGCTGCTGGAGGAAGGTGGGGATGCGCGCGGCCCGGCTGGCGATGGCCGCCCAGTCCTCGGGCGTCTCGGCCTGGCCGATCTGGTACTGCAACATCGTGTGCGGGTAGGTCGACAGCTCGAGGTTGCGCCGGTGGCCGCGCAGCTCCTCGTAGGCATGGACGTGGAAGCGGGTGATGTCGAGCATCGCCCGCCAGTCGAGCCGGGCCTCGGTGGGGAAGTGCTCCCCGGGCAGTCGCTCCAGGCGCGCGAGCACGTCGCGGTGCAGGGCGTACTCGTCCCCCAGCGCCTCGGGTGATAGGTCCTTCAACTGATCGTCCAGGTGGTGCAGCCCGAGCGTCGTGGCCTCCTCGGGCTGGGCACGCAGGTAGTGCTCGAAGAACGAGGCGCGCAACTGGACGAAGGCGTCGAGGTCGTGCGGGGGAGCCTGGCTCATGGACCTCCCACGTTAGTCATCCTCTCACGGGGAGTGAGAACGTGCCCCGGGGAGAGGGCCCGGAATGGGGCGAGAGGGCCGGGGAGTAGGATTCTCATCACCCCGCCCATATTTTTTCCACGCACCTGGGGGCAGGCGGGTAGGGGGTGCATCCGCACTGTCCGTCACCCGGGCTGGGTTGTATCCTGCGCGCCCCATCGCCGCCCCGGCAGGGACGGGGGTGCTCGCCTTCGAGTGAATCCCATGGTCGCCAATCCGCAGAATCCCTTCCACATCCTCCTGGTCGAGGACGAACCCGTCATCCGGGAACTGGTGCGTTCCATGTTGAGCGATGGGGCCGTGGAGGTGGTCTGTGCCTCCAACGGCGTCGAGGGCCTGAAGCTGGCCAAGGGCCGGCCCTTCCAGCTCATCCTGATGGACGTGGTGCTGCCCCAGCTCGATGGCATCTCGGTGTGCCGGATGCTCAAGAGTGATCCGCTGACCTCGAAGGTGCCGGTGTACATGCTCACGGCCAAGTCCAAGAAGGCGGACATGGAGAGCGCCACGCTGGCGGGGGCGGACGGCTACATCCAGAAGCCCTTCAAGGGCGCGGAGTTGATGGCGCTGGTGGAGCGGCTGCGTCAGGCGACCTGACGCGGCTCAGGGCAGGCGCGGGTGGAGGTAGCGCGCCAGCATCAGCAGGTGGTCCCAGTCCAGCTCGTCGAACTCGACCCCCACGCCGTGCGCCTCGCGACGGACGATGGCGCAGTTCGTGGTGAGCTCCCCGACGCCGGGCAGCGGGAGCGTGAGGGTGATGCGCTTGACGTCGTCCGGAGGGTGGCCATGCAGGAACAGGCCCGCCATGGACAGATCGAGCGCCTTGACGAGCACCCGGCGCTCACCGAGGTGCACGTGGACCATCCAATTGGCTTCCACGCGCGGGTGGTAGCGCCCCTGGGAGCGGGTGGGATCGGTGGGCGGCATCATTCGGAATCCTCTGGGTGCAACAGGGGACTACGACTCTGAAGCACTCCGGGGGGCTCGCAAGTTTTCGGCCGCCCATCCGCACCATCCATCCACGTGGACGTGGGCTCCATCCCATGGAGGCCGCCGCGCGGTCCGCGGGGGCCCGGCGCTCGGGAAGGCCACCTCCCGCGGGTTGGCATGCCGGCTGAAGAGGCCCCGCGCATTCCCAAGCGCAGGAGGCTTCACGTGGAGAACGGCAATCGGATTGGCACGCTGTCCATCACCCCGACGGTGGCGAGGCAGACGCCGAACAACGACTTCGGCGAGGTGATGGCGCGCACGGCGCGGACGGTGGCGAACACGGCGGGGGGCGTGGTGGCCGCGCTGGCACCCGGGGCCCCGGTGGTGAGCGCGGCGGTGGCGAGCGTGGGCTCGGTGGTGTCCACCTCGGCCTCGTCGATGCGGGGCGCGGCGGCGCTGTCCGGGACGGGGGGCGCCGGGGCCACGACGGGGCAGGGAGAGCAGTGGGACTTGCTGGCGGCCCAGAAGGAGATGCAGGCCGAGGGGGCGAAGATGAACCTGGCCTACATGGAGCTGCAGAACCAGATGCAGGCGGAGAGCCGCGCGCACAACGCGGTCTCCAACATCATGAAGGTGCGTCACGACTCGGCCAAGGCGGCCATCAACAACATCCGCTAGGGGCACGTCATGGCCATCGGCAAGGTGGGAGCGGTCGGAGGTGCTGGCGCCGCGTCCGCGCTGGAGCGCTCGGGCCGAGCGGGTTTCAGCCAGGTGATGGAAGGAGCGAAGGGCGCGGCCAGGCCGCCGGGTATTCCGGTGGCCACCGAGGGCGCGCCGGGCCGGGTGCCCTCGCCACGGCCCGAGGCGGCGCGCGGGGTGTGCGAGGCGGGAGGCGTGGAGCGGGCCTCGGGGGGGCGGTCGGAGGTGAAGGCCGCGGGGCAGGTGGGCGCGGTGCCCGAGCCCGGACAAGCCCAGGCGGCACGGGTGTTGGACCGGGTGGGGGAAGCACAGAGGCGGTTGGATCACATCCTGGAGCTGGCCGAGTCCGGCCGGTCTTTCTCCGCGGCGGAGCTGCTCGCCTTCCAGGCCCATGTGTATCGCGCGAGCCAGGAGCTCGATCTCGCCGGCAAGGTCGTCGAGAAGGCGACCGGCGGCGTGAAGCAGATCCTGCAGACGCAGGTGTGAGGAGTCATTCCATGTTCTCGCGACGCTGTCTCTTCCTGCTGCTCGTGTGTGCCACGGGCTGTCAGGACCGCATCCAACATGGCCTGGATGAGCGCCAGGCCAACGAACTGCAGCGGGTGCTCGTCGAGCGGGGGCTCGATGCGCGCAAGGTGCCCGAGTCGGGCAAGAAGCCCACGTGGGCCATCGAGGTGACGGGGGAGCAGGGCTCGGACGCGGTGCGCATCCTCGCCGAACTGGGACTGCCGAGGCCGCCGGAGGACGCGGGGTGTGACGTCTTCGGGGGCGGCGGTCTGGTGCGCACGCCGGTGGAGGAGCAGCTGTGCCGGGTGCGGGTGATGGAACAGGGGCTGGAGAAGACGCTGCAGACGGTGGAGGGGGTGATTCTCGCGCGGGTGCATCTGGTGGTTCCTCCCGCGCCGAGGCCCGGGCAGCAGCCGGTGCCCGCGAAGGCCTCGGCCCTGGTGCGCGTGGCCCCCGGCCATGCGGCGCGGCTCGAGGGGGAACGGGAGCGGCTGCGCACGCTGCTCGCCGGAGGTGTGGAAGGACTGAGCGCCGAGGGGGTGTCGCTCATGGTGGACGAGGTGTCCACGCGGGTGGCGGCGCCCGCGCCGGGAGCGTCTCCGCTGACGCGGCTGCGGGTGCTGTTGGCGGTGTTGTCCCTGGTGATCACGGGGCTGTCGCTGGGGTTGTGCTGGATGACGCTGCGCCTGCGGCACCTCCAGGCCCGGGTGGAGGCGAAGCCCGCGGTGCCTCCTGCTCCCTCGCGGCCGGTGGTGGCTCCGGGGGCGGCGCGCAAGGTGGCCTGATCATGTCGGGAGGAGTCATGGTGGCGGCGCGAGGGGGGAACACTCAGGAGTTGGAACGGACCGTGGTGGCGAGGAGCTCGCGGAACTCCGCGCCGGTGCGGGCTCCGTCTCCAGGAGAGGTCGGGCCGGGGACCTCGGCCTTGTTGCCCCTGGAGGGGCTGGCGTTGGTGGCGCTGGTGTGGGGCCGGGACCGGGCGGCGGAGCTGTTCGAGGGCTTGAGGGACTCCGATGCGGTGCGGGCCCGGGGCTACCTGGCGGGGTTCGCCGCGCTCTCGTCCGCGAGGAGACAGGCCCGGGTGGCGGTGGAGTTCGGTGTGCGGCCGGATGCCGCGGCGCGGTTGCGCGGGGTGATGGACGAGGCGCCCGAGGTGTTGCGGCGGGAGATCTTCCGGCGGCTGCCGCCCTACCACCGCAGCCTCTTTCCCTCGCTCCAGCTGGAGCCCTCGGGGCCCGAGGCCACCGAGCGGGTGTGTGCGTTGGCCGAGCGGCTCATCCGCGAAGCCACGCGGTGAGACGGCTCGTCTCGTTTCGAGAGGCTCCCGCCCTCCAAACGGGTGATTTCACGAGCCTGGGTACTGGCACGGGCGCTGAAGGAGACAGGCCCGTTCGCGGCACGGAGTGAACCATGAGAAGCCCCCCTGGAATCCATACCCAATCCACGACCTTGAAGCCGATGGGGCTGCGTCGGCTCGGCACCCGTCGTCTGTCTCGTGCTCACGTGACGCTCCAGGAGCGTCCCCAGGCCGTGCGGTTCGCGCGGCAGGAGATGCGGGGAGTCTGTGAAGCGCTGGGCCGGGAGCTGGGCTGCCCGGTTCAGATGGAGGCACGGGTGCTGGAGGCGGTGGTGATGCCGGCGACGGGGCTGGCGCACACGGCGGCCTTCGCGCTGGTGGACCTGTCGGCGACGGGAGGGACGGCGGTGTTGGAGCTGGAGCCGCCCGTGCTCTTCGCCGTCCTGGAGCGCCTGTCGGGGGGGGCGACGAAGCGGACTCCTCTCATGGGGCTGACGCGCCTGGAGGAAGCTTCCTTCGCCTTCGTGGGCCTGTCGGTGTTGTCCGCGCTGCGGGGCCAGGGGGAGTTGCAGGGGCGCTTCAGTCCGCGTCTCACCGGGGTGACGGTGAATCGCGGGGAGGCGCTGGCGCGCTTGGATGCCCGGCAGCGCCACCTGGGGGTGGAACTGACCGTGACGGTGGGGCAGACGACCGCGGGGGGGCGGTTGGTGGTTCCGGCGAGGAGCCTCGAGTGCGCGCTGAACGACTTGCCGGTGGAGCGTGACGGCTCGATCGCGCCCGAGGTGCTGGCGGCGCGGCTGGTCGCTCATTGCCGGGTGGGGTGTTCCTCCCTGTCGCGCGAGGCGTTGGCCACGTTGGGAGTGGGGGACGTCATCCTGTTCGCGGGGCTGCGCTGGTCGGGCACGAGCCTGCGGGGTCCCGGGCGGCTGCTGTTGCGTGGCTTGGAATGTGGGGGGGACTTCGCCCCCGAGGGTTTCACGTTGAACCGCGTCCACGGACGCGGACTTCTCCAGGAGTCGGACATGGTGACCGCGGTGCATGAGCGGAGCGAGGGCCTTCCCCCGCTGCCGGTGGATGTGGAGATCGAGCTGACGCGGATGACGATGTCGCTCTCGGAGCTCGCGGCCTTGAAGCCGGGGGTGTTGCTGCCGTTGCGCGTCAGCGCCAGTGAGCCCGTGCTGCTGCGCGTGGGGGACCGGGCGGTGGCTCGGGCGGAGCTGGTGGACATCGAGGGCGAGGTTGGCGCCCGCATTCTCTGCCTGCTGCCGTGAGCGCGCCGATGAAGACCTGGTGGACCTGCGTGTCGCCGCGCATTCGGCTGCTCCTGGCGCTCGGGCTCGTGCTGGGCCTGGCGGGAGTGGCGCAGTGGAGAGAGGCGTCCGTGACCTCACTGGCTCGGGCGTTGTTGGGCGGCCTGGCCCTGGCGGTCCTGGGCGGGTGGCTGATGTACCGGGGGCGTGCTGGGGCCGGGTTCCCGCGCACCGAGCCGCTGCGGGTGGTGTCCCGGACGGGCTTGTCGCAGCGCTGTGGGCTGGCGTTGGTGGAGGTGGAGGGGAGCCGCTACTTCGTGGTGTTCGGTGATTCCTTCGCGGAGATCCGCCCGGCGCGTGCACCCGTGCGCGTGAAGTCCCGGTCGCGCCGACGCGCGGTGGCGGGCGCGCCGGTCGAGGAGCCTCTGTCATGAGGAGCGCGTGGCTGGTGGGGGGGCTGCTCATGCCCGGACTTGCCTCGGCGGCGGAGCCCTCCCTGTCGCGGATGTCCTTCGCGGGCACACCGCTGTCGATGATGGGGATGTTGGCGGTGATGTCCCTGCTGCCCTTCGCGGTGTTGATGCTGACGAGTTTCTCGAAGATCGCCGTGGTGTTGTCCCTGGCTCGCTCGGCCATGGGGACGCAGCAAGCTCCGCCGACCCTCGTGCTCACGGGGCTCGCCGCGGTGTTGTCGGGGCACATCATGGCGCCCGTCATGGAGCGCATGTACGACGCGGGGCAGGCCGTCTACGAGGACATGGGCTCTGGCGCGCGGATCCTCGAGGGCGCGGGGACGGTGACCGAGCCGCTGCGTGCCTTCCTGCTCAAGCACGGCAGTCCGGAGGAGCGCGCTCGGCTCGTGGACCTGGCACGTGAGCTGCGCCCGCCCGAGGAGGCGGAGCGGGTCCACGAAGAGAGCCTCTTCGTGGTCATTCCCGCCTTCGTCCTCACCGAACTGAAGGAGGCATTTCAAATCGGCTTCCTCGTCTTCCTTCCGTTCCTGGTGCTGGACATGGTCGTCGCCAACGTCTTGCTCGCCCTGGGAATGCAGTCCCTGTCGCCGAGCCAGGTGAGCCTGCCCTTCAAGATCCTCCTCTTCGTCGCGGTGGATGGCTGGTCGCTGCTCGCGCGCGGCCTCATCCTCGGCTACCGGTGATGTCATGACCCAGGACGTGTTGCTTTCCCTGGGCCGGGAGGCCCTCCTGTTGATGGTGCTCGCGTCGCTGCCACCCATTGGCGCGAGCCTGGTGGTGGGCTTCCTGATGAGCCTCTTCCAGGCCACCACGCAGTTGCAGGAGAGCACGCTCACGGTGGTGCCCAAGCTGTGCGCGGCGGTCCTGGCCCTGGTGGTGGCCGGGCCGTGGATCGCCAGCCAGCTCACGCTCTTCACGCATCAGGTCCTGAGCTTCATCGCGGAGGTGGGCGGATGAGGTGGGAACTGCTTGGGGGATGGTTCGAGTCCTGGGGGCCAGACGTGGTGGCGGTGGCGTTGTGCGCCGCGCGACTGTTGCCGGTGGCCTTCCTCTGTCCTTTGCTGGGAGGACAGGCGGCGCCGACGACGGTGAAGCTCGCGCTGGTCCTGAGCCTCGCCCTCTTCCTGCATCAGGAGGCGGGGGTGTCTCTGTCCACGCCCGTGACGTCACCCGTGCACCTGGCCGCGCTGACGCTGAAGGAGCTCACCTATGGGGTGTCGCTGGGACTGGTCGCGGCGCTGCCCTTCGACGCGGCGCGGATGGGGGGCCGTTTCATCGACCTGTTCCGAGGCACCTCCGCGGAGGCGAGCCTGCCTGTCACGGGGTCTCGCGAATCGGCCACGGGAGACGCGCTCCACCCGCTGCTCGTGGGGATGGTGATCTCGGGAGGGCTCATGCCCGTGGTCCTGTCGGGGCTGGTGCGGGGATTCGGCTGGGTTCCCTTGGGAGCGTATGTGCCTGGGGAGGGGGCGGTGCTGCGTGTCGTGGGGCTCGCGGGAGGAGCCATGGCCACGGGATTGGCGATCGGGGCACCAGTGGCCGCGGCGGTGATGGCGGTGGACTGCCTGGTGGGACTCGTGTCGCGCGCCGCGCCCCAGGTGAATCTCCAGGACATGGGGGCGCCCCTGCGCATCCTCGCGGGAGGCGCCCTGCTGTGGCTGGGCGTGGGGCTGTTCTGTGAGCGGCTGCTCGCGGGCTTCCTCGAAGTGGAGGACGCCTTGTTCCAACTGGCGGAGGTGGCGCGGTGAGCGGGAAGACCGAGCAACCCTCGGCGAAGCGTCTGCGCGAGGCGCGCCGACAGGGGCGGATTCCGCGCAGCCGCCTGCTGTCCTCCAGCGTGGTGACCCTGGGGGGCTTCTGGGCCCTGTGCGTCGTGGCCCCCCCGGGCTTCTCCCGGCTGAAGGCGTGGACGGCCCGGTTGATGCTGCACCAGGAGTCCGCGGGTGCACTCGAGGAGGCGGGACTCCTGCTGTTGCTCCTGGTGGGCCCCCCGCTCGGGAGTGCCTGGCTGGCCTCCCTCGCGGTGTCCGTGGCCACGGTGGGGCTCGAGATGAACGCGGACCACGTGGTGCCGAAATGGGAGCGCGTCAATCCCCTGGCCGGCTTGAAGAAACTCCTCAGCGTGAGGCCGCTCATCGAGCTGGGCAAGGCACTGCTCGTGGCGGTGGGAGTGGGGTGGCTGGTGTGGCGCGAGGCCGTGGAGGCGGGGCCGGACGTGCTGCGCTCCGTCTGGCTGACGGGCACGTTGGGCCTGGAGCACGGCGTGAAGCGGTTGGCTCCTCTCGTGCTGCGGCTCGCCTGGGTGCTCGTGGTCCTGGGCGTGGGGGACTACGTGCTCGCGCGCCGCAGGCACCTGAAGGATTTGATGATGACGCGCGAGGAGGTGAAGCGCGAGCACAAGGAGAGCGAGGGAGATCCCCATCACAAGAGTCAGCGACGGGCGCTCCATCGACAATGGGCGGCGGGGGGGCCCGCGCGAGGGGTGGGCAAGGCGAGTGTCGTGGTCGTCAACCCCACGCACCTCGCGGTCGCGCTTCGCTATGCGCCGGAGGAGTGCGAGGCGCCCTACCTCGTTGGCAAGGGGCGCGAGGCGGACGCGCTCGAGTTGAGGCGTGAGGCCGAGCGGCTCGGCGTTCCCGTGGTGCGGGACGTGCCGCTGGCGCGCAGCCTCGTGCACTACGACGTCGGGGAGGAGATCCCCGAGGAATTGTACCAGGCCGCCGCGGCGGTGCTCCGGGTGGCGGGGGAGCCGTAGGCGTGGAGGACCCTCCACGAAAGGCAGAGGTCATGAACCGATTGATGAAGATTCTCCTGCGGGCACGCAGTTCCTCGGACGTGGTGCTCGCCGTGGCGATGGTCGCGGTGCTGGGCGCGCTCATCATCCCCTTGCCGCCCTGGCTGTTGGACCTGGGGCTGGCCCTCAATCTGGTGGCGGCGGTGTCGCTGCTGGTGGCGGCGCTCCAGGCCCGGGATGCGTTGAAGGTGACGTCCTTTCCGACGCTGCTCCTGTTCACCACGCTCTTCCGGCTCGCGCTCAACGTGTCGTCCACGCGCCTGGCCCTGGCGGACGGCCACGCGGGGGAGATCATCCAGGCGTTCGGCGAGTTCGTCGTCCGGGGCGATTACGTCGTCGGCGCGGTCATCTTCGCCATCCTCACGTTGGTGCAGTTCCTCGTGGTGGCCAAGGGCGCCGAGCGCGTGGCCGAGGTCTCCGCGCGCTTCACCCTGGATGCGATGCCGGGCAAGCAGATGTCCATCGACGCGGACCTGCGCGCGGGTGCCATCGATCAAACGCGGGCCCGTCGCCGGCGGCGCGACCTGGAGCGCGAGTCGCAGATGTTCGGAGCCATGGATGGTGCGATGAAGTTCGTGAAGGGAGACGTCATCGCCGGCCTGGTCATCGTCCTGGTCAACCTCCTGGGGGGCAGCTGCATTGGCGTGCTGCAGAACGGAATGACGGTGGCGGAAGCGGCCTCCACCTATGCGCTCATCGCCATCGGGGACGGGCTGGTGTCACAGATTCCCTCCCTCTGCATCGCGGTGGCGGCGGGGCTCGTCGTCACGCGCGTGGCGTCGGAGAAGGAGGAGGATTCGCTCGGCTCGGACATCGGCGCGCAGATCTTCGGTGAGGCCCGGGCGCTCTGGGTGGTGGTCGCGCTCTGCGGGGCACTCGCCGTGATGCCCGGAATGCCGCATCTGACCTTCCTCTGCCTGGGGGCCGCGCTCGGCGGGCTCGCGTATGTCCTTCCTCGCCTGCGCTCCCTGTCAGGGGAAGAGCCCGGTGCCCCGGGCGAGGCGTCCGCCGGAGACGATGCGAAGGGGGCGCCTGGTGCTCCTCCGCAAAGCGCGGCTGCACCGGTGGGCGTGGCGCCCTTGACGGTGGATCTCGCGCCGGACCTCACCGGGTTGGCGCAGGAGCAGGGGGGCGCGTTCGTGCATCAGGTGCTCAACCGGATCCGGGACGAACTCTTCCTCGAGCTGGGAGTGCGCGTGCCCGGTATGCGGGTGCGCACCGGGGCGGCCTATCTGCCGCCGGGGACGTACCGCATCCTCGTCGACGAGGTGCCCGCGGGGATGGGGCAGGTCGTGCCGGAGATGCTCTACGCGTTGGCTCAACCGGAGGAGCTGACCTTCCTGGAGGTGACGGCCGAGCCGGTGGTGGAGCCGTTCACGGGCAGGCCCATCAGCCGCGTGCCGGCGGACAGCCGCGCGCGTCTGGAGCTGGCGCAGGTTCCGCTGCGAAGCGCGGGAGAGCTCATCGCCGAGCACCTGCGCGGCGTCATCCGCGCGCGCGCGGCAGGCTTCCTGGGGGTGCAGGAGGTGCGCGGCCTGCTGGATGGACTGGAGGCCCAGGCGCCCACCCTGGTGAAGGAAGCGCTCCAGAAGGTGCCCCTGCCGTTGCTCACCGAGGTCCTGCGCAAGCTCGTGGACGAGCAGGTGAGCATCCGCGACCTGCGCGCCATCCTGGAGGCGTTGGTGGCGCCCACCACCGAGGGGGATGCCGCGGCCCTGGCCGAGCGCTGCCGTCAGGCGCTGTCACGCTACTTGAGCCACAAGTTCGCGCCCTCGGGACCGCTCTTCGCCTACCTGGTGGATCCGGAGATCGAGGAGACGCTGCGCTCCGCCGGGGCACGGGGACCGGCGCCCGCTCCCGAGCGGATCGCGGAAATCCTGGAGGGGGTGAAGCGCATCGCCGCGGGCGGGCAGACCGTGTTGCTCACGGCACCGGACGTCCGGCGCACCCTGCGCAAGCTGTGCGAGGGCGCCTTCCCCGATGTCGCGGTCCTCACCTACGGCGAACTGGAGCTGCAACTGCAGGTTCGTCCCCTGGGACGGCTGGCCCCGGTCGCGCCGGGGCCCTGAGGAGGTGGGCTAGTAGCTGCCGCCACTGCCTCGCTTGGGATCGAAGGAGACGTCGGACTGGGGCGTCTGGGGCGGAGGCCGGTTGACCCGGTCGCGCAGCTCCTTGCCCGTGCGGAACAACAGGCCGCGCTTGGGCTTCACGGGGATGATCTGTCCCGTCTTGGGGTTGCGGCCTTGATAGCCCTGGTAGTTCTTCACGTGGAAGGCGCCCAGGCCGCGGATCTCGATGTTCTCGCCGCGGCAGAGGGCGTCCTTCATGGACTCGAAAATCGTCTCGACCGTGGCCTCGGCTTGCTTCTGCGTCATCTGCTTCTTGTTGACGAGGACGTTGATCAGATCGGACTTGAGCATCGCATGCTCCCGCAAACCGCGTAACCCCTCGGAAACAGGGCGCTTGGCCCGTGGTCGAACCCGAGACGATAACAGAACGCCTCCCGCGCGCAAGCCACGAGGCCCGCCAACTGCCTAGAAACGTTACGGATTTCCGCTGCCCGCCTCCTGGGCGGCGGCGGGCGGGGAGGCGGGCGTCAGGTGCAGCTGCGCCAGCCCCGGGCGCACCAGGATGGCCAGGTCCAGCCACCGGGTGCGGCGCAGGACCTCGAGCCCCAGGGAATCCGCCTCGTGGAAGAAGGCCGACAGAGGCTCGAAGCCGGGAGCGGGGGGATGGCTCCAGTCGCCAGGGGCGACGGGACTGTAGACGCCGTGGACCGCGAGGGTCAGGTCGGCCAGGGTCAACTCGCTGGGGTGGCGGGCGGGAAGCAGCCCTCCCCGGCGATGGCGCGCGAGCAGGCCCGCACGCTCCAGGTCCTCGGCCACCTCGTCGACGAGCGACTCGGCGACGCGCAGGCGCAGGGCCAGCTCCCGGGGGAGGGGCGGCGGGGTGCCGTCGAACCAGACGAGGGTGGTCTCCTGGGCGAGCTGGGCGGCCACCAGCTCCCTCGCTCGGGGGTGCGCGCCGAAGGCCCACAACGAGTCACGGAAGGTGGCGTGCTCCACCGCGTAGGACAGCCGGGCGCCTCCGAGGAGGATGAGCCAGTCCACGTACAGCCACGCCAGGAACATGGGCAGCGCGCCCAGGGAGGCGTAGAGCGGGTTGTGGCGGAAGCTGTACGCGGCGATGCCCGTGTACAGGTGCCGCGCCACGCTCCAGGCCACTCCCGCGACGAGCCCCCCCGCGAGCGCCGAGCGCCACCGCACATGGGTGTTGGGCGTCACGACGTAGAGCAGGGTGAGCCCCGCGATCGCGGTGAGGGGGGACAGGGCGCCGAACAGCAGCTCGAAGAGATCCAGGAAGAGCGGGGTGTGGGTGCCCTCCAGCAGCGAGCGCACGCCGCGCGTTCCCGCGAACGAGAGCGCCAGCATCAACGGCCCCAGCAGCAGCAGGCCCGCGTAGATGAGGCCGCGCACGTACCAGGGGCGGTGGTTCTTCACCCCCCAGATTTCGTTCAGCGACACGTCGATGTTGTGCAGCAGCGAGCCCGACGAGAAGAGCAGGCCGAGAAAGCCCGCGCTTCCAATGGCCGTCGTATTGCCCGGCTCGAGAAACCCCTCGAGGAAGGTGGCCGACTCCTCACGCACCCCGGGCGCCAGCACGGCGGAGATGAACTCCCGGAGGCGGTGCTGGAAGGCTTGTTGGTGGTAGGCCCCCAGCAAGGCGAGCACCACCGTCAACAGCGGAACCAGCGAGAAGACACTGATGTAGGTGAGCGCCGCGGCCCGCAGGCGGATGTTTTCCCCCTGGAAACCGCGGGCCAGACTGCGCACCGCGAGCGCGGTGTCCGCGGCGAAGCGGCCCGCCCGGGTTCGCTCCAGGGGCGCCCAGGTGCGCCGGGCCCACTGGAGCGCGCGGGTGCGCAGTCGCTGGAGGAAGAGCGAGGGGAGGGTCCTCATCCGAGCCTCCCAGGCTAATCAATCACGAGCGCAGACGGCCAGGGGGGTCCGCTCGTCCCCCAGGGAAGCGTCCAGGCGGCCACCTTTCAAGGAGACCGGGCTCTGGACGCCCTCCTTCACTGATTGCCGCCGCTGGACTCGCCGCTGCCCGAGGACGCGGGCGGAGTGCCGCCCGAGCCAGGCTGCTGCTCTCCCGCCGGGGCCGTCTGGGCCCGGGCCTCGCGGCCTTCACGTCCCTCGCGGCCTTCACGTCCTTCACGAGGCTCGGACCGGCGCTGCTCTCCGCGATTGCGGTCCCGATCCCGGCCTCCGCTGCCGCCGCGGTCTCCCCGGTCGCGCTCACCCCGGCCGCCGCTGTTGCGTTCACGGTCCCGGTCGCCCCGGCCGCCGCCGCCGCCGCTGCGGTCTCCCCGGTCGCGCTCACCCCGGCCGCCACCGCTGCGGTCGCGATCCCGGTCGCGCTCACCCCGCTCGCCCCGCTCACCCCGGCCCGGGCTGCCCTCCGAGCGGAAACCGCGCTCGCCGCCGCCGCTCTCCGGGCGGCGCTGCATCGACAGTTCGCCGTCTCCCGAGCCCGGTGAGGAGGCCACCTTGTGGTCTCCACCCTGGGCGCTGCGGCCGTACACGTCGTACTGCTCGCGGTGGTAGTTCTGCTGCGCCTTCACCTGGATGGACTTGTTGTAGCGGTCCATCAGGTGGCGCAGTTCCTGCCGCTCCTCGCCCTGGAGCAGCCGCGCCACCTCGGCGTTGCAGTTGATGACCAGCGTGGGGTCCTTGTAGCCGGGCGCCTCGCGGCGGATCTCCCCGAAGATTTCGTAGGCCACCGTGGTGGCCGTCTTCACGAAGCCCTTGCCGTCGCAGTACGGGCAGTCCTCGTGGAGGACGCGGCCGATGGACTCGCGCACGCGCTTGCGCGTCATCTCCACCAGGCCCAGCTCGGAGATGCGCAGCACGTTCGTCTTGGCCTTGTCCCGGCCCAGCGCCTCCTGCAGGGACTTGAAGACCTTGTCGCGGTTCTGCGGCTTCTCCATGTCGATGAAGTCGCAGATGATGATGCCGCCGATGTTGCGCAGCCGCAGCTGGTAGACGATCTCCTTGGCCGCCTCGACGTTGATCTTGGTGATCGTCTCCTCGAGGCTCTTCTTGCCGACGTAGCGGCCCGAGTTGACGTCGATGGCGGTGAGCGCCTCGGCCTGATCGATGATGAGGTAGCCGCCGCTCTTGAGCCACACCTTGCGCTGGGTGGCGCGCTGCAGCTCGTGTTCAATCCCGTAGGCGTCGAAGATGGGCTCGTCCGACTCGTGCAGCACCACCCGGTCCTTGAGCGCCGGGTCCTGCGCGTTCACGAAGCCGAGGATGCGCTCGTACTCCTCGCGGTCGTCCACGACGAGCTTCTCCACGTCGTGGGCGAACAGGTCGCGCGTGGCGCGCAGGATGAGGTCCAGGTCGGGGTGCAACAGGCCCGAGCCGCCGCGCTTCTCGTTGCGGCGCACCACCTGGTTCCACACCTCGATGAGGAAGCGGATGTCGCTCTCGAGCTTCTCCTGGGGCACGTTCTCGGCCACCGTGCGCACGATGAAGCCCGTGCCGGGCGGACGGAAGCGGTCCACCATCTCCCGCAGGCGCTTGCGCTCCTTCTCGTTGGAGATGCGGCGGCTGATGCCCACGTGGTCCACCGTGGGCATGAACACCAGGTGGCGGCCCGGAATGGAGATGTGCGAGGTGAGGCGCGCGCCCTTGGTCCCGATGGGATCCTTGGAGATCTGCACCACGACCTCCTGGCCCACCTTCAGCAGCTCCTCGATCTTCGCCGTCTTGCGCGGCTTGTTCTTCTCCTCCTCGCGCTTGCGCTGCGGCTGCTCGTCGCGCGCCTTGCGGGGCTTGTCCTTCTCCCGCTCCTTGTCGCGCTCGCGGTCCTTCTGGTCGCGGCGGCCCTCACGCGCCTCGCGGGCGGCCTCGCGGTTCTCCCGGGGCGCGCGGCGCTCGCCAGCGGCCGTCTCCGGACGCGGGGCGGCGGCGGGGGTGCCTTCCCCGGCGCTCGGGGAGGCGCTCGTCGCGGTGACGGCGGACTCGGTGGGGGTGCTCTCGGGAGCGGACGGGGCCACGGCCGCGTCCGGAGCCGTCTCGGCCACGGGCGGAGCCGCCTCGGCCACGGCCGGGGAGGCCTCGGTCACGGGCGTGAGCGCCTCGGGCGCCACGAGGGGCTCGGGCACGGCCTGTGCCTCGATGGGCGCGGACACCACCGAGTCAGTCTCCGTCACCGGGGCGGGAGTGGCCTCCGCGGTGGGGGCGGGAGCGGCCTCGACGGCGGCGGGCTCGGGGCTGGCGAGCTGTGCCTGGGGAGCGGGGGTCGCCTCGGTGGGCGCCGCCGCCGCGTCGAGCGCGGGCGCGACGTCCGCGGCCGCGGGCTCTTGCACCTCGGCTTCCGGCTCGGGGGGCTCGTGGTGGGCCGCCTCGGCGGCCATGGCCTCGGACTCCTCGGGCACGTCGAGGGCGTCTTCGTGCTCGCCCTCGGTCAGCTCGAACTGGGCCCGGGCGAAGTCCGGGTCGTAGACGACGTCGCTGACGTAGAGGAAGGCGGCCTTCTCCAGGCCGATGTCGACGAAAGCCGCCTGCATGCCGGGGAGTACCCGGACCACGCGGCCCTTGTAGATGTTGCCGACGACTCCCTTGTCCTTCTTACGCTCGAGGTAGAACTCCGCGATGTGCCCGTTCTCGACGAGGGCGACCCGGGTCTCCCGGCCCGCGGCGTTGATGACGAGGATGCTGCTCATGGACGAATCCTGGGCGCGCGCGGGGAGGCGTGAGCTCCGGCGGACGGGAGGCGACGGCGTCTCCAGCTTCCGAGCGCGCTGCGAGGGGAGAGGCGGTCCCCGCACCTCCGCGCGTGCGGACGAGGGCCGACCCGTGTGTCCGGGGGCCCGGGTGCCGCGCGCGAGGGGGGGGTGAGGGGACCACGGCCTGCTCCTCCGAGTTCAAGGTCGCCCCGCGATTGTCCGGCACCGTGCCGGGCGGGGACTGGCTGCTAATCGAGCGTTCGAGACAGCCCTGGCGCCCGGGCCGCCCGGCTTCGTCCTTACTCACCCGGTCGGAGCCCATGCGTGGGCGCCTTGGGGGTGGCAGAAGCGCGGAAGACCAGCGCGCCCGGTTCCGCCGGGAACGCACCCGTCTCAAAATCCACTGGCGACTGAACTCCCCACCCCTGGTGGGGAGGTCCGAGGCCTGAAAACAACGAAAGGTTTTCACGCCTGATACGACCTGTAAAGGCGCGACATGGAAAATGTCCGCCGTCTGGCAGCCTGGAGGGGGGCTCAGGCCTGGGCGGTGGGGGCCCGCTTGCGGTAGTCGGGCTTGTCCAGGCGGCCCCGGGGGCGGCGTACCAGGCGCAGGCCCGTCCAGGTCGTGTCGATGAGGCACAGCTTGTTGTCCACCATGCCGATGTCCAGCGCCGCCTGGCGGATGAAGTCCTCGCTCAGGGCCGTCTTGATGCCCTCGCCGCTGGGCCAGCACACCCAGATGCCGCCCTGGAGCGTCATGGCGCGCGAGAGCGCGGGCAGGCGCTGGACGAGCTCGTGCGTGTCCTGGGTGAAGAAGAGGATGATGTCCAGGCCCGTCTGGGCGGTGATGAGGAACTCCACGCCGTCGGGCAGGGGGTTGAGCTTCTGGACGAAGCCGCGCGGGGGGTTGATGACCGAGACCTTGCTGCCGGACTTGATGCCCAGCATGGAGGTCAGGGAGGCTGGCGCGTAGGGATTCATGAGCTGCGCTCCACGATGAAGGTGATGAACTCCCCGAGCGCCTCGGCATCGGCGCGCTCCACTTCCGTCACGCGCGCCTGGGGAGGGCCGCGGTGGCTCCAGCTGACGAAGGCATCCAGGGCGTGGGGCGGGCCCTCGGCCACCGCCTCCACCGTCCCGTCGGGCAGGTTGCGCACCCAGCCCTTGAGGCCCAGCCGCAGGGCCTCGGCGCGGGCGCTCTCCCGGTAGGAAACACCCTGCACCCGGCCCCGGATCCGCAGGCTCACTCGACGACTGTCCATGCTGCCCACGCCTCCTAGCCTCGTGCGTCCGTCTGGAGCAATTGGAGGAAGGCCTGCTCGTCCACGATTCTTACCCCGAGCTCCTGGGCCTTCTTCAGCTTGCTGCCCGCATCCTCGCCCGCCACCACCAGGTCCGTCTTGCGAGAGACACTTCCCGACACCTTGCCACCCCGGCGCTCGATTTCCTCCTTGGCTTGCTCCCGGCTCATTCCACTCATACCCCCAGTGAGAACCACCGTCTTTCCAGCGAACACGCCCGTCTTGACGACGACGGGCGGGGCAGGGGTGACGCCCGCGGCGAGCAGGGCGTTGATGGCCTCGCGGTTGAGCGGCTCATGGAAGAAGGTATGGATGACCTCGGCCATGGTGGGACCCACGTCCTTGACGCGGGTGATGTCCTCGAGGCTCGCCGTGTAGAGGCCGCGCACGTCGGGGTAGGCCTCGGCGAGCACGCGCGCGGTGGACTCGCCCACGTGCCGGATGCCCAGCGCGTAGAGGAAGCGAGGCTGGGTGGTCTGCTTGGAGCGCTCGATGCTGGCGAGCAGGTTGTCCGCGCTCTTGTCCCCCATGCGCTCGAGCGTGAGGAGCTTCTCTCGCGTGAGGTGGTAGAGGTCCGCGAAGCTCTTCACCAGCCCCGTCTCCACGAGCTGCGCGGCGAGCTTCTCGCCCAGGCCGTCCACGTCCATGGCGGTGCGCGAGGCGAAGTGGCGGACCTTCTCCACGAGCTGCGCGGGGCAGGTGGCGCCCGTGCAGCGGATGATGGCGCCTTCCTCGTCCTTGACGGCCGCCGCGTGGCACACCGGGCACTCGGTGGGGAAGACGAAGGGCTCGGTGCCCTCGGGCCGCTTGCCCTCCACCACCTTGACGATCTCCGGGATGACGTCGCCCGCGCGGCGGATGAAGACGGTGTCGCCCTTGCGCACGTCCTTGCGCCGCAGCTCGTCCTCGTTGTGCAGGGTGGCGCGGCTCACCGTGACGCCGCCCACCTTCACCGGCTTCAAGTGCGCCACCGGCGTGAGCGCGCCCGTGCGCCCCACGTACACCTGGATGTCCTCGACGAGCGTCGACTCCTCCTCGGGCGGGAACTTGTAGGCCACGGCCCAGCGCGGACTCTTGGACACCTGGCCCAGGCGCTGGCGCAGGTCCTCGTCGTCCACCTTCACCACCATGCCGTCCACCTCGAAGGGCAGCGCATGGCGGCCCTCCAGGCTCGCGCGGTACTGCTCGCGCACTCCCTCCACGCTCGGCACGCTCACCGCCCGGTTCACCGGCAGCCCCAGCGAGCGCAGGTAGCCGAGCTTCTCGGTGTGCGAGCGGAAGGCGGGCACGCCCTCGCCCGGCACGCACTCGTACAGGAAGAGCGACAGCGGCCGCGACGCGGTGATGCGGGGATCCAACTGGCGCAGGCTGCCGGCGGCGGCGTTGCGCGGGTTGGCGAAGAGCGGCTCGCCCTCCTCCTCGCGCTTGTCGTTGAGCCGCTTGAAGTCCTTCTTGGAGATGAAGACCTCGCCGCGCACCTCGATCATCCCGGGCGCCTTCACCCCGTCCTGGGGCAGGAGCTCCGTGGGCAGGCCGCGCAGGGTGCGCAGGTTCGCGCTCACGTCCTCTCCCTCGGTCCCGTCTCCCCGCGTGGCGCCGCGCACGAAGCGGCCCTGCTCGTAGGTCAGGGTGATGGCGAGCCCATCCAGCTTGGGCTCGCAGACATAGGCGACCTGGGCGAGTCCCGTCTGGCGGCGGATGCGCTCGTCGAAGTCGCTCAGCCCCTCGTCGTCGAAGACGTTGGCCAGCGACAACATGGCCACGCGGTGGCGCACCTTCTCGAACTTCTCCGCCGGAGCGCCGCCCACCCGGCGGGTGGGTGAGTCGGGCGTGACGAGGTCCGGATGGCGAGACTCCAGCTCCTGCAGCTCGCGCATGAGCCGGTCGTATTCCGCGTCGCTCACCTCCGGCGAGTCGAGCACGTAGTAGCGGTGGTTGTGGTAGGCGAGATCTTTTCGGAGCTGCCCGATGCGGGCGGCGTCAGCGGTTTTCGAGGCGGTCACGGCGGAGGGGCTCGGCGGCTGGACTGGAATATTCGGGGGCTCTGTTGCCTGGTGGCTCGGGTTGCGAGGATGCCTTGACAGCTCTGGAGGTGGTCAATAACCTCGTGTCGAGCGCATGAGGGTTGTTGTCCCACCTTCAGGCGCCACCTCTTCCCAGCACAAGGTTCTCCCACCCGCGTGGTCCCGGCAAGAAGGGATCCCGGTGTCGCCCTGAGGGCGTCTCGCGTCCCCCCCGGACATCTTCCACGACATTCCCGTGCGCGACTCCCCCCCGCGCCGCAAGTCCAGCCCCCCGCACCATGGCCAAAGCCCGTTCACCCAAAGAGAAGCTCCTCGCCCCCCAGGTCGTCGACATCGAGGAGGAAAAGCCCAAGCGCCGCTCGACCCGGGCCAAGACGGTGGAGCGCGACGAGTCCGAGAAGCCCACGCGCCGCCGGACGTCGGCCCGCCGGGACGAGGAGCCCGCGGCCGAGGAGGCCCCGGTGGTCGCCACGCCCCGCCCGGTCCTCACGCCCATCCCCTCCCACCCCGTCCGGGACGAGGAGTACCAGGAGGTGCGCGCGGCGGCCGATCACGAGGAGGAGGCCTCCCAGCAGGCCCCGGCTCCCGAGTTCGTCGAGGTGTCTCCGGGCGCGGAAGCTGGCCCCTCGGACGCTCCGGTCATGCAGGTCCTCAGTCTCAATGATCTCAAGCGCATGAAGATCACGGACCTGGCGAAGATGGCCCATGACTTCGGCATCGAGGGCTACCAGGGCCTGAAGAAGCAGGATCTCATCTTCGCGCTGCTCTCGGGCATCGCGGACAAGAAGTTCGAGGTGCACGCCGAAGGCGTGCTGGAGCTGCTCAGCGACGGCTTCGGCTTCCTGCGCAGCGCGGACAGCGACTACCAGGCGAGCCCCGACGACATCTACGTGTCCCCTTCGCAGGTGCGCCGCTTCAACCTGCGGCCGGGCGACACGGTGACGGGCCCCATCCGCCAGCCGCGAGAGGGCGAGCGCTTCTTCGCCCTGCAGAAGGTGGACAAGGTCAACTTCGCCGACCCGCTGTCCGAGGTGACGCGCGACCGCATCCTCTTCGACAACCTCACGCCGCTCTACCCCACGCGCAAGCTGAAGCTGGAGCACGACGGGGCGGAGATGACCACGCGCATCATCGACTTGTTCTGCCCCATCGGGCTCGGCCAGCGCTGCCTCATCGTGGCGCCGCCCAAGGCGGGCAAGACGGTGCTCTTGCAGAACATCGCGCACGCCATCTCCAAGAACCACCCGGACGTCTACCTCATCGTGCTGCTGGTGGACGAGCGCCCCGAGGAAGTGACGGACATGGCGCGCAACGTGCGCGGCGAGGTGGTCAGCTCCACCTTCGACGAGCCCGCCACGCGCCACGTGCAGGTGGCGGAGATGGTCATCGACAAGGCCAAGCGCCTGGTCGAGCAGAAGTACGACGTGTGCATCCTCCTGGACTCCATCACCCGTCTGGCGCGCGCCTACAACACGGTGGTGCCGGCCTCGGGTAAAATTCTCTCGGGCGGCGTGGACGCCAACGCCCTGCACAAGCCCAAGCGCTTCTTCGGCGCCGCACGCAACATCGAGGAGGGCGGCAGCCTCACCATCATCGGCACCGCGCTCATCGACACCGGCAGCCGCATGGACGAGGTCATCTTCGAGGAGTTCAAGGGCACGGGTAACTCCGAAATCGTCCTGGACCGCAAGCTGATGGAGAAGCGCATCTTCCCCACGCTCGACATCAACAAGTCCGGCACGCGCAAGGAGGAGCTGCTGCTCACCCAGGCGGACCTCGTGCGCATCACCGCCCTGCGCCAGGTGCTCCACCCGTTCACGCCCATCGACGCGATGGAGTTCGTGCTCAAACACATGCGCCCGACGGCCGCGAACGCCGAGTTCCTCGGCTCGATGAACCGTTAATACTCTCCCTTCGTTCTCACGAAGGGAGCCGTCGCATGCGCAGCACCCGTTTCGCCTTTCCGTCCGCCCTCGTCGTCCTGGGGGCGGTGCTCTCGCTGGCCACCGGATGCGAACCGATCGACCTGGACGACTTCGGGGGCACTCCCGCCCCGTTGTCCAACCGCACCTGCTACCAGGACTCGGATTGCATGGGGAACGCCTGCTGCGGGCTGGGCACCAACCCCACGCACGTGCAGGACGGGCCCAACTGCAGCGGGGTGAAGTGTGACGGCACCTGTCCCGCCGACCACCTCGACTGTGGCCGCTGCTTCGTCTTCTGCCGCGAGTCGCGCTGCGAGGCCGCCTGCAGCGGCTGAGGCCCCCGCCCGCGCCTACTTCACCTCCAGCGAGGCCTCCGCCACGTGGGGCTGCGCCTTGAGGCGCGCGTAGTCGAAGCAGGCCACGATGATGGAGGCCACGGGCACCGCGAAGAGCGCGCCGACCAGGCCGAACGTCGTCTCCCCGGCGATGAGGCTGAAGGCCACGATGACCGGGTGGATGCGCGCGGCCTGGCCCATGATCTTCGGGTTGAGGAAGTACGCCTCCAGCGCGTGGATGCCGATGATCCACAGCAGGATGGCCACTCCCTTCTGGAAGCCGTCCGCCAGCGCGATGAGCACGATGGGCACCGAGCTGAGGATGGTGCCGAAGATGGGGATGAGGCTGAACACGGTGGCCACCGTGGCCAGGAGGAAGGCGAACTTCACCCCGAAGAGTACCAGCCCCAGGAAGGTGAGCGTGCCGTTGACGACGCAGATGGTCACCTGGCCGCGCACGACGCCGGACAGCGAGCGATCAATCCGCTCGAGCAGGCGCTGCGAGTCGGTGCCGTACTCGGCCGGCAACAGGCTGGTGAAGTAGCCCACGACGGCGTGCGCGTCGATGGAGAAGAACGCGGCCACCATCAGGATGAAGAACGTCATGAACACGCCGGCCACCACCGAGGTGATGATGTGGCGCGACACGGTGACGATGTCCCCCAGGTGCTGGCGCATCAGCCCCGTGAGCTGCGCGGCCACGTCCTGGAGGATCTTCTCCAGGTCCACCGTCACGCCGCCGCCGGACACGCCGTTGCGCATCTCCTCGGGCGTGGCGAGCGCCACGGGGATGCCCTTGGCGCGCAGCCAGTCCTCGACGCGGTCGGCGAGCACGTGGATGCGCTCGGGCGTGAGCGAGTTGAGGAAGGTGACGCCATCGCGGCTGATGCGCGCCAGCTCCTGGTAGAGCTGCGGCACCATGGCGATGAAGAAGAGGTAGAGCACGAGGAAGAAGCCCGAGTAGATGAGCAGGATGCCCACCCAGCGCGGAATGGCGTGCCCGCGCACCTGCACGCGCGTGAGGCGTGTGACGAGCGGGTGCACCAGGTAGGCGATCAACGCGGCGCCCGCGAAGGGCAGCAGCACCGAGCGGAAGAAGAACAGGATGGTGGCGATGACCAGCCACAAACCCGCGAGGATGTAGAAGCGCTTGCGGCGCTGCGCGAGGAGATCGAGCTCGTGATGCTGCATGGCGCGGCTTATGGCAGAGGGCTGACTGGGTCTCAAGCGGAGGGGATTATGACGCGCCTTCTGTGGGCTTCCAGTCGCTCCAGGCAGCGCAGCATCAGCCGGCGGTTCACCCGGCCCTCGGTAGCTTCGCCCAGCCCCAGCATCTGGTCCACCACCCAGCGGTTGAGCAGCAAGAGGGGCAGACGGTCCGTCGGGGCCAACCCCCGCTCCAGGTAGCGCTTGTTGCGCATGTAGTCGTCGTAGGCGTCCAGCTCGCGCTCCAGCTCCCAGCGCGACAGCCGGAGCGCCTCCTCGTAGACGGCCTCGGCGGGGCGGGGCGTCGGCTCGGTGTACAGGGGGGCGAACTGCCCTCCCGTGTCCAGGTCTATCTCCTGGACCGGTGGCGGCCACTGCCGCAGATCCTTGGCCAGCAGCTTGGCCACCTCCTCCAGGAGGTGGTCCATCATGGGAACCGGCTTGGTTTCGAAGAGATAGTCCCAGCGCGACGCCATGGGTCCTCCCTACTCCAGTGGGATGCTCAGGTGAACCGCTCCAGGAAGTTGCGCAGGATGGCGTGTCCGGCGGGCGCCGGGGTGATGCCCGCCAGGAGCCGGGGCACGCGCTCCGCCGGTGGCTGCCCCCGGGCGGCGGCCTCGGCCTCCAGCTTCTCCTGCCGGGCGAGGATGAGGGCCCGCATGGCGGCCGGATGCACCTCGGGGTGGAATTGGACCCCCCGGATGAGCGGACCGAAGGCGAGCGCCTGGACCGCCGTGTTCTCGTTGCCCGCGAGCACCGTGGCCCCCTCGGGCGGGTGCTCGACGATGTCCTCGTGGGTGGCCTGGACGACGAAGGTCTCGGGCAATTCGTGGAAGAGCGGATCCTTGCGCCCCTCGGGGCTCAGGCGCACCTCCACGGTGCCAATCTCCCGCCCCTGGGTGTTGCGCACCACCCGCGCCCCGTGGGCATGGGCGAGGAGTTGGTGCCCAAAGCATACCCCGAGCACGGGGACGCCCCGGGCGGCGGCGCCCCGCATGAAGTCCGCGGCGCGCTCCATCCAGGGTTCCAGTTGGGTCACGGACTTGGGGGAGCCGGTCATCATCACCGCGTCATAGCCGGCGGCGCTCGGGGGCAGCTCGGCGCCCTGGTGCGCGTGCAGGATGTCGAAGCGGCATCCATCTGGTCCGAGCGACTCGACGAACCACTGGTCGTAGTCACCCACGCTGAGCTGGACGGGCCGGGCCGCATCACCGGCTTTCAACAGGAGAACGTTCTTCATGGCCTCGGTTTCGAGCTGGGTTGCCGGGAGGGGGGGCCCCCCCTAGCTTCCGCTGCTGGTTGTGTTGACGCCCGTTCACTTGCGACGCGCGTCCAGGGTGGTGAGGAGTCCACTGGATGTCCAACGCGCATACGCTTTCACCTCGCCGGGCCGCGCTCAAGGTGTGCATCGCGCGGCGGGGTGTGGACCCCGCGAAGAGGCTATCCTCCGCGGACGCGAGCCGTTGAAGACGCGACAGAGGGCACTCATGGGCAGTGGGAGAAGGAGGAGGCCAATGGCGAGTCGTTCCAAGGCGAAGGTCATCACGTTGCCGTCCCCCGCGAGCAGGCGGGCGCGCGCGGAGAAGAAGGAGCGCGACACGGGCAGGCCCGTGGGACGGATGCCCTCGGGCACGGACGTGTTGCAGAAATGGTTCGAGGAGAAGGGTGTCCGGCAGGTGAAGCTGGGCGCGGTGGACCTGGATGGCGTCTGGCGCGGCAAGTACGTCTCCGTGGAGAAGTTCTTCTCCGCGTGCAAGAGCGGCATGGGGTTCTGCGACGTGGTGTTCGGGTGGGACATCGCGGACGAGCTGCTCGACAACACCCAGGTGACGGGCTGGCACACGGGCTACCCGGATGGGATGTGCCGCGTGGACACGAGCTCCGCGCGCATCATCCCCTGGGAGCCGGACACGGCGGCCTTCCTGCTGGACTTCGTGACGGCGGACGGCTCGCCCTTCGAGCCGAGCCCCCGCCAGCTCCTGCAGAAGGTGGGGGCGCGCGCGCGGGAGATGGGCTTCGTGCCCAAGTTCGGCGCCGAGTACGAGTTCTTCATCTTCAAGGAGACGCCGCAGTCGCTCAAGGACAAGGGCTACACGCGCCTCACGCCGCTCACCCCCGGCATGTTCGGCTACTCGTGGCTGCGCACGTCGCTCAACGCGCCGCTCGTGCACGACATCATCAACGGCTGCCGGGACTTCGGCGTGGAGCTGGAGGGCTTCCACACCGAGACGGGCCCGGGCGTCTTCGAGGCGGCCATCCGCTACGACACGCTGGAGAAGATCGCCGACAAGGCGGTGCTCTTCAAGACGGCGGTCAAGGAGATCTGCGCGCGCCATGGGCTCACCGCCTGCTTCATGGCGAAGGTGGACCCGAAGCTGCCCGGCTGCTCGGGCCACATCCACCAGTCGCTGTGGGGCATCAAGAGCGAGGAGAACGCCTTCCACGATCCGGACGCGCGCGACGGCATGAGCACGCTCATGCGCCAGTACATCGGCGGGCAGATCGCGCTGATGCCGGAGCTGACGGCGCTCTACTGGCCCACGGTCAACAGCTACAAGCGCAGCGTGGAGAACACGTGGGCGCCGGTGACGGCGACGTGGGGCCGGGAGAACCGCACCACGGCGGTGCGCGTGATTGGCGACAGCCCCAAGTCGATGCGCCTGGAGTACCGCCAGCCGGGCGCGGACATGAACGCGTACGTGGCCATGGCGGCGAGCCTGGCCGCGGGGCTGTGGGGCATCGAGAACGAGGTGGAGCCGCCCGAGGTCTGCGCGGGCAATGGCTACGCGTCCAACGCGCCCCCGCTGCCGCGCTCGCTCAAGGAGGCGGTGGCGCTGCTCAAGCAGTCCGAGCGTGCCCGGCAGCTGCTCGGCGAGGAATTCGTGGACCACTTCGTGCGTACGCGCGAGTGGGAGGCGCGGCAGTATGAGCGCGCCGTCACGAACTGGGAGCTCGAGCGCTACATGGAACTCATCTAGGCGCTCATCGCGTAGTCAGGAGACACGGAATGATACCGTTCGACATGCCGAGCGAGCCACGCATCACCGAGATGTCGTGGCCCACGAAGATCGTCTTCGGCGCGGGAGCGCTGCAGCGCCTGCCCGCGCAGGTGGCGCGGCTGAACATGAAGCGCCCGTTGGTGATGACGGACGCGGGCGTGGTGAAGGCGGGGCTCGTGCAACGCGTCTACGACGTGCTCAAGGGCGCGAACGTGGCGTACGCCTCCTTCGAGCAGGTGAACCCGGACCCCACCGAGCACGATGCCGTCGCGGGCCTGGAGGCGTACCGGCGCCACCAGTGCGACGGCATCATCGCCATCGGCGGAGGCAGCCCGCTGGACGCGGCCAAGCTCGTGCAGGTGCTCACCACGCACGAGCCGCCGCTGTCGCGCTATGACGACGCGACGGGGGGTGACCAGTACGTGCGCGACGACATGCCGCCGCTCATCGCCATCCCCACCACCGCGGGCACCGGCTCGGAGGTGAGCCGCTCGGGCGTGGCGACGCTGTCGGACACGGGCCGCAAGACGGTCATCTTCAGCCCGTTCCTCATGCCCAAGGCGGCCATCTGCGACCCCGAGCTGACGCTGGGCCTGCCGCCCGGGCCCACGGCCGCCACCGGCATGGACGCCTTCACCCACTGCCTGGAGGCCTACCTGTCCAACGGCTTCCACCCGCTGGCGGACGCGGTGGCCATCGACGGCATCGCCCGCGTGGCGCGCTCGCTGCCCACCGCCGTCTCCGATGGCAAGAACCTCGTGGCGCGCTCCGACATGATGGTCGCCGCCATGCAGGGCGCCATGGCCTTCCAGAAGGGCCTGGGGGCCTGCCACGCGCTGGCGCACGCGCTCACGCCCATCTCCAAGGTGCACCATGGGCTCGCCAACGCCATCGTGCTGCCCGTGGTGATGGAGTTCAACCGCCCCTCGAGCACCGCGCGGCTGGCGCGCGTGGCCCAGGCCATGGGGGATACCTCCAACGCCCGCGAGGAGGCGCTCGCCGCCAACGCCGTGGAGCGTGTGCGCAAGCTCAACGCCACCATCGGCATTCCCGTGCGCCTGCGCGATGTAGGTGTCCAGGAGAAGGACCTGGAGCGCATCGTCGACAAGGCCTTCCAGGATGCTTCCCACCGGGGCAATCCCCGTCCATGCACACTGGATGATTTGAGGGCAATGCTTCGGGAGTCGTTCTGAGCTGACACCTGGAGGCGATGCGGTTTCCAACCCCGAACATCCTCACTTCACAGCGCGGTCGGTGCCCACAAGATTACCGGCCGCGCTTATGGACAATGAGAAAGCCATTCTGGCGGGGCGGTTCGGCCATCATGTGAAGCGCCTCAGGAATTCACGCAAACTCACCCAGGAAGAACTCGCGGAGCGCAGTGAGCTGTCCGTGGATGCCATCCGGCGGATCGAGCGTGGCGGGTTCTCTCCTTCCCTCGCGACCCTGAACAAGCTGTCCGAGGGACTCGACCTCTCCCTCAAGACGCTCTTCCAGGGGTTCGGTCGGGAGAAGCCCGACCGGGTGGCGGAGATCTGCGACTTCCTCGGCCGGCTGTCCGGGCGGGAGGTTCAGCTCGCCTGGCGGGTCATCCACGCCATGTTCGAGGAGAAATGAAGGGCGCCCTTCGAGCCATTCGGGCTCGGAGGGCGTCAGTTGGCCGGAGCGGGCGGGGTGGGACGGGCGTTGCCCTGGGGCTCCAGCTGCATGCCGGGCTCTTCGTCCGCGGGCTGGGCGGCCTCGGGGTTCTCGGGCAGATCCGTCGAGCCCTCGACCGCGTCGGGCACGGCCGGGCCTCCGGGCTGGGGCGTGAACTCCAACTGCTCCACCGACACGGAGCCGGGCAGCCGGAAGTCCATGGCGGTCACTCGCGGCCTGTCGCGCAAGTCATAGAGCTGCTGCGCCACGGAGCCGGCCTGGATGCGCTGGTCCGAGAAGAAGATGTAGGCGCGAATCTTCCCCTCCTCCACGGGGATGCGGAAGCTGGAGTTGTAGATGCGCTTGCCCGGCTCGCACCGGATGGAGCGGTTCTCGCGCGTCATGGTGAGCTGCCGGATGATGCCCTTCTCCGACACCGTGTAGAGCAGGCAGTAGGGGTGCTGCCCGTCCTTGGGGATGAACTCCACCGTGGCGTTGCTCAGTGTCCGGATTTCCGCGCGCGTCGGCGGCGCGGCCTTGTGCTCCTGCTGACAACCCAGTCCACCCAGCACCACCAGTGTCACGGCCCACATCCACCGCGTCATGTCGCCTCCCTGGAGATGTCCCTCCGTACGATGCAGCCTAGTCGCGGATTGCGCGGATGCGCTCCTCGATGCCACTCGCCGTCCGAGCCTGAACAGACCCGGTGCGTCATGACTCGATCCTGCCTGTCCCCGGGGGGGGGCTCAGGGCCGTTGGTAGACGATGATTTGAGGGGTCTCGTCCAGGTAGAGCCCGGTGGCGGGTGTGCGCGTGCCGTAGGCCTGCCAGAGGGCGAACTCGTGCTCGCGGAACTCCTGGTGGTACTGGTACGCCGCGACGTCCGAGTCCCCGATGCCCGCGGGGCGCAGGTCCGCGCGCAGCAGCCCCTCGCGCTGGTAGTCCTGGAAGGCGAAGCCCGTCACTTCGTGCAGGAAGACGCGCCCGTCGCGGGGCGCGTGGGCGTTGATCCACGGCAGCACCGCCGTCACGTTGCTCGACCAGAACTGGCGCTGCATGCCCAGCGAGGCCGCGCCCGGCACGCCTCCGGCGAGCTCCGAGTAGTAGCTCGTGCCGTAGGGGAACACGCGCACGAGCGCGAGGAGCGCGGGCAGCATCAACAGCGTGAAGACGGGGGCCGCCACCGCCGCGAGGGGCACCCGGGGCCAGCGCTCGCGCAGCCAGCCGGTGAGCGCCTCGCAGCCGCGCGCCACCGCCACTCCCGCGAGCAGGCCGAGGAAGGGCATCGAGGGTAGCCAGTGCTTCACGCCGCCGAAGTGCGGCACGTTGGGCGGGCTGATGATGAGGATGGAGGCGAGGGCATTCACCCCCACGAGCACCTCGGCGAGGGACAGAGGGCGCACCCACTCGCGCGTGCGCGCGAAGAGGCCGAAGAGCCCCCGGGCGGCGAGCACGCCCAGGCCCGTCACCATGGGGACGAAGAGGCTGGTGGGCACGGTGAGCGCCGTCTTCACCACCACGTAGTCCCAGGGGAAGGGGGGCTCGCGCATGAGCGTGCCCAGGTAGAACCAGGCGTAGTGGTTGTGGGTGGCGTGGAAGACGAGGTACCAGGCCGTCCGGTCCACCGGCGCGTGCCAGAGGTAGGGCCAGTGCAGGTAGAAGATGACCGGGCCGAACACGGCCATGGTGGCCAGGGGCAACAGGGCGAGCGCGGTGGCGGGGTGCTCCTCGTTGAGGAAGTGCAGCATCCCCAGCGAGCCCACGGCCAGCACGACGAAGAGCAGGGTGTGGGGGCTGAGCAGGAAGAACTTCCGCTGGAAGCCCTCGGGCCCGAGGCTCAACACGAGCAGCGCGTAGAGCCCCGCCACCGCGGCGAACAGCAGGAGCACGCGTTGCATGCCGAGGCGCGCGGCGGGGTGGCCCTCGCTGGTGCGCCACGCGCGCCACAGGGCGAAGGGCGCGAGGCAGAAGGGCAGGAAGAGGGCGTTGTGCTTGGTGCACACCGCGAGGCCGAAGAAGACGCCGCACAGCACGCCCCAGTCACGGTCCTCGAGCGCGCGCCAGAAGGCGTAGACCACCAGCAGCCACATGGCCGCGATGGGCATGTCGAAGCAGGCGAGCTCCGCGTTGAAGTACTGGCGGGGCACGAGCAGGAAGGAGAGCGCGGCGAAGAGGCCCGCGGCGCGGCTGAACACCGCGCTGCCCAGGAGGAAGGTGAGGGCGGGCACCAGCGCCGCCAGGGCGAAGGCGGGCAGACGGAAGGCCGTCGCCGAGCGCAGCCACCCGAGCGTGTCGTGGAAGAGCAGGTGCGACAGCCCGAAGAGCGTCTTCATCAACGCCGGGTGCTCGTGGTTGTAGTCCCAGGCGCGCACGATGGCGGCATCCGTCAGCGCCTGGGAGGGCGCGTGGAGCAGTTGCTGGAACCAGCGCGAGTAGGCCTCCGCCGCGTGGAAGTAGAAGCTCTCGTCGCGCGTGAAGCCCACCGCGGCCTCGCTCGCCCACAGCGCCGCGAAGGCCAGCACCCACAGCGCCAGCGCCAGCCAGCGCTCCTCTCGCGTCGCGGCGCGTCCCCGCGTCATTTCCCCTCCGGAGTGCCCTCGGCGAGGGCGAGCAGGTCGAGGCACACCTGGCGCGTCTCCGCGTTGTCCGCCTGGACCCAGAGCTTCACCGTGCGGGCGCGTCCGGGGGGAATGGCTCGCGCCACGCGCAGCACCCCCTCGCGTCCGGGAGGCAGCGAGAGCGTCAACAGCGACTCGCCGCTGGCCGCGTCCTCCACGCCCAGGTGCGAGGTGCTCAGGCGGGGCTCGTGGTGGAAGGCGAACTCGCCGACGATGCCCGCCTCCAGCCGCCACTGCGTGTCCGCGGGCACGTCGTCGAACTCCGCGACGAGCCGCCGCGGCCCGCCCGGCGCGTGCATCCACAGGCAGCGCCGGGGCTCGTAACGGATTTCGTGCCACTCGGTGGCCACGTACAGGTGGGGCGGGCCCGGACAGCGGTGCGCGCGGCCGTCGAAGGGGCAGTCCTGCCGCGTGCCGTCCGGCGACTCGAGGTAGACGCGGGCGCGCGCCTGGGCCTCGGAGGCCACGAAGCGCGTGGGGCGGTGGCGTCCGTTCTCGTACAGCGTCAGCTCCAGGGGCCCGGCCCGGCGCGGGGGGCCCACGGCGGTGCGTCCCGGGAGGAACGCGTCCCGGAAGGCGGAGACCGCGGCGCGCGGCAGTTCCGGCTGTCCGAGGACCCAGAGGCGTGGGTGCGCGAGGAAGTCCCCCTGATCCGAGCCGAGGTAGCCGTGAATGGGCACCTGCTCGGGCAGATAGAGCCGGGCCCTCTCCGTCCACCAGGGGAAGAGGAGGACGGCGTCGCCCGGACGGGCCTCGGCGCGCAGCCAGTCCGCCACCGCGCGGTAGTCCCCTTCGGAGGGGAGGCGGCCGGGGAGCCGGAGCTGGAAGACGAGGCAGGCGAGCGCGACGAGAACCAGGCCCCCCAGCTCGAGCAGGAGGAGCGCGCGGGGGAAGGGCCTAGGACTTCGCAAGGCGGAGTTTCTGCTCGCTCTTGTCGCGACAGAAGGTGCAGAAGGACGCCTCGCCCGCGCCGAACGAGGGCGTCCAGGGCGGGTACATCGAGCAGCGCGGATCCAGGCAGTGGTGCAGGCCCCACAGGTGGCCGATCTGCTGGAGCGCGTTGCGGGCGATGGGCTTGAAGGACGCCTCGAAGTCCTTGTAGCCGTGGGTGGAGATGATGGCGCGGTTCTTGTTGTACACGGCGAAGCCCGTGGTGGGGGCCTTGCCGCCCGGCACCTCGCGCTCCTTCAGCTTGCGCGAGGTGATGAAGAGCACCTTGTCATCCTCGTAGGCGCGCACGCCCTTGAGCTCCGTGATGAGCTTCTCCGCGTCCAGCGGCTCGGACATGCCCGCGGGCACCTCCTTCTGGTCGGAGTGCTCGCTGCCCACGCCAAACGCCGTGTAGAGCGTCTGGCAGAGCTTCGCGATCTGCTTTTCGTCGAAGGAGTCCAGCGTCACGACGCGAATCACGGGAAGTCACCTCGGAAACGGGACGCGTGGTCCCGGGGGACGTCACTCATCGGCCTCGATGTCCTCATCGAGATCATTGTCCGGCTCGACCTCCTCGGACTCGGAAGGCTTCGCCTTGGGCGGACGGCCGCGCTTCTTGGGCGCGGCGGCGGCCTCGGCCCCCTCGGGCTTGGGCTTGGGCGGACGGCCACGCTTCTTGGGCGCGGCGGCGGCGGCGGCCTCGGCCCCCTCGGGCTTGGGCTTGGGCGGGCGGCCACGCTTCTTGGGCGCCGCATCGGCGGCCTCGGCCCCCTCGGGCTTGGGCTTGGGCGGGCGGCCACGCTTCTTGGGCGCCGCATCGGCGCCCTCGCCAGCCGCGGCCTTCTTGCGGGGCTTGGACTCGTCCTCGTCGCCCTCGCCCTCCGCCTCGTCCCCGGCCTCCTCGGAGGACTCCTCCTCCTCGGGGGGTGCCTCCTCCTCGTCCGGAGGCAGGTCCAGGTCGCCGTCCAGCCCGAGCAGGTCCGCATCCAGGCCGAGATCGTCGTCGCCCTCGCCGCGGACCTTGAACTCGGCGGCGGTGCGCTTGGGGCGCTCGCGGCCGGGCGGGAAGAGGACGACGTCGATGGCGTCCTCGGCGTTGCACTCGGGGATGTCGAGCGCGGCGGCCAGCTCGGACACGAGCAGGTGGCGGGCGTTGTCGTACAGCTCCCGCTCCTTGGTGGGCAGTGGGCGCAGCTCGCTGAGCACCTGGAGGCCCTTGACCACCTCGGCCAGACCCAGCAGACCGCCTTGCGTCATGCGGTCCAGGTTGGTCCGGGCGCGCTGCTTCCAATCCAGGTCGGCCTTGTCGCTGTCGGAGCGCAGGAAGTCGATGACCTGGGTGACGTCATCGGCGCCCGCCACCTTGCGCACACCGATGGACACCACCTTGGCCTGGGGGACCATGACCACGGCCCCATCTTCTTCCCGGCGCATGGTGACGAAGGTGAGCTTCTGCCCGGCTACCTCCTTCACATCGATGGCCGAGACGCGGCAGACACCCTGGTTGGGGTAGACCACCCGGTCGCCAACCGCGAGCTGGAGTGACGCGGAGCCTTCTGGCATGTCCCCCTCATCAAGTAGGAGAGAAGCGGCGCTCGTAGCATAACCCTTCCCGGATGCCACGACTTACCGACGGAGACTTCTGACTCCCGAACGTCCAGGCACCCGGCCGGGCGGGTCTTCTCCTCATCGGGAGGACTTGCGGGTCGGGGGTCCCCGCCCCAGGGGGAGCCGCCGAAGGAGCGGGGCGCCCCGTGTTCACGACGCGGGGCGCCAGGAACTTCACGATTTTGAACGAAGCAGGGGGACGGCGAGGCCTCAGGTTCCCGGCGTCGGAGCGTCCGGTGCGGCACAGACGGGGAAGGCGCTGCCGCGGAAGTTGCTGATGCACTGGTAGCCGGTGCGGCAATCCGCGTTCGTCGTGCACTTGATGAAACAGGCCGAGACGTCCGCGCGGGCGCCCGTGCTCACGCAGGTGCTCCCCGAGGGGCAGGTGTCATCCTTGCCGGGGAAGCAGGACTCGGAGCAGTAGCCGCCCGGGGTGTTGGCGGTGGTGATGCAGAAGCCCATGTCCCCGCACTCCTCGTCCGAGGTGCACGCCGCGCCCACCGTCACGCCACAGCCCGCGAGCCCCAGCCCCAGCACGACCGCTCCCAGCACGTTCCATCGCAGCTTCATGGTCAGGTCCTCCACGTGTCCGGGCGCGAGCCCGGGCGAGAATGGGAGCGCCCGTCTCCTGGCCCTCCCGAGGACTCGCGCCATACCCCGGCTGCCCCGGGGGCACAACGGCTCTCAGGGCACGCGCATGACGGCGTCCATTCCGAAGCAGATGCGGGCGCGCCAGGGCGGGGGCGGCATGGACTCGAGCGAGAGCAGCTTCTCCAGGCGCTCCACCGTGTCCGGGCTCAAGGTGTTGAAGTTGACACCGAAGGTGGGCAGGACCTCGGGGCCCCCCGCGGACGTCCACGCCACCTCGCCGTGCAGCATGAGCGTGCCCAGCGTCAGCTCCATCTCCAAGAGGAAGGGCATGCCCACCTTCACCGAGGAGGGCAGCTCGGGCGCCTCCACTTCCAGGCCCACGCCTCCGCGCGACAGGTCCCTCACGAAGAAGGGCGGGGCGAAGGGCGTGGCCTCCTCCAGGGCTGGCACGTTCAGCGGAATGCGTGCGTAGCGGCGCAGCTTCTCCGACTCCTGGAGATCGAAGACGCGCTGGAGCACGGCATCCAGGCCCCCGCGGTCCTGTCCCGGGTCGTACTTGATGGTGAGCACGTGGCGGCCGTTGGCCTGCGGCGTGACGCGCACCACCTCGCCCATCACTTCCACGGGCGTGGCCACTCCGGGGTTGTACATCTCGAAGACGAAGCGCGTACCCACCGGGACGCTCTTCTGCGTCTGCAGGGTCACTCCCCCTCGGCCGATGCTGCGGGTGTACTCACTCAGCAGGGCCTCGGGTCTCTTGTAGGCCACCTTGAGGCGAACCTCGCCGAGGGCCCGCTTCGTCACGCTCTGGCTCATGGCGCCCAATCATACGGCAAAAGAAGAGCCGGGCCTCCAAACTGGCCGGCCCGGCTCCTGGCAACCCCGTGAAGCAGACGGACGATCAGGCCCTGGGCAGGCGGCCCGCGGCCGTCACGAGGACTTCCTTGGAGTAGGTGAAGCTGCCCGTCGAGGTCTTGATGGTGCCGTCGACGACGAGCTGCACGCTGCCCGAGCGCTTCGAGGTGGCGGCGATTTCCATGCCCAGGCGGACATCGGTCTCGATGAAGTCGGAGATCTCCCCCTCGATGGTGAGCTTGCCCTTCATGGCGATGTAGAACCCGCCGATCTTGATATTCCCGTCGAGATCGAACCCGGCGACCACCGTGGTCGTCACCTCACCGGTGTACTCGTTCTCCCCGTCCTCGCTGCAGGCGTCGTAGCGGACGACGTAGCTGAACGTGCCCAGCTTGGGGGCAGCCCCCGCGTCCAGGGTCAGGTGGACCTTGCCGCTCTCGGCGCAATCGGCGGAGAGAGTGATGCTGACGGCCCCGCTGGCCAGGGCCTGATCGATCAGGGCCTGCCCGCTCTTGGTGTGGCCACGGCCCGCGGGCTGCGAGGCCTGGAACGCGGCCTGGGCCGCTCCTTCCTTGTCACCCCCGAGCTTCGCTCCCCCTCCACAAGCGGTGAGACCCAGGGCCACGGCGGAAACAGCCAACAGGCGAATCATGCGCGTCATGTGTACACCTTTCGCTTTCGAGCGATGTGCCTCACCCCCCGGCCAGGACGCGAGGCTCGAGCAGTCCTTCGTGGTGCTCGCGCGGCGCGTCATGCCAGAAGATTGACATTGGAGTCAATGCGACACGGACCTGTATACGCCTGTTGCATTTCTTGACCGGGTAGGAGGCCGCGCGTATTTTCCGCCGCCCGTGGACAACAGGCGTGCCCGCGCTCGACTCGCGAGGCCGTCTGGGGTGGCGCATTCATTGGCGGGCCCCCGCGGGGGTTGGACCAGGACGGGTGTGGGTGGACCGGTGCGGGTCACCGGATGGGATGCGTGTGTCCGAGGGGCCACGCACGCGGGCGGGTTGAAATTTCGACGTGAGGCGGGAAAGCCGGGAAGGTGGCGACATGAACCAGGTAGCCGAAGCACAGGGCATCCGCGCGGTCTCCAGTGGCCGGGTGGAGACGCTCATGCTCGAGGGGGAGCTGCTGGAGAAGGACCTCGCCCGGTTGTGTGACGAGCTTGGCGGCCGCATGCAGCGCGGCCTGCGCAACGCCGTGCTCGACTTCAGTGAGGTGAGCCACCTGGACTACCGCGGCGTCAAGCCGCTCATCGCGCGCGCCGAGTCGTTCCGCAAGGCCGGTGGGGACATCAAGCTGTCGGGCCTGTCGCCCTACCTGTCCGCCATCTTCCGGGCCGCCGGCGCGCACGACCGCTTCGAATTCTATCCGCACATGAACGACGCCCGGGCCGCCTTCGCGCTCGCGCGGGCTCCGTTCGTCTAGGCGTCCCTTGGCTGACTTCGGGCACCAGACCGTTCTCTTGAAGGAGGCGGTGGACGTCCTCCAACCGGGAGCGGGCAGGGTGATCATCGACGGCACGCTGGGTGGGGGAGGGCATTCGCGCGAGCTGCTCGCGCGGGGCTCCACCGTGCTCGGCGTGGATCGGGATCCCGTGGCGCTCGAGGCCGCGCGCTCCCGGCTCGCGGGGCTGCCGGGCTTCGAGGCGCGCCAGGGCAACTTCGGCGAGCTGCTCCGGGTGGCCGCGGACGTGCTGCCGGTGGACGGCGTGCTGGTGGACCTGGGCGTGTCCTCGCCCCAGCTCGACGTGGCCGAGCGCGGCTTCTCCTTCCAGAAGGATGGGCCGCTGGACATGCGCATGGGCGACACGGGCCGCACCGCCGCCGAGTTCATCGCCGACGAGGACGAGGCGGTGCTCGTGCGCGTGCTGCGCGAGTACGGCGAGGAGTCCTTCGCCCGGCCCATCGCCCGCGAACTCAAGCGCGCGCTGCCCACGCGCACCCTGGAGGCGGCCGAGGTCGTCAAGCGCGCCGTGCCGCGCAAGGCCTGGCCGCAGAAGATCCACGTGGCCACCCGCACCTTCCAGGCGCTGCGCATGGCGGTCAACGAGGAGCTGGAGTCGCTCGAGTCGCTGCTCGCCGCGCTGCCCCGTCTGCTCAAGGTGGGGGGCCGCGCCGCCGTCATCGCGTTCCACTCGCTCGAGGATCGCAAGGTGAAGGAGACCTTCCGGGACATGGTGGGGGGCTGCAAGTGCCCTCCCGGGCTCCCGGTGTGCGTCTGTGGTGGCCAGGGGGACTTCGCCCTGGTGACGCGCAAGGCGATCGCGCCCTCGGACGAGGAGATCGCCGCCAACCCCCGTGCCCGCAGCGCGCACCTGCGCGTGGTGGAGAAGATTCGATGATCCGCAGCCAGTCGTCCGTGTCCCGAGTCGGTCCCAATGGTGCGTCGGTGGGCAGGGTGCTCCTGCACCTGTTGCCCGCGGTGTTGCTCTTCGCGCTGTTCGCGGGCGTGGGCATCCTCCACGTGACGAGCCGCGTGCTGGTGGTGGACATGGGCTACCGGCTGTCCCGGGCGGAGGCCGAGGAGCGCGCGCTCACGCGGGAGAACGATCGGCTGAAGCTGGAGCTGGCCACGCTCAAGAATCCGGCGCGCCTGGAGAAGCTGGCGCGCGAGAAGCTCGGTATGTCCATGCCCGCCGGTCCGCTCGTCATGGCCCTGCCGGCAACGGGTGGTGGCAAGCGTCCCGTCCGGGTGGAAGCTCGCGACGCGCGGGGCGTACGCGTGGCCGTGTCTCACTAGAGGGGGGGCTCGTCGTGAAGGACTTCAAGTCGGCACGGGTTCCAGAGTCCAATACGAAGTGGATGCGGCTGCGCGTGAAGCTGCTGGCCTCCTTCTTCGTGACCCTGTTGCTGGCCGCCTTCGGCCGTGCCGTGTTCCTGCAGGTGGTCGAGCGCGACAAGCTGCGCGGTCTCGCCCAGGACCAGTACGTGCGGCAGATCGAGATCCCCGCCCGGCGTGGGGACATCTTCGATCGGCGTGGCACGCCGTTCGCCCAGAGCGTGGAGGTGGACTCCATCTGGGTGGACCCCTCGATGTTGCCGGACGTGAAGCAGGCCGCGCGCGCCCTGGCCAAGGCGCTCAAGCTGGACACCGAGGACGTGCTCGGGCGGCTGACGCGGGGCCGGCGCTTCGCCTGGGTGAAGCGTCAGGTGACGCCCCGGGAGGTGGAGGCGGTCAAGGCCCTGGGGCTGCCGGGTTTCGGCTTCACCAAGGAGCCCAAGCGCTTCTACCCCCAGAAGGAGCTGGGCGCGCACGTGGTGGGCGTGGTGGGGCTGGATGGCCACGGCCTGGATGGCCTGGAGCTGGCGTTCGAGAACGAGCTGTCCGGACAGAACTCGCGCCTGTCGGGCTTCCGGGACGCCAAGGGACGCAAGCTGCTGGTCTCCGGGGCGCCGGACACCCTGGAGCGCCAGGGTGCCTCCGTCACGCTCACCCTGGATCGCCACCTGCAATACGTGGCCGAGAAGGCCCTGACGCGCGCGGTGGCCGAGGCCCAGGCCGTGGCGGGCATGGCCCTGGTGATGGATCCGGCGACGGGGGAGATCCTCGCCATGGCCAACGAGCCGCGCTTCAACCCCAACGCCCCCCAGCGCGAGGCGCGCTCGAGCATGCGCAACCGCGCCGCGCTCGACACCTTCGAGCCCGGCTCGACGATGAAGGCCTTCGTCGTCGCGAGCGCGCTGGAGCAGAAGGTCATCAAGCCCGATGACACCTTCTTCTGCGAGAACGGCTCCTGGCGCGTGGGCCGGCACACCATCCACGACACCCACGAATACGCCTGGCTGACGCCCCAGCGGGTGCTCCAGGTGTCCTCCAACATCTGCTCGGCGAAGATCGCCCAGTTGCTCGGCCGCGAGCGCCTGGTGAAGAGCTTCAAGGACTTCGGCTTCGGCGAGCGCACGGGCCTGGCCCTGCCCGGAGAGGGCCGGGGCTCCATCCCCTTTCCCAAGGCCGAGGTGTCCCTGGCCACGCAGTCCTTCGGCCAGGGCATGTCCGCCACGGCGGTGCAGATGATTGCCGCCTGGAGCGCGCTGGCCCATGGGGGGGTGCTCATGCGCCCCTACCTGGTGTCCAGGGTGGTGGACCCGGACGGGGTCGTCCTCCTGGAGAACCGTCCCACCGAGGTGCGCCGCATCGTGTCACCGCAGACGGCCCGCCAGGTCGTCTCCATGCTCGAGAGCGTAGTGGTCAAGGGAGGCACCGCCCCCAAGGCCGCCATGGAAGATTACCGGGTAGCAGGCAAGACGGGCACCGCCCAGAAGGTGGACCCCGTGGCCGGCGGGTACTCGGACAAACGGCTTGCTTCCTTCGTCGGCATGTTGCCTGCCGAAAATCCGCGCGTCGTCATCCTCGTGGTTGTGGACGAGCCGAAAACAGACGTGTACGGGGGAAACGTGGCCGCTCCCGCATTCAAGGAAATCGCTACCGCCGCCATGGCCCACCTGGCCGTGCCGCCCTCGCGCGAGGTACCGCTGCCGTCCACCGCCCTGCCGGTGGCGGTCGCCCAGCCCCCCGCCGCGAGGGAGGTGCCAGAGGGGCCCGTGGTGGAAGAGGTTGTCACCGAGAACGTGGAGCCAGGCTCCGTCCGCGTTCCGGATGTCATGGGTCAGGCAGGACGCGAGGCGGTGACGAAGCTGCTCTCCGCGGCCCTGGAGCCGCAATTGTCAGGTAGTGGACGCGTGGTAGCGCAGACTCCCGCCGCCGGTTCGCTGGTGGAGAAGGGTGCGCGGGTGACGCTGGAATTGGCGACGCGGCAATGAGGCCGCGCTCCCGGAACCCAGCCGTCGCGCTTGCAGTATTTGTGAAGGGGAAAAGATGAAGCTGACGGATGTCCTCGCAGGGTGTGGTGCCGAGCAGACCTCGGGCGGCCGGACCCCGGTCGACGTGACGGGGGTGTCGCAGGACTCGCGCAAGGTGAAGCCGGGCGATCTGTTCGTCGCGGTGCCGGGTGCGAAGGAGGACGGCGCCCAGTACGTGGGCGAGGCGGTCTCCCGGGGGGCGGTGGCGGTGGTATCGGAAAAGCCCCTGTCCTCGCAGGTGCCCTACTTCAAGGTGTCCAACGCCCGGAAGGCCCTGGCGCTCATCGCGGCCAACTTCTATGGCCGTCCCGCCGACCAGCTCACCCTGCTGGCCGTCACGGGCACCAACGGCAAGACGACGACGACCTTCCTCCTGGAGGCCATGGCCACCGCGGCCTACTCGTCCACCGGTGTCATCGGCACGCTCGGCTACAAGGTCGGCGGCCAGTTCCACGCCACCGCCAACACCACGCCGGAGCCGCTGGAGCTGCACCGCATCCTCCGCCAGATGGCGGACGCGGGCGTCGAGACGGTGGTGATGGAGGTGTCCAGCCACGCCCTCATCCAGGAGCGTGTGCACGGCCTGACCTTCAAGGCCGCCGCCTTCACCAACCTCACGCGAGATCACCTCGACTACCACAAGGACCTGGAGGAGTACTTCCAGGCCAAGCGCAAGCTCTTCCTGGAGAACCTGTCCCAGGGCGGCGTGGCGGTGGTCAACGGCGACGACACCTATGCCACGCGCATCTACAACGAGCTGCGCGGCCAGAAGCGCATGGCGTGGAAGTTCAGCCGCCAGGGCAACGGGGAGATCTCCTCCGCGGACGTGTCCTTCACGCTCCAGGGCATCAAGGGCGTGCTCAAGACGCCCGCGGGCGACATCCCGGTGAAGAGCCGGCTGCTCGGCGCGCACAACCTGGAGAACATCCTCGCGGCGGCGGGCTTGGCGCTCGGCGCGGGCTTCGCGCGGCGCAAGGACGTGCAGCTGGGCATCGAGCGCATGGGGGCCGTGCCCGGCCGCATGGAGCGCGTGGAGAACCACGGTCCGCAGGCCGGAGCGCCCGCGGTGCTGGTGGACTACGCGCACACGGATGACGCGCTCAAGCGCGCGCTGGAGGCGGCACGCTCCATGGCCAAGGGCCGCGTCATCGCGGTGTTCGGCTGCGGGGGCGAGCGCGACGAGGGCAAGCGTCCGCTCATGGGCACCGCCGCGGCCGAGGGCGCGGACCTGTCCGTGGTGACGAGCGACAACCCGCGCAACGAGAACCCGGACGACATCATCGCCCAGGTGACCCCGGGCCTGGAGAAGGGCGGCCTGCGCCGCATCTCCGCGGGCAAGGCCAAGAGCGGTGAGAAGGGCTACCTCGTGGAGGCCGATCGCAAGACGGCCATCGAGACGGCCATCTCCCTCGCCAAGGAGGACGACGTGGTCCTCATCGCCGGCAAGGGGCACGAGACGTACCAGATCATCGGCACGGAGAAGCGCGCCTTCGATGACCGCGAAGTGGCGGCACGGGCGCTGGCCATCCGCACCTGACGGAGCGCCGTTCAAGAGAGCCTCCCCTTATGGCCGTACGATTCTCGGATGAGCAGGTGGTGCGGGTGGCCGGTGCCACCCGCCGCGGCGGGCCGGCGGCTGACTTCCAGGCCGTCTGCACCGACACTCGGGCCCTCACGCCCGGGTGTCTCTTCGTGGCGCTCCAGGGTGAGCGCTTCGATGCGCATGACTTCCTCGCCCAGGCGGCCCAGGCGGGCGCGGCTGGGGCGGTGGTGAAGCGGGGCCGCACGCTGCCCGCGCTTCCCGAGGGCTTCGTCCTGTACGAGGTGGAGGACACGCTGGCGGCGCTCGGTGCCCTGGGGCGCGCGCACCGCGAGCGCTTCCGGATTCCCGTGGGGGCCGTGGGGGGCTCCAACGGGAAGACGACCACCAAGGAGATGGTGGGCGCCATCCTGTCCACGCGCGGCCCCGCGCTGAAGACGGAGGGCAACCTCAACAACGAGATTGGTGTGCCCCTGACTCTTCTGCGGCTTCTGCCCGAGCACGTGGCGGCCGTGGTGGAGCTGGGGATGAACCAGCCGGGCGAGATGACGCGGCTGACGCGCGTGGCCCGGCCCGACGCGGCCCTCCTCACCGTGGTGCAGCCCGAGCACCTCGAGGGGCTGGGCAGCCTCGAGGGAGTGGCCGAGGCGGAGGGCGAGATGTTCCGCGAGCTGCCGCCCACCGCGGTCGCCGTGGTGAACCTGGACGACGCGCTCATCCCCGCCCAGGCGGCGCGTGGCCAGGCGAAGCAACTCACGTTCGGCCGGCACGCGGACGCGCAGGTGCGGCTGGTGGCGGTGGCGTCGCGCGGCCGCGAGGGGTTGACGCTGACGGTGCGCCACATGGGTCGGGACTGGCCGGTGCGGCTGGGGTTCGTGGGCGAGCACAACGCGCTCAACGCCACGGGTGCCTTCGCGCTGGCGGTGGCGCTGGGCTACTCGCCCGAGGAGTGCGTGAAGGGGCTGGAGTCCGCGCGACCCTACGCGCGCCGGCTCAACGTGGTGGACGCGCCCCACGGCATCACCGTGGTGGACGATTGCTACAACGCCAACCCCGCGTCCATGGCGGCCGCGCTGGACACGCTGCGCTCGCTGGTGGCGCCGGGTGGACGGGCGGTGGCGGTGCTCGGCGACATGTTGGAGCTGGGGCCGGGCGAGGGCGAGGAGCACACGCGCCTGGGCGCGCTCGTGGGCGGCAAGGCCGAGCTGGTGGCGTTCTTCGGACCGCGCTCGAGCCAGGGCCTGGCGGCGGCGGGCCTGGGGGAGCGCGCGGCGCATTTCACCGAGGTGGAGCCCCTGTTGGCCTGGCTCCAGCCGAGGCTCAAGTCAGGAGACGTGGTGCTGGTCAAGGCGAGCCGGGGCATGCGCTTGGAGCGCGTGGTGGCGGGTCTCACGGGTGCTTCCGTGACGGCGGGAGGCCACTGAAGTGCTGATTCTTCTCTACGAGTGGCTCAAGGACACGGAAGTGGGGCGGCTGCTCAACTTCCTGCGCTACCCCACCTTCCGCATCGTCGCGGCGGGGGTGGCCTCGCTGCTGCTGGGCATGTTCGTGGGCCCCCGGCTCATCGCCGCGCTGCGGCTCAAGCAGCACGGGCAGAGCAACGTGCGCGAGGACACGCCGGACACGCACCAGAAGAAGAAGGGCACGCCCACCATGGGCGGCGCGCTCATCCTCTTGTGCATCGCGGTGGGCACCTTCGTCTTCGCGGACCTGCGCAGCCACGCGGTGTGGGCGGCGCTGGTGCTCACGCTCGGCTACGGCTTCATCGGCTTCCTGGACGACTGGCTCAAGCTGTCCAAGCGCAACTCCAAGGGGCTCGCGGGCCGCTACAAGATGGTGTTGCAGACGGTGTTCTACCTCATCGCCGTCTTCGGCCTCATGTGCTCGTGGACGGGGCCGGACGGCTCCTTCTCCGGGCCCACGCTGCTGCTGGACACGAAGCTCACGCTGCCCTTCGTGCCCACGCACCGCTTCAACCCGGACTTCGGCTGGTTCTACGTGGTGTTCGCCTGGGTGGTGGTGGTGGGCACCTCCAACGCCGTCAACATCACCGACGGCCTGGACGGCCTGGCCATCATGCCCACCATCATCGCGGCCAGCGCCTTCGCGGTGCTCTGCTACGTGGCGGGCTCCTCCATCCGCCTGTCCAACGTGGAGACGGTGGACGGCGTGGCGCGGCTGGTGGCCGTCCCCCTGTGGCGCTACCTCGGCGTGCCCGAGGTGCCCGGCGGCGCGGAGCTGTCCGTCTTCTGCGCCAGCATCGTGGGCGCGGGCATCTCCTTCCTCTGGTTCAACGCCTACCCGGCCTCCGTCTTCATGGGCGACATCGGCTCGCTCGCGCTGGGCGGCGCGCTCGGCGGCCTGGCGATGCTGTCGAAGAACGAGGTCGTCTCCGCCATCATCCACGGGGTCTTCTTCGCGGAGATCCTCAGCGTGATGATCCAGGTGACGTCCTTCAAGCTCACCGGCAAGCGCGTCTTCAAGATGGCGCCCGTGCACCACCACTTCGAGCTCAAGGGCATGGCCGAGCCGAAGATCATCGTGCGCTTCTGGATCGTCGCCATCCTCTGTAGTGGCGTGGCCCTGTTGTCCATCAAGTTGCGTTAGGCCGTGGAGGGAGTGGCGCGCATGACGCCCGACCTGAAGGACGCGAAGGTAGTCGTGTACGGGCTGGCCAAGAGTGGGCTGGCCGCCATCCGGTTGTTGACGCGGGCGGGCGCGCGGGTGACGGCGCTGGATGCGCGCGGCGCGCAGGCGCTGGGAGACACGGCGCGCGAGCTCGAGGCCCAGGGCGTCACGCTCGTCACGAGCCCCCCGCCGCCGGGCCTGCTCGAAGCGCAGCGGCTGGTGGTGGTGAGCCCGGGCGTGCCCCTGGCCCTGCCGGAGCTCCAGTCGGTGCGCGCCGCCGGAGTGCCCGTGTGGGGCGAGGTCGAGCTGGCCTCGCGCTTTCTCGCGCACGTGCCGCTGCTCGGCATCACCGGCACCAACGGCAAGAGCACCACCACGGCGCTCACCGGAGAGCTCTTCGCGCGCGGCGGCCGGCGTACCTTCGTGGGCGGCAACCTCGGGCGTCCGCTGAGCGAGGCCGCCCTGTCCCCCGGTGACTGGGACGCGCTGGTGGTGGAGCTGTCCAGCTTCCAGCTCGAGGGCATCGACACCCTGCGGCCCAAGGGCTCCGCCATCCTCAACCTCACGCCGGACCACCTCGACCGGTACGCGGACCACGCGGCCTACGGCGCGGCCAAGGCGCGCATCTTCAAGAACCAGGCGGCTGGCGACTTCGCCGTGGTGAACGCGGACGACGCGGACGTGATGCGGCTGGCCGAGGCCGCGCGGGTGCCCGTCTACGGCTTCAGCCTCACGGGGCGTCCCGTGGTGTCCGCGCCCGTGCTCGCGGGCCTGGCGGTGGCGCGTCCCGGGGGCTTCGGCTTCACGGGAGTGGGGGAGGCGGACGAGTCCTTCACCCTCACCAACCGCGCGCTGCGCGGGGGCCACAACGCGCAGAACGCCATGGCGGCGGCGCTGCTGGCGCGGCTGGCCGGCGTGTCCCACGAGGGTGTGCAGGCCGGGCTGGACAGCTACCCCGGGCTTCCCCACCGCCTGGAGAGCGTGCGCGTGCTCGGAGGCGTGGAGTGGGTGAACGACTCCAAGGCCACCAACGTGGACTCGGTGCTGGTGGCCCTGCGGGCCTTCAGCCGGGACGTGCTCCTCATCGCGGGCGGCAAGGGCAAGGGCGCCCCCTACGCCCCCATGGTGGAGGAGGGCCGCGGCAAGGTGAAGATGGTGCTCACCATCGGTCAGGACGCGGAGCTGCTCGCCCGGGCGTACGAGGGCGCGGCCACTGTCCATGCCTGTGGGACGCTGGCTCAAGCCGTCCGCCGGGCCAGGGAACTGGCGGTTGCGGGCGACACGGTTCTTTTGTCACCCGCATGTGCGTCGTACGATCAGTTCCAGAACTTCGAGCACCGGGGCGACACCTTCAAACGCCTGGTAGAGGAACTCTGAGCCCATGAAGGCCACCGCCGCCGTGTCGTCCACCGCCCCCGTGCGGTTCGACGCGTTGCTCTTGTGTGCCGTGCTGTCGCTCGTCTCGCTCGGCCTGGTGATGGTGTACTCGGCGAGCGCCGTCATGGCGCAGGACAAGCTGGGAGACAGCCTCTACTTCCTCCACCGCCACCTGCTGGCGGCGGGCATCGGGGTGGTGGCCATGGCGGTGGGCATGAAGGTGGGCTGGCGCCGGCTGGCGCGGCTCGCCTACCCGCTGCTGTTGGTGACGCTGGTGTTGCTGGTGCTGGTGCTCATCCCGGGCATCGGCACCACGGTGGGCGGGGCGCGGCGGTGGATCCGCCTGCCGGGCTTCAGCCTCCAGCCGGCCGAGGTGGCCAAGTTCGCCTGGGTCGTCTACCTCTCCTACTCGCTGGCGAAGAAGCGCGAGAAGGTGGCCACCTTCTCCGTGGGCTTCCTCCCCCACCTGCTGTTGTGCGGCCTGCTGGTGGGCCTTTGTATGTTGCAGCCGGACTTCGGTAGCTCCGTGTTGTTGGTGTTCCTGCTGTTCGCGCTGCTGTTCGCCGCGGGGACGAAGCTCAGCTACCTGGTGGGCTCGGTGCTCCTGGCGCTGCCCCTGGCCTACGCGGCCATCGCCACCAGCCCCTACCGCATGAAGCGCGTGCTGGCGTTCCTGGACCCCTGGGCCCACCGGCACGACATCGGCTACCAGGTGGCCGAGTCGCTCATGTCCATCGGCTCGGGGGGCCTCACGGGCCTGGGGCTGGGCGACGGGCGGCAGAAGCTCTTCTTCCTGCCCGAGGCCCACACCGACTTCATCTTCGCCATCATCGGCGAGGAGCTGGGCCTGGTGGGGGTAGGGGTGCTGGTGGCGCTGTACGCCATCATCATCTGGCGGGGCATCCGCGCGAGCCTCGCGGCCCCGGAGGCGTTCGGCACCTACCTGGGTCTGGGTCTCACCTCCATCATCGCCGTGCAGGCCGCGGTGAACATGTGCGTGGCCATGGGCTTGCTGCCGACCAAGGGTCTGACACTCCCCTTCGTCTCCTATGGAGGCTCGTCCCTGGTGGTGTTGATGGGGGGCGCCGGTGTATTGCTGTCCCTCAGCGCGAGCGCGCAGCCCGGCGGCGGCGGCCGTCCCCTGCGCTCCAGCGGTGACTTGAGGGAGGTGGCGGCGTGAAGGTGCTCATCGCGGGAGGCGGCACGGGAGGCCATCTCTACCCGGGCATCGCCCTGGCCGAGGAGGTGGTGACTCGGCACCACGCCAACCAGGTGGTGTTCGTCGGGACCACGCGCGGCCTGGAGGCCCGGGTCGTTCCCCGCGAGGGCTACCCCCTGGAGACCATCCAGGCGCGCGGCCTCAAGGGCAAGGGCCTGGTGGGACTCTTCAAGGGCCTGTTCGCCCTGCCCATGTCCTTCATCGAGTCCTTTCGCATTCTCCAGCGCCACAAGCCGGACGTGGTGGTGGGCGTGGGCGGCTACTCCAGCGGGCCGGTGGTGCTCGCGGCGGCCCTGCTCGGCATCCCCACCGCGGTGCAGGAGCAGAACGCGCTGCCGGGGCTCACCAACAAGCTGCTCGGCAAGGTCGTGCGCGTCGTCTTCACCGCCTTCGAGGGCGCGAGCGCCTTCTTCCCCGCGGGCAAGGTGCAACTCGTGGGCAACCCCATCCGCCGCAAGCTGATGGACAACTTCCTGCTCGCGCACGTGGCCCACGAGACCTTCGCGCTGCTCGTCTTCGGCGGCAGCCTCGGCGCCCGCGGCATCAATCAGCGCATGATCGACGCGCTGGATTACCTGGGCGACTTGAAGGGCCACCTGCACATCGTCCACCAGACGGGCAAGAACGACCTGGAGACGGTGCGCCAGGGCTACGCGGCCAAGGGCTTCGACGCCGAGGTGGTGGAGTTCATCGACGACATGTCGAGCGCTTATGCCCGCGCCTCGCTCGTCGTCTGCCGGGCGGGCGCCACCACGCTGGCCGAGCTCATGGTGGCCAAGAAGGCCAGCATCCTCATCCCCTTTCCCTTCGCCACCGACAACCACCAGGAAGTCAATGCCCAGGCGCTGGTGGCCTCGGGCGCCGCCCTCATGTACCGGGAGTCGGAGCTCACCGGGGAGAAGCTGGCCTCGGAGATCCGCCGCCTCAAGAACGAGCCGGAGCGGCTGCGCCAGATGGAGAAGAAGGCCGGGCTGCTGGGCCGCCCCGAGGCCGCCAAGGAGCTGGCGGACGTGCTCGTGGACCTGATGGTGAAGAAGTACGGTCCCGACGGGCGCGCCGAGGCTCGCGGAGAGGATCCCCGTGCGAAGAAGCCGGGTGGTAGTAAGAAGCCGAAGCCGGAGGGGGGGAATTCATCGTCGGGTAGCAACGAAAAACAGGTCTGAGGAGACAATCACCCCGTGACGAACCACCGCTCCGTGAGGACCACGAGCCTCTTCAAGACCCGTCATGCCGCGCACGTGCACTTCGTGGGAGTCGGTGGCATCGGCATGAGCGGCATCGCCGAGGTGCTGCTCAACCTCGGCTATCGCGTGTCGGGCTCGGATCTCAAGGCCAGCGACATCACCCGCCGGCTGGCCCAACTGGGCGCCACGTTCTTCGAGGGCCACCGGGCGGAGAACCTCGTCCACGCGGACGTGGTCGTCATCTCCTCGGCGGTGCGCAAGGACAACCCCGAGGTCGTCAGCGCGCGCCAGCGCAAGATTCCCGTCATCCCCCGCGCGGAGATGCTCGCCGAGCTGATGCGGCTCAAGTACGCCGTCGCCGTCGCGGGCAGCCACGGCAAGACGACCACCACCTCCATGGTGGCCACCGTGCTCTCCGCCGCGGGCCTGGATCCCACGGCGGTGGTGGGCGGCAAGGTGAACGTGCTCGACTCCAACGCCAAGCTGGGCAAGAGCGAGCTGATGGTGGTGGAGGCCGACGAGAGCGACGGCAGCTTCCTGCACCTGCACCCGTCCATCTCCATCGTCACCAACATCGACCCGGAGCACATGGACCACTACGGCACGCTGGACAACCTGAAGGACGCCTTCACGTCCTTCTGCAACCGCGTGCCCTTCTACGGCCTCAACGTGCTGTGCCTGGACAACCCCAACGTGCAGTCGCTCCTGCCGCGCATGGAGAAGCGCTTCGTCACCTACGGCAGCTCGCACATGGCGGACTACCGGCTGGAGGGCGTGCGGCTGGAGGGCTTCTCCACCCGCTTCGAGGCCTTCCGGCGCGATGAGCCGCTCGGGGAGTTCCGCGTGCGCATGGTGGGCGCGCACAACGCGCTCAACGCCCTGGCCGTCATCGCCGCGGCCGAGGAGATGGACGTGCCGCTGGACGTGGTGCGCGGCGCGCTGGCCGAGTTCGGCGGCGTGCAGCGGCGCTTCACCGTGCGGGCCGAGGTGGCGGGCGTCACCATCGTGGACGACTACGGGCACCATCCCACCGAGGTGCAGGCCACGCTCGCGGGGGCCCGGCGCGCCTTTGGCCGCCGGCTCGTGGTGGCCTTCCAGCCTCACCGCTACACGCGCACCCACGATCTGTTCACCGACTTCGCCACCTCCTTCAACGACTCGGACGTGCTCTTCGTCTCCAGCGTCTACGCCGCGGGCGAGGAGCCCATCCCCGGCGCCACGGCGGATGCCCTCGTGGAGGCCATCCAGGCCCACGGTCACCGCGACGTCACCTTCGTGGAGAAGCGCACGGACCTGGCGCGGGCCCTCTTGCCGCGGCTGCGCGAGGGGGACCTGGTGCTCACCCTGGGCGCGGGCGACATCACCCAGGTGGGACCGGAGCTCGCCGAACTGCTCCGCCAACACGGGCTGGGGAAGGGCGACTAGGCACATGGTGGCCGTTCTCTCCTCGTCCCTGCCCGAGCGGGTGGGGCGCCTGTCGGGCTGTGACGTGACGGCGGGAGCCCCGCTCGCGCCCCTCACCAGCGTGCGCGTGGGCGGCCCCGCCGAGGCGCTCGTCCGCCCGCGCTCGCCCGAGGCGTTGGTGGCGCTCTTGCGCCTCGTTCGCGAGGAGGGCGTACCCCTCACGGTGCTCGGCGGGGGCGCCAACACGCTCGTGGGCGATGGCGGCATTCCCGGCGTCACCGTGAAGCTGCCGGGGGACCTCTTCCCCGAGCTGGCCGACGTGGGCTCCGAGGAGGGCCGGCTCACGCTGGGCGCGGGCTCGGCCATCGTGCGGCTGTGCAACGTGATGCGCGCGCACGGCCTGGTGGGCGCGGAGTTCCTCGCGGGGATTCCCGGCACGCTTGGCGGCGCGGTGACGATGAACGCGGGCACCAAGAATGGCGAGTGCTTCCGCGTGGTGGAGGCCGTGGAGGTGGCCACCGCGGACGGGCTCGGGTGGCTGTCCAAGTCGGACATCCCCCATGGCTACCGCCACACCGAGCTGCCCCGGGGCGGGGTGGTGACGCGGGTGCGCTTCCTCCTGCGCAAGGGGGACCTCGAGGCGTCCAGGAAGGTCATGGACGAGGACCTCGCGTACCGCAAGCGCTCGCAGCCGCTCAGCCAGCCCAACTTCGGCAGCGTCTTCGCCAATCCCCCGGGCGACTTTGCCGGGCGGCTCATCGAGAGCGTGAATCTCAAGGGCCACATCATCGGCCGCGCGCAGGTGTCGCTCCTGCACGCCAACTGGATCGTCAACCTGGGTGGAGCGACCGCCCACGACGTGTCCTCCCTGCTCACGCTCATGCAAGAGCGTGTGAAGCAGGAGCGGGGCGTCGTCCTTCAACCCGAAGTCAAGCGAGTGGGAGTCTTCCTGCCATGAGCACCCTGTCCAAGGATGAGCTGAAGCGGAAGCGGGTCGGTGTGTTGCTCGGGGGCCTGTCCTCCGAGCGCGAGGTGTCGCTGCGCTCCGGGGCCGCGGTGGCCAAGGCCCTCAGGGGGCTCGGCTACGACGTGGTGGAGATCGACGTGGGTAAGGACTTGCCCGCGCGGCTGGTGGCGGAGAAGGTGGAGGTGGCCTTCATCGCCCTCCACGGCCGCTACGGCGAGGACGGCTGCGTGCAGGGCCTGCTCGAGTGCATGTTCATCCCGTACACGGGCAGCGGCGTCATGGCCTCGTCGCTGGGCATGGACAAGGTCTTCGCCAAGCAGGTCTTCGTCGCCCACGGCATCCCCACGCCCGCCTACCGCTCCTTCACCGCGAAGGACGCGGCGCTCGCCGCCGTGGACTCGCTGCCCTTCTCCCTGCCCGTCGTCGTCAAGCCGTCGCGCGAGGGCAGCAGCGTGGGCGTCCACTTGTGCAAGACGCGCGAGGCGTACCTCGCCGCCGTGGAGGACGTCTCCCAGCTCGCCGGCTCCATCCTGGTGGAGCAGTACATCAAGGGCCGCGAGGTGCAGGGCGGCGTCCTGGATGACCAGGCCCTGGGCGTCATCGAGGTGGTGGCCGCGCGGGAGTTCTACGACTACGAGGCCAAGTACAAGTCCGGTGGCACCACGCAGTACCTCTTCCCCGCGCCCCTTCCTCCAGAGCAGTATGCCCGGGTGAACGAAGTCTGCCTCGCCGCCCATCGCGCCCTCGGCTGTAGCGGAGGTTCCCGCTCGGACGTCATCCTGCTGCCCTCGGGAGACGTCTTCCTGCTGGAGACCAACACGCTGCCGGGAATGACCGAGTCCAGCCTGCTGCCGAAGATCGCCGCGGGCAATGGCATCGACTTCCCCGCGCTGTGTGAGCGGCTGTTGCAAGGGGCCTCTGTCAAGGCCTGAGTCCAGTCCTCATCGGTAGTGAACAAGACCGGCCTCCTCTCCGAGGAACGCCGGACTACAGCGACGTGTCTGTAGCCAAAAACTGGCGGGGAGATCCAACCGCGCGCAGCATGCGCCGGCGCACATCATGGCATTTGGCAAGAGCAAGAACCGGCGTCACCAGGACGTCGCCCAGAAGAAAGCGGCCATGGCGGGAGCCGTGCGTACGCATGGGCCCGGGCTGCTCAAGGCCATTGTCCTCACCGGTCTGACATGCGCCCTGGTGTGGGGCGGCATCGAGCTGCGGCGCTGGGCGCTCACCTCGCCCTTCTTCCTGCTCAAGGAGACGTCCTTCAGCGGGTTGCACCGGGCGCACCCGGGCGAGCTGCTCAAGCTGTCCGGGCTCACGGTGGGGCAGAACCTGTGGACCCTGGACGTGGACGCGCTCGAGCGCGCCATGGCCGCCCACCCCTGGGTGCGCGACGTGCAAGTGCGGCGTCACTTCCCGGCCAGTGTGTCCGTGGAGGTCTCCGAGCATGTGCCGGCGGCGCTGGTGGTGCTCAACGATCTGTATCTGCTCAACGAGGAAGGCAAGCCCTTCAAGCGGCTGCAGCCCGAGGACGGGTTGGACTTGCCGCTCGTCACCGGGGTGGACCGGGAGGCCTACCTCGCCGACGAGACGAAGGCGCACGAGAACCTGCTCGAGGCCCTGGCCATGGTGGCGGCGTATACGTCCGCGCGCCCCGGCAAGAGCGAGCGGCTGAGCGAGGTGCGCGTCACGGAGGACGGGCTGCTGTTGGTGTTGTCGGATGGGACGCAGGTGCGGATGGGGGAGGGGGCGACGGAGGAGAAGCTCCAGCGGCTCGCGCGGGTGCGCGAGGGGCTCAAGGGCAAGGGGCTGTCCGCGGAGGTCATCCACCTGGACAACCGGGCACGGCCCGGCTGGGTGGCGGTCAAGATTTCGAGTCCCGTCTCCGAGAGGAACGGGACGTCGGCGCAGTAGGGGCACGCGCCCCCCTTCACGAGAGTGGGGGGGCCTGGAGGGCAGTCATGGCGAAACAGAAGTCCGGGGAGATCATCGTCGGCCTCGATATCGGCACGACGAAGATCTGCGCGATCGTCGGGGAGCTGACGGACAGCGGGATCGACATCATCGGTATCGGCACGCACCCGTCGAAGGGTCTGCGCAAGGGCGTGGTGGTCAACATCGAGGCGACCGTGTCCTCCATCCGCCGCGCGGTGGAGGAGGCCGAGTTGATGGCCGGAGCGGAGATCTCCCATGTGTACACGGGTATCGCCGGTGGCCACATCAAGGGCTTCAACTCGCAGGGCATCGTCGCGGTGAAGGACAAGGAGGTGCGCGAGGCGGACATCGCGCGCGTCATCGACGCCGCCAAGGCCGTGGCGATTCCGCTCGACCGCGAGGTCATCCACGTGCTGCCCCAGGAGTTCATCATCGATGACCAGGGTGGCATCAAGGAGCCCCTGGGCATGGCGGGCGTGCGGCTGGAGGCCAAGGTGCACATCGTCACCGGCGCCGTGTCCAGCGCGCAGAACATCGTCAAGTGCGCCAACCGCACGGGCCTCAACGTGGCGGACATCGTCCTGCAGCCGCTCGCCTCGGCCGAGGCGGTGCTGGGCGAGGACGAGAAGGAGCTGGGCGTGTGCCTCGTCGACATCGGCGGCGGCACCACCGACATCGCCATCTTCTCCGGCGGCTCCATCGTGCACACCGCCGTCATCGCCCTGGGCGGCAACAACCTGACGAGCGACATCGCCATCGGCCTGCGCACCCCGGCCCACGAGGCCGAGCGCATCAAGCAGAAGTTCGGCTGCGCCCTGGCCTCGCTCGTGGACAAGGACGAGACCATCGAGGTGCCCAGCGTGGGCGGCCGTCAGCCGCGCGTGCTCGGCCGGCAGATCCTCTGTGAGATTCTCGAGCCGCGCGTGGAGGAGATCTTCCAGCTCGTGCACCGGGAGATCCAGAAGTGCGGCTACGAGGATCTGCTCGCCTCGGGCGTGGTGATTACCGGTGGCTCCACGCTGCTCGCGGGCATGCCGGAGCTGGCCGAGGAGGTCATCGGACTGCCGGTGCGCCGGGGCATGCCGCGCGGCATCGGCGGGCTGGTGGACGTGGTGAAGAGCCCCATGTACGCCACCGGCGTGGGCCTGGTCGTCTATGGCGCCAAGCACCTGGACCGGAAGATGTTCCGCATCCGCGACGAGAACGTCTACAAGAAGGTCAAGGGCCGCATGCGCGAGTGGCTCGAGGACATCTTCTAGGAACCCGCGTGCCTACCGTGCGCCGCGGGCCGGTTGCTGTTCGATGAACTTCTGCAGCCCGTCGATGTCCACGGGTTTGACGAAGTGCTGATCGAACCCCGCCTCCAACGCGCGGTGGCGATCGCTCGCCTGGCCATAGCCGGTGAGCGCCACGAGGGTGAGTTGCTGGCCGAGCGGTCCCGCGCGCAGCCGGCGTGCCACCTCGTAGCCGTCCATTCCCGGCAGTCCGATGTCGAGCAGGACGATGTCCGGGCGATGTTCCTCCACGGCCTGGAGCGCCGCGAGCCCATCGTGGGCCTGCCAGACGGTGTGCTCCCAGGTCTGCAGCAGCTCGGCGAGCGTGTCGGCGGCATCCAGGTTGTCGTCCACCACGAGGATGTGCCGGGCACTCGAGGGCGGGGGGTCCGCGCGCGTGTCCGGTGAGGGCCGTGGTGCGGTGGGCTCCTCGGCGAGTGGGAGCCGGACGATGAACTCGCTGCCCTGTCCGAGCCCCTCGCTTCGCGCCTCGATGGTGCCGCCGTGCATCTCCACGAGGTTCTTCACCATCGTGAGCCCGATGCCCAGGCCTCCCTGGGAGCGATCCAGGGGGCGTTCCGCCTGTTCGAAGAGGTTGAACACGCGGCCGAGCATCTCCGGGGAGATGCCGATGCCGGTGTCCTTCACGCGGACTTCCGCGTCGGTGCCCGCGCGCTCCAGGCCCACGCGCAGGGTGCCCCCGGGCTCGGTGTACTTGGCGGCGTTGGTGAGCAGGTTGACGACGATCTGCTCGAGCCGGATGGCATCCCCGAAGGTGCGCAGGGGCTTGCGGGGCAGGGTGACGCTCACCTCGTGGCGCCGCTCGTCGAGCAGGGGCTGCGCGGATTGCAGGGCGCTCTCGATGATGGCGGGCAGCTCCACGAGCGTCTTGCGCAGCTCGATGTGTCCCCGGGTGATGCGCGACACGTCGAGCAGATCGTCCACCAGCCGCGCGAGGTTCGTCGTCTGCCGCTCGATGATCTCGATGGCGTGGCGGCCCTTGTCGTCGAGGGCGGTGCGGGCCGCGAGCAGCTTGAGCGCGGCGTGGATGGGGGCCATGGGGTTGCGCAGCTCGTGGGCGAGCATCGCCAGGAATTCATCCTTGCGGCGCTGGGCCTCCTGCAGTGCCGCCTCGGCCCGCTTCTGCTCGGTCAAATCGCGCGCCTCGAGCACGGTGCCCACGCGTTGGCCCTCGCGCAGCAGGGGGCTCGCCGCCAGGGCCACGGGCAGGGCGGTTCCCGACGCGCGCACGAACAGATCCTCGTGCGCGCCGCCCCGGGTTCCCGGCCCGGTGAGCAACCGCTCGAGGGCACAGGCTCCGGCGCAGACCGCCGCCCCGGGCTGGGAGGGATGGATGAGGTCATGGAGCCGCTGGCCCTGGACGTCGGCGAAGACGTGCCCCGTCATCCGCTCGGCCGCGGGGTTCATATAGGTGCAGCGACCCTCGCCATCCGTCATGTACAGGGCCGACGTGGTGTTCTCCGCGAGGGTGCGGGTCAACTGCCGCTGGTAGTGCTGGAGGGCCTCCTCGGCGGCCTTGCGCTCGGTGATGTCGAAGATGATTCCCTCGAGGCAATACGCCTGGCCGGCCTCGTCGTAGACGGCCCGCCCGATCTCCAAGACCCAGCGCGAGGTTCCCTCCGCGTGGCGCACGCGGTACTCCAGCTCGTAGGGCTCGTGTTGCTCCACGGCCTGGGCGATGCGCGTCTCCACGGAGGGGAGATCCTCGGGGTGGATGAGGGGCGCCCAGCTCAGTCCCGCGAGGAACTCGGAGGCGGAATGGCCCGTGAGGGCGCGCACCGGCTCGCTCATGAAGCTGAAGCGCCAGGGCGACTCGGGCTCGCACTCGTACACGGCGCCGGGGACGTTGAGGATGAACGAGCGGAACTTCTCGCTCTTCAGGGTGGCCCGCAGCCGTGACAGCTCGAGTTGCGTGCGCACGCGCGTGAGCAGCTCGCGCGCGCTGAAGGGCTTCTCCAGGTAGTCGTCCGCGCCCTGGCTCAGGCCCTCCACGCGCGACTCCTCGCCCGCGCGCGCCGAGAGCAGGATGACGGGCAGCGTGCGGGTGCGCTCGCTCGCGCGCAGCTCCCGCAGCAGACCGAAGCCATCGAGTCCGGGCATCATCGCGTCCGTGAGGATCAGATCCGGCCGCCGCTCCCGCACGGCCGCGAGCGCCTGGAGCCCATCGGTGACGGTCTCCACGATGTGGCCCGCGCCGAGCAGCAGTCCGGACACGTACTCGCGCATGTCCGGTGTGTCGTCGACCAGCAGGATGTGGCCCTGGCCCGCCGTGGCCTCGGAGCGAGGTGTCTGCTGGCGGGGCAGTCCGCGCAGGGCCTCGTCCACGAAGGGCGCGGCGCTGGCGTCACTCGCGCGAGGGGCCAGGGCTTCGCCGAGGCGCTCGGCGGGCAGGTGCGCGTGGCCGATGGGGAGCATCACCGTGAAGCGCGTGCCCTGGCCCGGGGTGCTCGCCACGGAGAGGGTGCCGCCGTGCAGCTTCACCAGCTCCTGCACCAGCGCGAGCCCGATTCCGCTGCCCTCCTGGGTGCGGCTGCGTGCCCCTTCCACCCGATAGAAGCGCTCGAAGAGGTGGGGCAGGGCCTCGGCGGGGATGCCCGTGCCCGTGTCCTCCACCTCGAGCACGGCCCGGCCGTCGCCGGGCAGGAGCCTCACCGTGATGCCACCCTCGAAGGTGAACTTGAAGGCATTGGAGAGCAGGTTGAGGACGAGCTTCTCCCACGAGTCCCGGTCCACGTAGAGGGGCTCGGGCAGCGGGGGACAGTCGATCGTCAGCGTGAGGCCGGCCTGCTCGGTGGCGGAGCGGAAGGCGCTCGCGAGGCCCCGCGTGAGCTCGGAGAGGTCCGTGGGAACGAAGCGGGCCTGGACGCGCCCGGCCTCGAGGCGGGAGAAGTCCAGCAGGGAGTTGACGAGCTTGAGCAGCCGCAGGGCATTGCGGTGGAGCGTGTCGAGCCGCGCGTGCTGGGAGGGCGTCAAGGAGCCGAGGACTCCCGAGCGCAGCTCCTCCAGGGGGCCCAGCATGAGCGTGAGGGGCGTGCGGAACTCGTGGCTCACGTTGCTGAAGAAGACGGTCTTCGCGCGGTCCAGCTCGGCGAGGGCCTCGGAGCGCCGGCGCTCTTCCTCGTAGGCGTGCACCCGGGCGATGGCGTGGGAGATGTGGTCGGCCAACTGGGCGAGGAAGCCGCGGTAGGTGTCGTCCAGCGGCAGCCGGGGGCTGGTGCCGGCGACGAGGAAGCCCGAGGGGTTCTTCTCGCCGGTGAGGCGGATGGGCAGCAGCAGGGCCTGGCGCGCCGACTCGGGCCAGGGGCCTCCGGGGAGGGTACTCGCCCAGGGTCCCAGCCGCGCGAGTTCCACCTCCTCGGCGCCGTTCCAGGCGCGTGTCAGGGGCCAGGGGGCCTCGAGCGCATGCACCGCGATGTGCCTGGGCGCCGCCTCGTTGGGGACGGCGCCGCCCAGTCCCGCGAGGGTGGCCGTCGTCACCGCCGTGTCGAGCATGTACAGCAGGCAGAAGGGCACGTCGTGTGCCGCGGAGCCGAGCACGGACAGGGCCGCCGCGTAGGTGCCGGGGAGGGTGGTCTCCGCGGACGTGCGTGCCGACAGCTCGCGCAGCACGCGCAGGCGCCGCTCGCCCAGCACCTTCTGGGTCGTCTCGCTCACGGCGGTGAAGACGCCGCCCACCGCGCCGGACTCCACGCGGATGGGGCTATAGGAGAAGGTGAGGTAGGCCTCCTCGGCGAAGCCGTTGCGCTGGAAGATGATGAGCTGATCGTTGGACCAGGTGGCCTCGCCCCGGGCGAGCACGCCGCGCAACATGGGCTCGATGATGGCGCGCGTCTCCGGGTCTCCCCACAACGCCCGCGACAGCCCGGGACTGCCGAGCGCCCCGGGGTGCTTGCGCCCGAGGATGGGGATATAGGCGTCGTTGTAGAGCGCGATGAGCTCCTCGCCCCAGCGGACGATCATGGGGAAGCGCGAGTCCAGGCAGATGCTCACCGCCGTCTTCAGGCTCTGGGGCCAGAGTTCGGGAGGACCGAGCGGGGTCCGGGTCCAATCGAAGGCGCGGATGCGCGCCCGCATCTCCCCCCCGCCAGTCAGTCCCTCTTCCACTCATTCACCTCATGGAGCATCTCGCGGTGCACTGCTCCTTATGCCCTGGAGCTTGTGGTCTCGCGCTCGAAAAGCCACGGCCCTGGCGCCGCTCTGTTGGGTTTCCTGTCGCCCCGAGCGCGCGCACCTCGATTGTTCTCTTGCCGCGTGGACTCCATCTTCATGTACAAGGGCCGGAAGAACCGGCGCGCAGTGGAATCCCCCCTCACGGGGAGACGGAGGTTTCGAGCGCGCCCGCTGCGTGCCGCGAGTCCACGTTCATGGACTGTTGCGGTGCATGGTGAACAGTGCAGCGCGCTCCGAAATGCCCGTGGCGCGAGTCAAGAGGTGTGATGCTCCCACCACGTCGCACGGCTGCTCTGGTGGGGGCTTGCGCGTAAGTGCCTGTGACGACTTGGCGATGCGACGAGGCGCTACATGTTCGTAGCTCAGAACTTGCCAAAGATCGCGACTTGCTGAAGATGGTGTTTGCAGGTGCGCGCGCGGGCACGCGCGAACAGAAGGAAACACATGGACCAGTTCGAGCAGAACAAGCAGGCCGCCAAGATTCGCGTCATCGGCGTGGGGGGCGCTGGATGCAACGCGGTCAATACGATGATCATGGCGAAGCTTGAGCGTGTCGACTTCATCGCCGCCAACACCGATGTCCAGGCGCTGGCGGCGAGTAAGGCACCGACGCGGTTGCAGCTCGGACAGACGTTGACGAAGGGCCTGGGCGCGGGCGCCAACCCGGAGATGGGCCGTGAGGCCGCGCTCGAGTCGCGCGATCAGATCGCCGCGATGATCGAGGGAGCGGACATGGTGTTCGTCACCGCCGGCATGGGCGGTGGCACGGGCACGGGCGCGGCGCCCATCATCGCGGACATCGCCAAGAGCCTGGGCTGCCTCACCGTGGGCGTGGTGACCAAGCCCTTCCTCTTCGAGGGCAACAAGCGCCGCAAGCAGGCGGAGCAGGGCCTCGTGGAGCTCAAGGCCGCGGTGGACACGCTCATCACCATCCCCAACCAGCGCCTGCTCACGCTGAGCACCGCGCCCATGCCGCTCCTGGAGACCTTCAAGCGCGCCGATGAGGTGCTCCTCAACGCCGTGCAGGGCATCTCCGACCTCATCCAGTACCACGGCTACATCAACGTGGACTTCGCCGACGTGAAGACCATCATGAGCGACAAGGGTCTGGCGCTCATGGGCACCGGCCAGGCCACCGGCGACAAGCGCGCGCTCACCGCCATGCAGCAGGCCATCTCCAGCCCGCTGCTCGAGGACATCTCCATCGACGGCGCCACCGGCCTGCTCATCAACATCACCGGCGGACGCGAGATGACCCTGCAGGAGGTCAACGAGGCGCTCACGCTGGTGCACGACGCGGCCGATCCGGACGCGGAGATCATCTTCGGCTCGCTCATCGACGAGAACATCTCGGACGAGGTGAAGATCACCATCATCGCCACGGGCTTCGTCTCGCGCGACACCAAGGTGCGCCAGCCGGCGCCGGTGGTGCAGGTGCCCGTCAACACGCGCCCCGCGCCCGCCTCGCTGTCCTCGGCCCGCGAGGAAGTGGCGAGCCTGGTGCCCGCGAAGGCCGGCTCGCGCACCCTGGCCCAGGCCGAGGGCCGCTCGCTGGCCAGCCGCACCGCGGTGGTGAAGGACGCGGCCCTGCCCCTGGACGAGGATCAGTTCGACATCCCGACGTTCCTGCGCCGTCAGGGTCAGACCGAGATGCCCTGAGCGGCTAGCGGCCGGGAAGGCGGGCCACGCTCGCCGCCCGGTGGTGCCGGCCAGAGAGCGCGTCGCTGCGCGCGAGCAGGGTGTCCAGCTCGCGGTAGTGCTCGTCGATGCGCTCGGGCAGCCGCGGCGCGGGGACCACTCCGTCACCGGAGAGCTGCTCCAGCAGGCCGTGGGCGCGTTGCAGCAGCTGGTGTGCCCGGAGCAGGGCCCGGCCCGCGCGCGTACCCTGCGGCGAGAAGAGGGTTCCTCCCTCGTAGAGGGCCTCGACGGCGGCTCGGTTGGTGCGAAGGCGCTCGGTCACCCGGGCCCGGTACATCTCCAAGCGCCGCTCGAGGCGTGCTCCCTGGAGATCCACCACTCTTCCTGTCGTGGATGGCGTCACGGTTGAGAAACCTACGCCATTTACCTACATGCCCGCAACTTCCCGACAGCGGGTGCGTTGTCTCCTTGTCAGCCCGGAATGCGGGGTCTACCTTGCCCGACCTCACGCAGGGGGACGTCCGCCATGTTCAAGAAGCTGCTCATCGCCAACCGGGGTGAGATCGCCCGACGCATCAACGCGGTGGCCAAGGGGATGGGGATTCGCACCGTGGCCGTCTATTCGGACGCGGACGCGGAGCTGCCCTTCGTGCGCGAGGCGGACGAGGCGGTGCGCCTGGGACCGGCGCCCGCCCGGGACAGCTATCTGAACATCCCGGCGCTGCTCGAGGCGGCGAAGAGCACGGGCGCGGACGCGGTGCATCCCGGCTACGGCTTCGTGTCGGAGAGCGCCGAGTTCGCCAGCGCGTGCCAGGCCGCCGGCATCACCTTCGTGGGTCCTCCGCCCGAGGCCATGCTGCGCATGAAGGACAAGAGCCAGGCGCGCAAGCTCGTGGCCGCCGCGGGCGTGCCCGTGGTGCCCGGGACCGAGGACGTGCTGCCGGACGTGGAGGCCGCGCAGCGAGCCGCCGAGCGCATCGGCTACCCGGTGCTGTGCAAGGCCGCGGGCGGTGGTGGTGGCATCGGCATGGCCGCGGCGAACTCTCCCGCCGAGCTGGAGAAGGTCTTCCGTCAGTGCACGGACCGGGCGAAGGCCGCCTTCGGCCGCGAGGGCGTCTACATCGAGCGCTACTTCCCGGCGCCGCGCCACATCGAGGTGCAGATCCTCGGGGACCATCACGGCCACCTCATCCATGGGCTGGAGCGCGAGTGCTCCATCCAGCGCCGGCACCAGAAGGTGGTGGAGGAGGCGCCCTCGCCGCTGTTCGCGGAGGGGCGCAACGCGGCGCTGGCCGACAAGCTGTTCACGGCGGCGCTCACCGCGGCGCGGGCCTTCGGCTACGCCAATGCCGGCACGGTGGAGTTCCTCTACTCGGACGGGGACATCTACTTCATCGAGATGAACGCGCGGCTCCAGGTGGAGCACCCGGTGACGGAGCTGACCACGGGGTTGGATCTCATCGGCTGGCAGTTGCGCATCGCGGCCGGCGAGCGGCTCACGGTGAAGCAGGAGGACGTGAAGCGGCGCGGGGCGGCGCTCGAGTTCCGCATCTACGCGGAGGATCCAGTGAAGTTCCTGCCCTCGCCGGGGCCGCTCAAGGTGTACCAGCCGCCCACGGGCGAGGGCGTGCGCCTGGACTCGGGCTACGTCGAGGGCAACACCGTCACGCCGAACTACGATCCGATGATCGCCAAGCTCATCGTCTCCGGGGCCACGCGCGCCGAGGCCATCGAGCGCTCCATCCAGGCGCTGGAGGGCTACCGCATCGAGGGCATCAAGACGAACATCCCCCTGCACCTGCGCATCCTGCGCGACCCGGTCTTCCGCGCGGGAGACCTGAACACGCGCTTCCTGGAGCAGCACGCGAAGCCGTAGCCCGCGGCGGGGCGGATCCTTTCAGCACGAAAAAGACACGCAGCATCCGAGAAGGAGCACAGCGATGGCGGACGTGGCGGCGCACATCACCGGGACGGTGTGGAAGATCGAGATCAAGGTCGGGCAGCAGGTCTCCGCGGGAGACACGCTCGTCATCCTCGAGTCCATGAAGATGGAGATGCCGGTGGAGGCGGAGGAGGCCGGCCTGGTGGTGGAGATTCGGTGCAGGGAGTCCCAGTCCGTCAACGAGGGCGACGTCCTCGTGGTGCTCGGGTAGGCGGGGCGCAGCGGGTGGGGCCGTCCGCCTTGCACGTGGAGGAGCGGGACGAGGTGCTCGTGCTCACCTTGTCCAACCCGGCTCGGCGCAACGCGCTCGATGACGAGCAGGTGGCCCGGTTGGACGAGGCGTTGGCCTCGGCTCCGGGCCGGGCGCGCGCCGTGCTCCTCCAGGGCGAGGCGGGCGCCTTCTGCTCGGGCTATGACCTGAACCTGCTGTCGGCGCCGACGGCGGATCGCCTGCCGGATGACGCGCTGATGGTGTGCCTGGAGCGGCTGGAGGCCCTGCCGCTGCCGAGCGTCGCCCTCGTGCGCGGGGCGGCCTTTGGCGCGGGCTTCGACCTGGCGGCCGCGTGTGACTTCCGCGTGGGGGGTGAGGATGCGCTCTTCAGCATGCCGCCGGCGCGGCTGGGCATCGTCTACTCCCCGGCGGGGCTGACGCGCGCGGTCCGACTGGTGGGGGTGGCGCGTGCCAAGCACTTGTTCCTCACCGGACGCCGGCTGGATGCCCGGGAGGCGCTGGCCTGGGGCCTGTTGGATGAGTGCCTTCCCGGGGACGAGGCCGACGCGCGGGCCCTGGAGCTGTGCCGGACGCTCGCCGCCCAGGCGCCGTTGGCGGTGGCGGGGATGAAGGAGGCCTTCCGGTTGCTCACGCGGCCCGCGCTGTCCGAGGAGGAGACGTCCCGGTTGCGCGAGGTGCGGGCGCGGGCCTTCGCCAGCGAGGATGCTCGCGAGGGCAGGGCGGCGTTCCTGGAGAAACGTCCGCCCCGCTTCCGCGGCCAGTGAGGCGGGGGAGCCCCGCCTCGTGGGCTCAGGTGTCGCCGAACAGCTCGCCCATGCGCAGTTGCAGGGCGGAGGCGATCTTGTAGAGCGACGAGATGGAGGCGGAGGACTCGGCGCGCTCTATCTGCGACAGCAGCGACACGGACAGCCCGGTGCGGCGCGCGAGCTGCTTGAGCGTGAGATCCTGCGTCTTGCGCGCATCGCGGATGGTGCGGCCGATGGCGCGGTGGAGGTCCGCCTCGGGATCCTGCGACAGGCCCTTCTTGGCGAGCGCGTTGCGCACGGCGCCGAGGAACTGGTCCGGCTCCATGGGCTTCTTCACGTAGTCGCTCGCCTGGTTCTTCAGCGAGGCCACCGCCGTGTCCACCGTGGGGTAGGCGGTGGCGACGATGACGGCGACGTCCGTGTCGTACTTGCGGATGTGCTCGAGCACCTCGGTGCCCGACATCACCGGCATCATCATGTCCAGGATGACGAGGTGGAAGTCGGCACTGCGCAGGATCTCCACCGTCTTCGTGGGGTCCGTCGTGGTGACGACTTCGTAGCCCTCCCGCATCAGGACGAGCTTGAGGTAGTCGCAGTTGTCCTGCTCATCATCGACCACCAGGATACGGATCTGCACGAACCTGCTCCTTCGGGTATGGGGGACGGCGCGTGGCCCTGGGGGGAGGGACGCGCCATTCGGACGGCGCGCGCGGCACGCGTCCCGTGGGCTACTTGCCGCCCCCTGTTTTCAAACTCTTCTCGTAATCGTCGATCAGCTTCTTGACCTTGGCCGCGTTGGGATCGTTCGGCGCCAGCCGCAGGAACTCCCGGTAGAACTGAGCGCCTTTCTCGAAGTTACCCAGCCGGGCCACCGTGGTGCCCATCCACATGTGGCACGACGCGTTGCTGGGATCGACCGCGATGCACTTGCGGAAGTAGGACTCCGCATCCTGGTACTTCTGTTGACGCAGCAGGGTCTTGCCCTCTTCGAGCAAGGCCTTGGAGTCGGTCGCCGCGCTCGCCTGCTGCGCCGTACCCGCCGCGGGCCGGGTGGTGTTGGTGGGCTTGTCGGCCGCCTTGAGCGCCGTGTCGACCTTCGCCTTGAGCTCGGTGCGCTCGCTGGCGAAGGCGACCGTGGTCTCTGCGGCCGCGAGGCCCTTCTGGGCGTCCTGCAGCTTGCCCGCCTCGAAGTCCCTGCGGGCCTGGTCCAGGTTCTTCCGCGCCTCCTGCTCGGTCCGGGCCTGCTTGAGCAGATCCTCGGCCCGGGGGGAGCGCTTCCCGGTGGTACCAATCGCCTCGAGCAGGGCCACGGCCGTGTTGAAGTCGCGCTTCGTGATGGCGTCCTGGACGGGCTGGAGCTTCTCCTCGGCCGCGGTGGGCGGCGGGGCCGTGTTGACCACGGGCTCGGTGGGCGGCGGGGCCGTGTCGGGCGGTGGGGCCGGAGTCTCCTCCGGGGGTGGCTGCGCCACCGCGACGGGAGCTTCCGGGCTGGAGGGCGTCTGACCGAAGACGAACCAGGCGGCGCCTCCGGCCGCGCCCAGCAGGACGAGACCGGCCAGCGTCAGCACGAGCCCCTTCTTCGAGCCCTTCGCCGCATCGTTCGCCAGGCCCGAGGCGTTCTCCCCGGGGCCGACGAAGCGCATCTTCACATGGCCGAGCTCGACGATGTCTCCGTGCGACAGGGAGGCCTGCGCGTAGATCTCCCCGTTGACGCTCATGCCGTTGGCCGACTGCATGTCGATGATGCGCCACTCGCCGGTGTCCTCGCGGACGATCTTGGCGTGCAGCCGCGACAGCGACCGGTGGTCGATCGCGATGTCGTTGTCCTCGGTGCGGCCGACCCGCATCTCGGTGCGGATGCAGACGAACTCCTGGCCCTTGAACTCGGGGCCCACCACGATCAGGCGCGGCGCGTCCTCGGGCTCCACGTTCTCGAGCCGACGCGGCCGGTTCATCTCCACCTGATCCAGGCGGATGACCGCGGTGGACTGGCGGCGCTGCTGCCTGCCGGGCAGCACCGTGGTGGTCTCGCCAATGGCGTCGGAGGGCGTGTCCTCGCGGGTGTCGTCCGAGTCCTCCTCGCTCTCCTTGTTGCCGGCCGCCTTCTCGGCGGCTTCCGCGGCGGCGGCGGCGCTTTCGGCCTGGGCGATCGCCGCCTGCAGGGCCGAGGCGGGGACTCGGATGGTGGGCGCGATGGGCTGCGGCACCTCGCGCTGGACGGCCAGATCATAGTCGCCGATCTGGATCAGATCTCCGTCCCCGACCTGGGCGGGCCCCTGGATGCGCTCTCCATTGATGCGCACACCATTGTAGCTGCCCAGGTCTTCCACCACCACGTGCCCGTTCTGGCGCAACAGGCGGGCGTGTCGGCGAGACACGTTGCGTTCGGTCAGGCGGATGGTGTTCCCCTCCTGACGACCGATCGTGATCTCGTCGCGCATGAAGGGAACTACGGTCTTTCGCCCTTCGTCGTCTTCGATGATGAGCTTCAGCACGGGTTGGGTCCCCTTACAGCTATAGCAGAACGCCCCCGGGCACCTCAAGAAGGGTATCCGTCCTAAAAGACAGGGCTTTTCCGACAAGAAGGGATCTTGACAGCTCGGTTGTCCATCGGACATCTGGCCGCGAGCCGGGGCGCGGAGGGGAGCGGGCGCGGCGGCGAGCGGAGGGGCGCCGCGGGTGAAGGTGCACACCCCGGGGCGGGGCGGGGATATAAGGCCGCGACCCGGGTGCGGTGTCCGGGGCAATGCGGATGGAGGCAGCTTCCCCGTGGCGAGCAACGGAGCGCAGCAGGAGCCCCACTCCCTCACCGAGGCCGTCCTCGGCAAGGGCATTCACCAGGAGCCGTGGGCGCGCCGATGGATGGCGCTGGAGCCCTCGTGGCGCGTGGCCCTGGCGACGGCCGCCTTCGCGGCCCTGCTCTTCGTGCCCTACCTGGGCGCGGTGGGCCTGTGGGATCCCTGGGAGACGCACTACGGCGAGGTGGGCCGCGAGATGGTGCAGCGGCGCGACTACGTGTTCCCCTTCTGGGAGAACGCGTGGTTCTTCTCCAAGCCGCCGATGACCATGTGGATGCAGGCGCTGGGCATGCAGGTGGTGGGGTCGCTGCGCTCCGAGGGCGCGCTGGGGCTCTACACGGAGTGGGGCATGCGACTGCCCTTCGCGCTGCTGAGCATCACCGCGGTGGCGCTGCTGTCGCTGGCGGTGGCGCGGGTGGTGAGCGTGCGCGCGGGGCTGGCCACCGGGTTCATCGTGGCGACCATGCCGCTCTACTTCCTGCTCACGCGGCAGACGGTGACGGATACGCCCTTCGTCACCACGCTCGTGTGCGCGATGGCGTGCGCGCTCATCGGCCAGCTCGATGACAAGACTCAGCACCGCGCCGCGTGGTGGTACGCCTTCTACGTGTTCGCGGGCCTGTCCACCCTGGCCAAGGGGCTGTTGGGCGTGGGCCTGCCGGCCGTCATCCTCGTCCTCTACGCGCTCTTCGCCGTCATCCCCTACGACAGCGCGAGCCTCAACGCGCACCTGCGCTGGCTGCTGGAGCGGGGCTTCCGCGCCGAGGTGCGCGCCGGACAGCGCCCCATGCCGGTGTTGTGGGCGCAGATGTACACGATGAAGCTGGGCACGGGCATCCTCGTGTTCTGCGCGGTGGCCGTGCCCTGGTACCTCGTGCTGTGCCTCTTCGATGGCGTGGACGACGAGAGCAAGCTCTTCTGGTACCGCTTCTTCATCCACGACCACCTCAACCGCCTGAGCGCGGGCGTGCACACCACCACGCCGGGCGGCTCCTTCGTCTACTTCATCGAGCAGGGCGGCTTCGCCATCTTCCCCTGGGTGGCGCTGGTGCCGGGGGCGTTCGCGCTGGTGTCGCGGCTGCGCCCACGCTCGCGGGACAGGGCGGACCACCTGGCGCTCATCGCCACGCTGTGGGTGGCCTTCTCCTTCACCCTGCTGGCCTCCTCCGCCACCAAGTTCCACCACTACGTCTTCCCGGTGCTGCCGGGCCTCGCCATCCTCCTCGGCCTCTTCGTGGACCGGCTGTGGGAGGAGGGCATCTCCGCGCACTCCATGAGCCTCGTCTTCGGGTTCATCCTCTTCCTGCTCGTGGGCCATGACCTGGCCAACCACCCGAAGGACTTCACCGATCTCTTCGTCTACAACTACGACCGGCCCTACCCGATGGAGCTCGTCACCAAGCCCATCGCCATGTTCGCCTCGCGCCCGCTCTGGGTGGGGGATCTGCTCACGCTGGTGCTGCTGGCCGTGGGCGCCTACCTCGCGCTGGGCGTGCTTCCCCCGAAGTCGGGCGCCTCGCCGACCGCGCGCGCGACGGCGTGGCTGTGCCTCGCGTTGGGCGTGGCCTTCTTCGTACCCATGGCCACGCGCGGCTCGGTGCCCGCCACTCCCCTGGTGGGCGGGGCCCTGATCCTCGTGGGCGCCTGGGTGGCCTGGCAGGCGTCGCGGGCCGGGGCGGAGTCGCGCACGGGGCTGTGGTGCTTCAGCGTCCTCCTGTTGATGGTGGGCGGCGGCGCGCTCGCTCGAGGCGTGACGGCCCCGGCGTCCGCGGACGCACTGCTCAAGTCCCTGTCCGAGCCCGTCAACGTGAAGATGGCCCTGGGCTTCACCTTCACGGTGGCCGGCGGCCTGGCGGTGGTGGCCTGCCTGCTGCGCGCGCGGGTGATGCTGTACGGCACCTTCTGGGCGCTCGCGGCCGGCTTCGCCCTCTGGTTCAACTGGGGGCACTGGGTGGACCTGTCCCACCACTGGACCCAGCGCGATCTGTTCTGGCGCTACTACGCCCAGCGCAAGCCGGACGAGCCCATCGCCGCCTACCTGATGAACTGGCGCGGGGAGACGTTCTACTCGCGCAACACGGTGAAGCAGATCCGCGAGACGCCCAAGCTCCGCCCCTTCGTGGAGCAGCCCGGCCGCGAGTGGGCACTCGTGGAGCACAACCGGCTGGGCATCCTTCGTCAGAACGCGGGCACCGACAAGGTGGTGACGGTCGTGGACCGCGACATCAACAACAAGTTCGTCCTGGTGACCATCGATTGAGTGGAATCTCCGTTCAGGGTCTCGCCAAGCGCTTTGGCTCCCGCACCGCGGTGGAGGGGCTGTCCTTCGACGTCCGCCCGGGCGAGGTGTTCGGCCTGCTCGGGCCCAACGGCGCGGGGAAGACGACCACGGTGCGCATGCTCACGGGGCTGCTCCAGCCCTCGGAAGGCGAGGCGCATGTCTGGGGCCACTCGGTGCGCACCCAGGGCGAGGCCCTGCGCCGCACGGTGGGCCTGCTCACCGAACAGCCCGGGCTCTACGAGCGGCTCAGCGCGCGCGACAACCTGCGCTTCTTCATGAAGCTGCACGAACTGGACGAGCGCCAGGCGTGGCCCCGGGCCCAGGCGTGGCTCGAGCGCTTCGGTCTCGGGGGCCGTGAGAACGAGCCCTGTGGGAGCTTCTCCAAGGGCATGCGGCAGAAGCTCGCCATCGTGCGCACGCTGGTGCACGAGCCCCAGGTCATCTTCCTCGACGAGCCCACGAGCGGTCTGGATCCCGAGTCCGCGCGCACCGTGCGCGACGCCGTGGCGGAGCTGGCGGCGGAGGGGCGCACGCTCGTGCTGTGCTCGCACAACCTGGCCGAGGTGGAGCGCCTGTGCACGCGCGTGGCGGTGGTGAAGGGGCGGCTGCTGGCGCTCGCTCCGCTCCAGGAACTGCGGCGCGCGGGTAGCTCGCTGGAGGTGTCCGTGGAGGGCGAGGCCTCGCGGTTCGTCCCGGCGCTGGCCACGCTGCCCTTCGCCCCGTCCTCGCTCGCCGAGGGCGGCCGGCTGCGGGTGATGCTCGCGGACGAGTCCCAGGCGCCGGATGTGGTGGCGTGCCTGGTGGGGGCGGGTGCCCGGGTGCGCGGCGCGGTTCCCGCCCAGCGCCCGCTCGAGGAGGTCTACCTGGAACTCATCCGTGAAGGACGCGCAGAAGGACGAGGCGCCCCATGAGCTTCCATCCCCGGCGCGCGCTGGCCGTCTTCTGGAAGGACTTCCTGGACCTGCGCAAGAACCCGTCGCTGCTGCTCGCCATGGCGGCGCTGCCGCTGGTGCTCGTGGTGGTGCCCGTGGTGGTCGTCTGGACGTACACGCGCAACCCCGACGACAGCAACCTGCGCGTCGTCGCGCTCTTCTACGATCCCACCCTGCCGCTCAACGCCAACGCGGGACGCTTCCTGGTGGAGCGCACCCTGCTCGACTGGTTCGGCATGTTCCTGGTGATGCCCGTCTTCGTCCCCATCCTCGTCTCCTCGCAGAGCGTGGCGGGTGAGCGCGAGCGGCGCACGCTGGAGCCGCTGCTCGCCTCGCCCGTGACGGCGATGGAGCTGGTGGCGGGCAAGAGCCTCGCGTCGCTGGTGCCGGCGGTGCTCATCTCCTGGGTGGCCTTCCTCCTGCTGTGCATCGGCGTGGACGTGGTGGGCTGGCCCCTGGGCCAGGGGCTGCTGATGCCCAACACCCTGTGGACCTTCGGAGTGCTCGTGCTGGCGCCGCTGTTCGCCTTCTTCGGCAATGGCGTGGCGGTGCTCATCTCCGCGCGCGTGGCCGAGGCGCGCACCGCCCAGCAGCTCTCCGCGCTCGTGGTGCTGCCCCTGGTGGGGCTCGTGGCGGGGCAGGTGGCCGGGGTCCTCAACGCCGGCCCCGTCTATTACGCGGTGCAGGGCGCCGTCGTGCTCCTGCTGGACGTGGCTCTCCTGTGGGCCAGTGTCCGCCTGCTCGACCGCGAGCGGCTCCTCAGCCGCTGGGGCTGACCGTCGGATGACGCCCGCTCAACCGGTTGACTGGCAAACGACCGGGCCCTTTGGCATGTTTCCAGGGACCGGATGGGGATGTACGGGCATCGCCCACATGCAATAGGTTCGCGCGTCATGCGTTGAAGTAGGGACGCGGCGTGGACTCCCGGTGGTCGACGCGTTCTCTGGAGGCGACGAAAGCACGATGGGATTCTTCGATACGATCAAGGGCGAGTCGCAGCGCAACTTCATCGCGCGGGCTGACGAGGCGAAGGGCGAGATTGTCTACAAGTATCCGGAGAAGAACGTCCGGATGCTCACCCAGCTCACCGTCGATGCGGACGAGGTCGCCCTCTTCGTGAAGGACGGCAAGGTGGAGGGGAAGCTGGGGCCGGGCCGGCACCAGCTGGACACCAAGAACATCCCGTTCATTGGCCGCCTGGTCGAGGGCTTCACCGGCGGCAACCTGTTCATCGCGGAGATCTTCTTCGTCTCCACGCGCGAGTTCACGGGCCTGAAGTTCGGCGGCCCCATCGGTGACGTGCGCGATCCGGAGACGGGGCTGGGCATCGGGACGATGGTGTACGGCGACTTCTCCATCCGGGTGACGGAGCCGGAGAAGCTCGTGGTGGGCCTCGTCGGCATGGGCCGCGCCAACAACGCGGAGTTCGTCAGCTGGTTCAAGAGCCAGGTGCTCAAGGTGACGCGGGATCGCATCGCCGAGCTGCTGGTGAAGAAGCGCTGGCCGCTGCTGGACGTGACGAGCGGCGCGTACACCGAGGAGATCGAGACCGAGGTCATCGCCGGGCTCAAGCCGCATGTGGACACCTACGGCCTCACCGTGGTGCGCATGGGCAACTTCCACGTCAGCATCAAGGAAGAGGACGAGGCGACGCTCAAGAAGCTCTCCAAGGACGTGGCCTACTCGCGGCTGGCCGGTGGCTTCCAGCAGTACGCCCAGGGCCAGGCGATGCTCGGCGCGTCCGAGGGCATGGCCAAGGGCGGTGGCGGCTCGGACGGCGCGCTGCAGGGCATGGGCATGGGCATGGGCTTCGGCATGGCCCAGATGTTCGCCAACAACCAGAACCAGCAGCAGCCCCAGTTCCAGCAGCAGCCCCAGCAGCCTCCTCCCGCCGCGGCCCCCCCGGCCGACACGCGCAGCCCGGCGCAGCGGCTCAAGGAGATCAAGGAGCTCAAGGACGCGGGCGTACTCTCCGATGAGGAGTACAACGCCAAGCGCGCCGAGCTGATGAAGCTGCTGTAGTTTCGCCCCCCCCTTCCGGGTGGCTCGCTCGAGGCTTCCGTCCGTGTTCCGGGCGGAAGCCTTCGTCTTTTCCGGGCGTCCTCTCCAGCCCGGAGTCAGGACAGCAGCGGCCACAGCCAGGACAGCAGCGGCAGGGCGCCGAGCAGATAGCAGGAGGCGAGCACCGCGCGGACGAACAGCCGGTGGTCGCGAGCCCGTGGCCGGCTCGACACGCTCGCTGGGATGAGCAGCGCCGGCAAGCCGAGCACGACGAAGAGCAGCGCGAGCAGCGCATGGGGGCGGCGGGAGTACTCGAGGTGCTCGAGGAGGTTCAGCGGATCGGCGCGCTGTCCCGAGGAGGTGAGGCCCACGTGGCATCCCTCGGGGCCCAGCAGCGTGAGGCCCCGGCGTGTGGGAACGAGGAAGCCGGAGGCGAGGTGGGTACAGGGGCTCTCGAGGCGCGCGACGGCGGTCAGGGCCCCGGTGCCTTCACCCACCCGGAGCAGACCCTCCGCACCGGACACCGTGTTCCACCGCTGGCCGCGCCATTCGTGGACGATGCCCTCTCCCGGTTCCGGCACGAAGCGGGAGAGGGTCTCGAGCCGTGTGTCCCCGACCACCAGGGGCGAGGGCAGGAGGCGCAGTCCGGAAGGCGGAGGCCGCGCGGGGAGGATGCTGCCGTCGGGTTCGAGCTGGTGGGTGGCCGGCAGATTCGGTGGGCGCATGCGTCCGGCCACGCGCAGATCGAGCCCGGCCAGCAACTGGAGGGACTGTCCGGCGGCCTCTCCCGCCCCGCTCTCCGCGACCTCGCGCAGGGTTCCTCCGTCCTCGACGAGGAAGCGCCAACCGCGGAAGCTCGCGTTCCAGGCCGCGCGCACGACGCAGTCCGTGCGATCCAGGCACATTTCCTCGCGGGTGACGACGCGGGGCAGGTCCCGGTCGCCCACCCGGACGAGCACCGCGTCCGCGGCCCTGGCGCGTGTGTCCTCGCCTCGGGCGGGCGCGAGCGCCACCTCCAGCCGGTAGCCCGCCCAGCCCAGGCCGAGCAGGCGGCTGCCCGCGCCACCCGGAAGGCGTTCCGGAAGCTCCCGCCAGCCCTCCGCGTCCGCCACGGCCGCGACCAGCACGTCCTTCCCTCCGCCCGGCGGCGATGTGCGCGCGCTGGCCCGGTAGACGATTCCCACGCGCCCGCCGGGCCCCGGAAGCAGGCCCTCCACCCGTTCGAGGGCCAGGTGCTCGGGCAGTGACTCCAGGAGGCGGGCTTCTCCGCGCCGGGGCAGCAGGAGGGCGAAGGTGCCGGTGGGCAGGTCCGGCGCCGCCGGGCAGGGGAGCCAGACCCGGTCCTGATCGACGAGCAGGGGAAAGCGGGTGACGCCGCCGCAGCCGCTCGGGGCGGAAGCGAGCGGCTGGCCGGTCGCATCCCTCCAGCTCAACTGGCGCGCACCCGTGGGGTGTTGGGGCCAGAGCGCCACGAGGCCGAGCACCGCGGCCCAGAGCAGGCCGGCCGCGCTCAGCGGCAACCAGGACAGTATGCGAAGGAGAACCACCAGCCCGAGGACGCACGAGCCGGCCCTCCTCTTCCCGGCGGGACGCCCGGGTGCGCCCCGGGAGTCCGCGTCAGCTCTTCTTGGGGGGCTCGACGACGAGGGCGTACTGGAAGAGCGACTTGCGCCACTGGGCGCGTGCCTCGGCACCGTGATCCAGACACTTCAGTGACGCCGCGAGGGTCCAGTTGCGCGCCTTGACGGCGGCGGTGAACTCCGGGACCTTCGTGTTGAAGCTGTACGCGCCGCGGTTGTAGGCGATGTCGAGCAGCGCACGGCGCACACAGAGCGGGTAGCTGTCGAAGTGAGGCTTGAAGGTCTCCCGGATGACCGGAAGGAACTCGGTGTCGAGCCGCTTCTTCACGAGGTCGCGGATGAACTGATCCGTGAGGGCGATCATCGGCCGCTGCGCGTACTCCGTGAACCACATCCCCTTCTTCATCTGATTGACCTGCTGGAACGCCGTCGCGATCTCCTCCGGCGTCGCCGCGCGGCCCGCGTCCTTGTTCTGGAAGGGCAGCGCCTGGGCGTCCTTCGCGGTGTTGAGCAGGTTGCCCGCGCCCACCGTCACGTGGCCCTTCGTGTCCAGGTACATGTACGCGACGATTCCCTCCCAGGCGCAGAGGTCGTTCCACATCTCCTCGAAGGTCATCGGCCCCTTCTGGTCGCCCGCGCTGGCGGGTGGCGCGGGGATGACGACGATCCCCGATTTGCGCCGCTTGGGCCGGGGGGGCCGCGGCTCGGTCGCGACCGCCTCTCGCGAGCACACCCAGTCCGCGTCGATGTCCCATGACAGCTCGTGTCCCTTGAACGCGGAGAACGTCGTGTCGTCGAAGTCCAGATGCGCGGCGATGGGGCCCCGCTTGCCATCGCGGAGCGCGGCCGGAAGCGAGAGGATGGCGAAGGCGGGGGCCAGGGGAAACTCCCCGGCCGCGGGCCGCGTGAACAGCCAGTGCCGCTCTCCCAGATAGCCCTCGAAGATGCCGTCCGAGCCCAGGGGCAGCCGGACGGTCGTGGCCTCGTGGCTGATCAGCAGGGGGGTCTTGGACCGCGGCTCCACGAGCGCCACGTCGAGCTGGAGCTCCGCTCGGGGCGAGACTCCCGAGATCTTTCCACTCACCTCCCACGTGCCCTCGATGGAGGGGTCGTATTCGATCCGGAAGTCCTCCAGCTTGGGCCTGGGGACCGTGAGGAAGTTCTTGTTCTCGAGCAGCAGGGTGGGGGCGCCACCACTGTGTTTTCCCCAGAGCTGCCAGGCGAACTCGAAGGCGCCGACTTCCTCTTGTCCCACGTCCGCCAGTTGATGGCAGCTATCGTCCGTGAATCCGATGGCCCAGGAGCGCGACAGCGTGAAGAAGTAGCCCGGGGTCCACGTGTGGGTGAAGGCGTTGCGAGGCTCCGTGGCAGCGATCTCGTCCGAGCCCTCGTCACTCTCGAAGACGCGCAGCTCGAGCTCCGCCTGCTGGAAGACCAGGCCGAAATGGGGCGTGAAGGTGATGCGCTCGCCGAGGAGCTTCTTCTCGGGCAGGCGCACGTGGATTTCACACGGGTTGTTGAAGTCGACGGCGGGTTTGAAGGTCACCGTGTCCGCGTGGGGAAAGTCGGGGGTGAGGGAAAAGCCCAGCTTCCCCCGTCCAATCAACTGCTGGGCGAGCACGTCGACGATGGGCGTCTTTCCGTTCACCTCGACTTCGAACCTCCCGTCGGGCTGGATCTTCATCAGCACCTCTCCATCCACGGGGTAGGAGAACTCCTTGCCCTCGCGCGACACCAACCAGGAGAGGGCACACTTGCGATTGCCCGGAGGGAAGTGCTTGCTGGCGCCCTTGATGGGAAAGCTGATCGTGAGGGGCACACCGGACTGGAGGCCCATCGATGCCAGGGAGCCCGGCGAGTCCAGGGTGATGGACGTGCGTGGAACGAGCACGAAGGGAATCGAGGCCCGGTAGCCGGCGCTCAGGCTGACGGTTCCCGGCTTCTTCACCTGCTCTTCGGTCGTGGCCATGATCAGGCTCCCAGATCCTCGGGGTTGATTTCAGGAGACGTCCTGACCTCGACGGCAATGCCGTGAACGTCGACCGTGTCGCCCGCTCGCGTTCCCTTGGGAGCCCAGACGAAGCGGAAGGTCCCCGGGGTCTTCTTCAGGGCGCTCTTGAGGACGTTGGCCTCGAATGCGCCCGTGTCCGTGCAGCACCCGTAATGAGAGGACTGTTGGCTCGCTTGAATCTTGTAGCGGATCAACTGGGTGATGCCGATGTCCTCCTGCCATTGACCCGTTTCGTCCTTCCGCTCGCAGGTGAGGTGAAGGGAAACGTCCGTGGGCAGGTGGCTGGCCTGCCCCAGGAACCGGATGCTCTTGGCGCCTATCTCGTGTTTGAGCTCCTCGAGGCGGGGCTTGAGTTCCACCGCCCACGAGATGCCGGGGGGAGGCGTCGTCACCTTGTCGGGTTGGGAGATCTCGGCCGAGAACTCGAGTGTTCCGCCCCAGCGGCCCGGCAGCGGCTTGCCCTTCTTGTCCTTGAAGAGATCCCATTCCGCGCTGACCGTCGAACCGACGAGCTTCCCCTGCTGGAACGTCTCCTCACCCAGCTTGAGCTTTATGACGGGAGCGGCCGCGGTCCATTGCTTCGCATCGCCATGGAGGCGGACCGTCGTGTACAACTTGCCTCGCCCCATCTTGAGGGAGACGTCGCCGAACTCGAACCTGCCCACGGGGGGCAGGAGCTTGTCCGCGACGGCCTCCAGGTAGTCATTGCCACAGGCGGACTTGATGTCCTCCAGCGAGGCGGTGAGCAGCTTCGTCACATCCCCCACGGGGGATTCCTTGTCGGCCAGCACCAGGTGTCCGCCATTGGGGGCGATGAAGCGGGGTCGGACGTGAAGCCGCTCTCCTTCTGCGGAGAGGGCCTCCGCGGCGATGCGTCCCAGGGCTGGGCCTGGATCGAACTCGAAATGGATCAGTCCCGCGGATTCGGGAGGAGTATAGGTGAGGCGAATCGCCGATTCCGATACCAGCCTCTCCACTGAGAAGAACGTCGAGGCACTGAGTTGCGCGAGCTTCTGCTCGAGGACATCGAGTTCGGCCGCCGCCCCCGAAGCGGTCGACACATACATGCTCAAGCCGTTCACGAGCAGCCGCTTCACGAGGGGAACGACACCTTTCTCCTGCCGACTCTTCGGACGGCACGCCTCCTTCAATTCCTGGAGTCGTTGCGCGAGAGGAACAGCCAGCGTGAAGTTCGTCTTCGCGTTACCCGCGAATACCTGTCCAAACTGGCGATGGCTCACGAAGTCCTGGAAGGAGAAGTCCGTCGTGACCCTGGGATTGCTCTTCTCCTTCTCCTTTCCCACGATGAAGTCACCCCTGTATTTGAGTCCTCGCTCGGTTCTCAACAGGGGCGGCCTGCTCGCGACAACGGGAAGGGCATATGCGCCAAACGTGGACGGCTCCGATGGATTGGGCGTGCTCGCGGTGGTCGATCGCCAATACTCGAAGACAACGTAGCCCGCGAGGGAGTAGGGCCTGTTCTTGCTGAACGCCAGACTCCCGGCGGCGAGAGGACGAATCTTCCCATCGGAGCCCGGCGCGGCTCTTCCGGCTCCGAGTACGAAGGTCTGCCCCTCGGGTATCGGTCTCGCGAGCTGGAGAGCCGCCCCCTGGCTCTGAATGGGTTCGAAGGGTTGATTGGCTCCATTCGTGGCATGCAGCCGCCAGCCTCCCCAGAAGGGAAAGGAGGTGCGAAGCATGGCGACGCCATCGTGGTAGACGGTTCGGCCCAGGACCTGGGGAGGCAAGGTCGGAGCCCCTTCTCCTTCCGGAGTCGCGTGGAACAGCACATCCGTCGCGTTCATTCCGTCCGTGGTGCTGTATCCATGTTGCACCAGGATGGCGAGCAAGTCCATTCCCACCTCCAGCCTCTCCTCGGGGAGGAGGAAGCCGAGAAACGGAGGCTTCTGGGTGCTCTCGTCGCGCCTCAGCGTTTCCGGTGGCCAGGCTTTCTTGAAGGCGATGGCTTCCTTTTCGAGAAGGATGTCGATGAGCCAGAGCGCTGTCACCGGATGCGCATTGAGGGTGTTGGCGGACTTGGGTAGGAGGTGATTCCCCGAGCCGAAGATGCTTTCTTGCTCGGCCTCCGCTCCGCGGACGGGAACCTCTCCATACGGATCATCCTCGTCCTTCTTCCGGGACCACCAACTCAGGGGCCGGATGTTCTTCTTCCACGCTTCGAAGACGGTCGGGCTGGAGGTGTCGACGAGATCCTCCAGATGCCCGGCCGCGCGGCGTGCCTCCAACTGGGTATCGAGACCTTCCGGGGTCCACTCGTTCAAGTGATCCAGCAAGAGGTTGCGCCAATGGTGGGTCACCGTCTTCTCGAACAACTTCATGCGGTCCTCGAGCCGTTTGGGGCGCGGATTCTCGTTCGCCGCGGGCTCGGGCTTGTCGAGGAAGAAATCGGGAGACCAGAGATCGAAGGTGTCCGCCTCCGCGGGGACATTCAAGGTGAGAGTGCTCTGCTCCGGCTTGAAGCGGATCGTCTCCTTCTTGAGGGAAACGCCTCCCTTGAAGAATTGGACCTCGAGAGAGCACTGGCCCGTGGCGTCCCCTTTGTACTGGTAGGTGTTGTCCAGGGTTATCTCGAGCGGGTATGTGAACCGGGGGGCCGTGTCCGGTCGGCCAGGAAAGAAGCTCTTCCCCTCGTTGAAGTGCTGCAGGAGGTGCTCACCGTAGGTGTCCGACTGCAACTGCTCCACGAGCCGCTCACCCGTGTTGCCTAGGAGTTGCTGGAGTTCGTTGGCTGCGCCCTCGTTCTCAGCCGAAGGCATTTCCAGGAAGTTGTCCTGCCGGAGCTCCTGGATCGGGTTGAAGAGGTTGTCGATTCCGGCCCGATTGCGAAGAATCTGGATGACGCCGCCCTGCGGGCTGGTGGAGAACATCTCCCAGTGCAGGTATCTGGCGGACGTGGCCTGTTGGGCGGAGGTCGTCAGTCCCTCCAGGGGCTGGTTCTCACTGATGAACCCGATGGTCTCGCCCGCGGCCACGGGAAAGAGCGCGCGATCAAAAGTAACGACGGCGCCCGCTTGAAGGGCCTCGATGGCTTGACGGACATCCTCGGGGCTCGGTTTGCCCAACGCCACGACGTTCTGTCCCTTCTGGGCGGGCAAGGGCGATTCGCGGTCATGCACCTTGAAAGAGGTTGCCTCGGGACTCAGTGCTTCCTTGGACCAGAGGGTCTTGCCGACATCCGGGCTGCGGGGGTTCAGGTCCACCACTCCGCCAAACCTCATCTTGAGGAGAGCGGCCAGCCAGGGTGCCTCCGCGGGGTCTGGAGTGGTCGCGTCCCAGTTGGGGGCCGCCAGGTGCATATACAGGCTGTAGAGGGAGTGCTCCTGGGCGCCGCCTTCCGCGGTGGACGCCGCTTGCCCTTGCGCTGGACCATTGCTGGTCTTGTCCAGGATTTCGTGCCGGAGCAGAACGAAACCCAGGGGGCGATCATCCGTGACCCGGCGGACGTCCGGGTTGTCTCCGCCCTTGTTGGGCGCCATGAGGCGCGCGGCCACGATGAAGCCTGGCATGGCGGCGCGGACGGGTGTTCTGGCGGAGGTAGCTTCCGCTTCCAGATGGACGCCACCGTGCAGGTTCTGCAGGAGGCCGACGGGAAAGTACCCTCCCTTTCCTCGCTCGTTCAGATAGTAATACTTGATGGGTGATTCCCGCTGTTGCTCCCTGCTGAAGGGGTAGAATACCTGCGGTGGATCCTCATCGGGGATTCCCTCGATGGTGCCGCGCAGGTACTCGAAGTGCATGTAATCGTGGTACTTGCCGCCCCAGCTGAAGCCAAAGTTCTCCAGGATCGTCACGATCCTGGGATGGAGGTCGAACAGGGCTCCTTTCTTGTAGGGATTCGTCTCCCAATTGATGTCGATGGCGCTTCCAAAGGCGTGGTTGGAGAGCAGATCCTTCTTGGCTTTCGTCTTGCTGCCGTAGGGAATCCTCTCATCGAACGTCTTGAGCTGTCGATCCCGCTCCGCGCAGACGATGTTCCAGTTGGCCGAGAAACCCTTGTCCTTTCGCAGGTCCGCGTACTCCGGGCGGTGCTCGAGGGCCTCTCGGACACTGGGGTTTTGTTGGTAGCGGAAGAAATATCCGCCGACCTGATAGATGGTGTAGGGGATGTTCTCGGACCGGATCTTCTCGAATGCGGCCGACAAGAGATGGGCCAGCTTCCGGTTGAACTGCACGGTGACGGTCTTTTCTTTCTGTGGACCGATTCCCGGCAGTTTCACGTCGACGATATGGTTCCGGCTGAAGCTTTCGAGGACGGGATTCTCCAGAACCCGCGCCGTCTTCTCGAAGCTGCCGGTGATGCTGTCGCTCTGGAAGTCGTTGTGCACCAGGCGCTTGCCATAGATGCGCTCGAGTTCCGCGTCCGTCGTGTATTTGTGCGTGGGTTGCTGGTGGCTGTAGCTCACGGATTCTTGATCTCGGTAAGTTTGCCGCTCTTCCACTTGAACAGGGACGTGGGCTTGCCGCTCTCGGCGATGCTGCGCACGATCTCGGGAACGCCATCCTTGTCGACGTCCTCGACGCCCAGCACCTCGGCCTCGGGCCCGCCTTCGTTCACCCAGGACAGGGCCTTGAGCTTCTTCTTCTTGGCCGTGTCGTAGACCCGCAGGTTCACCGAGGTTCCCGCGCCAGGTGCTGAGTAGTAGTGCTCGAAGATGAAGACGCCTGGGGCCAGGGGGTGGATGCAGGTGGTGATCCGGCCGGCCTCGCAGGGCGCGGAAACCGAGTCGGTGAGCAGATTCTTCTTGCCATCACAGGACACCACGGTGAGCTTCTTGGTGGTCTGGCCCCGCTCGCAGGCCGTGGTGGCCTGGCCTACCAACAGCACCTTGTCCTTCTCCATGATCCAGGAGGCGGGGTCGATGACCGGATTGTCCCTGTTCACCTTGCAGGAAAAGGTTTCACTCACAAGGTGGGGCCCCAGGCTCGTCAGGTTGGGTGGGTAGGCCCCCGTGTAGAGGTGGCTCATCGTATAGACTTTATTCAGCGCCTCTTCGCCTTCCTGCCTGTCCGTGAACCGACCCACGGTCCGGTACACCACTCCCTTCTCGGCGAAGAGGTAGCGATCCCCCAGGAGATCGTAGGGCTCGAAGGGGTTCGCGGGATCGTAGGACTGCAACGGCTGGCCATCGTTCTTCCGCTCGCCGACCCCGATGGTGAGGCTCTGCGCTCCCCACGCCGAGTCACACAGGGGCTCCTCCGCGTGGGCCGGTGCTGGCGCCATCCCGAGCAGGCAGGACGCCGCAGACGTCAGAAGAGAAAGGCCGAACATGGTGCAGGAGGTGGCGTGCTTGTTTGGGTTGCGCATGTCTGTAGTCTTGGATTGGCTGATTCGGACGGTGCTTGAGCGCCGCTCGGACATCGTGGTTTGTTGGTGGCTGTAGCTCACGGAGCCTTGACCTCGGTGAGCTTGCCGCTCTTCCACTTGAACAGGGACGTGGGCTTGCCGCTCTCGGCGATGCTGCGCACGATCTCGGGAACGCCATCCTTGTCGACGTCCTCGACGCCCAGCACCTCGGCCTCGGGCCCGCCTTCGTTCACCCAGGACAAGGCCTTGAGCTTCTTCTTCTTGCCCGTGTCGTAGACCCGCAGGTTCACCGAGGTTCCCGCGCCAGGTGGTGAGTAGGAGTGCTCGAAGATGAAGACGCCCGGAGCCAGGGGGTGGATGCAGGTGGTGATCCGGCCGGCCTCGCAGGGCGCGGAGACCGAGTCGGTGAGCAGGTTTTTCTTCCCGTCACAGGACACCACGGTGAGCTTCTTGGTGGTCTGGCCCCGCTCGCAGGCCGTGGTGGCCTGCCCCACCAACAGCACCTTGTCCTTCTCCATGATCCAGGAGGCCGGGTCGATGACCGGATTGTCCCTGTTCACCTTGCAGGTCGAGGCGTCGTTGACCAGGTAGGGACCCAGGCTCGTCAGGTAGGGCTTGTAGGCCCCAGTGTAGAGGTGGGTCATCTCCGTGTAGACCGTCTTCAGCGCCTCTTCGCCTTCCTGCCTGTCCGTGAAGTTGCCCACGGTCCGGTACACCACTGCCTTTTCGGCGAAGAGGTAGCGATCTCCCGGGAGATCGTAGGGCGCGAAGGGTTTCGAGGGATCGTAGGACTGCAATGGCTGTCCATCGTTCTTCCGCTCGCCGATCTCGATGGTGAGACTCTTCGCTCCCCATTCCGAGTCACACAGGCGCTCCTCCGCGTGGGCCGGTGCTGGCGCCGCCCCGAGCAGCAAGGACGCCGTGGACGTCAGAAGAGCGAGGCCGAACATGGAGCGCGAGGTGGAGTGCTTGTGTGCGTTGCGCATGCCTGTGGGTCTTGGGGTCCCGGACGGTTACCGCCACTGCTCGAGGATCTGGAGGACTCCCTGGGGTTGGGAGCGCGTCAGCACGAATCCGGCGATGTCGGTCAGGGAGCCGCCTCGGGGGGACATGGCCCGATAGGCGATCACGTCCTCCTGCCCATCTCCGTTGAAGTCTCCCGTGGCCCACCACTCCAGCAGTCCGAAGGTGTCCTGGCCGGTGACCGCGAGGCTGAAGGCGTTGCGCTCGCCTTCCCTCGGCTCGAAGTGGAGTTCGGGCTCGGTGGCGCTCCAGGACTTTCCCTGCCGCTCCCGGGTCTTGTCCGGCTGCGCCTCGCCGAACTCCGGCGCCATCGCCGCGGGGAGGACGTCGCCCGGGGACTTGAGTTTGAGGAGCTCCCTCACCTGGCTGGTGCGTGAAGGACGCGCCGTGGTGAGCGCCTTCATCACCCGGCACTGGAGGAACTGGAGCTGGACGACCTCGGTGTCCCGCTGGGAGACGACGTCGACGTCATTCACGTCCACGCCCTCGATGTCCGTGCACCGGCGCAGCTCCCGCGCCTTCCTCTGGGGGAGCCGGTCCTCCAGGAGCTCATAGGGCTGGGGCCATTCGCGGCGCAGGGCCGCGGCGGCCTCCTCGGGTTTGGAAATCACCTCGAGTCCCGGCAGGACCTGGACGGGCAGCGAGGTGGCCGGGGCTGGGGCCGGGGCGGGGTTGCCCGCCTGGGGGCCTCGGGCTCCCTCCGCCGGAGTCTCCGAGGCCCGCTTGCATGCAACGGGCATCATCCAACTGAGACAGAGGAGTGAGAGCAAAACGCGGCGAGTGCGACGTTCGACGTGCACTGGGGGAGTTCTCCTGGAGAATCCGGGTTCGGTGGTGGACGAAGCATATCGCCCCTCGCCGACCCCCGGGGGTCTCGGGCGGGATGTTTCTCACTGTGAGTGTGTGTTTGCTCGCTCGCGGAGCGAATCGCGAGGACACACGCTCCGGACTACAGTGCCGCGCCCCCTATCGCGGCCAGACGGAGCGAGTCCGCTCCCTCGCGTTCATGGCCGTGGGAGAGACATCGCCATGCTGCTGACCACCCCCCTCGGGCGCTTCCGCGCCGTCGCCTTCTGGGAAGGACTGTCCTTCCTCGTCCTCCTGCTGCTGGCCATGCCGCTGAAGTACCTCCTGGGCATGCCGCAGATGGTGCGCGGGGTGGGCATGGCGCACGGCGTGCTGTTCATCGCGTACGTGTACACGCTGATGATGGCCGCCCTCGAGCACCGTTGGGGCTTCACCCGGGTGGTGGTGGCCTTCGTCGCCTCGCTGGTGCCGGGCGGGACCTTCTGGCTCGATGCCCAGCTGCGCCGCGAGGAGCGGGCCGCCGCGCTGGAGGCGCGCTAGCCCGCCGGGGCCGGAGGGTTCTCCGGGGTGGGAGCGCTCTGGGGCGTCGCCGGAGGGCTCTCGGGAGCCGCTGGCGGACTCGCGGGAGCCTCGGGCTTCGGCGCCTCCGGAGCCGGCACTGGAGCCTCGGGAGCCGGAGCCGCGGGCGCCTCATGCGCGCCCAGCTTCATGGGCACGCCCAGGGTGGTGCCGAGCCGCAGCAGCAGCACGTCCGGGACGATGCCTCGATCACCCAGGATCTCGGCCACTTCTCGCGCGGAGAGGGCGTTGCCGTGCGCCCACAGGCCCTTGAGGAACGTGCCCGCCTCCGGGCTGTGCCACCACGCGGGGCCGAAGCGCGCCTTGAGCTGCCCCTGCAACTGGCCCGCGAGGAACCACGCGCGGAAGTCGTCCGCGGATTGGAAGAAGTCCTCCTGGTCCACCTGGTAGCGCGCCACGTCGTCGTCCGTCGCCGGCAGCGCGTCCACCCGGGAGATGATGGCCCGGTACAGCTCGCGCGCCTCCACCGTCTCTCCCTGCCGGTGCAGCGCGAGCTGGTAGAGCAGTCGTCCCGCGGCGCGGCGGATGAGGAACAGCTTGTGGGAGCTCGTCGCCGCGAGGAACCCGGCGCGCTCCCTGTCCTTGAGTCCCGCGTGCTCCTCGAGCCACACCGGGTCCTCCATCAGGTCCTCGAAGAGGGCGGCGTAGGCCTCGGTGACGGTGGGGTTGCCCAGCTTGGCCAGCTCGAAGCGCGGCTCCGTGGTGAAGGCGTAGTGCAGCGCGTGGCCGAACTCGTGCAGCATCTTCGCCTGCTCCAGCGCGCCCCCCACCGAGCGCACCGACAGCCGCACGTCCCCGGGCACCCGGATGCCCAGCGCCAGCGGACGCGGGTTCTTGCCCTTCACGTCCTCCCGGGCGTCGATGCGCACGTTCTTCATCTCGCCCAGGTCGATGTTCATCCCGGCCAGCGTGCCGTGGGCGCGCAAGAGCTGCTCGCCCTTGAGGAAGAGGCCCTCCACTTCCCGCGAGCGGAACAGCCGCGGCAGGTCCGCCCGGGTGAGGCTCGCGTAGGGCAGCCCCAGCTCGCGCTGGGCGAGCCGTTCCATCACCTCCTTGTAGGGCGCCTCGGTGGCTTGGAGCACCTCCTCGGCGAGCACCCCCAGCCGGTCCAGGTCCGCCTGCCGCAGCTCGCCGCCAAAGGCCTCGTAGGAGGAGTAGCCCAGCTCCTTGAGCAGCTCCTCGGTGCGCTCGGCCCGGCGGCGGATGAGCGGGGAGAGCCGCTCCAGGGCGGGCGTGGCCGCGGTGTACAGGGCCTTGCGCTTGAGCGCGCTGCGCTCGTTGGCCAGCCGCCGCTCCAGCTCGTGCCAGCGCACCTCCTGGCCGTCCACCTGGAAGCTCAACGAGGCCTCCAGGTTGGCCAGCGCGTCGTTCACCTCGGCGAGCTGCTGGGACAGGTACTCGCCGGCGAAGTGGGCCTGGAGCGCGGTGAGGGCTCTTATCTCCCGGGGCTCGGTGGTGCGTTGGCGCAGTTGCTCGATGTCGCGGAGGGTCTCGAGGGTGAAGAGCGCGTCCTGGCCGGCGTACGTGGAGGCCATGTCCGCCCGGGCGCCTTCGGCCCAGTAGTTCCATACCAGCAGATCCTGCGCCTGGAGCAGGGCCTCGGCGGCGGAAGCGCTCTGGGCCACGCGCGTGGCCAGTTGTTGTTCCTCGGTGAGGGGTGGGGGGGGCTTGGGAGCGGTGGCGCACCCCGCGTGGAAACCGAGAGCGACGCTGAGGATGAGTGCGGGAAGCCTTGGGCGCATGGGGGGCGCAATGTAACTTCTGCGCCGCTCATGCCCAATTCAGTGCAGTGGCGCTCGGCCGCCGCCCGGCAGGCCCTCTACGGCGCCCTTCGCCGGTTCTTCACCCAGCGTGACTACCTGGAGGTGGACACGCCCCTGCTCGTCCCGACGCCCGGGATGGAGCCCCACATCACCGCCTTCGAGACCCCCTTCGTCCCCGAGACGGACGTGGGCCGGCGCCGCTCGCTCTACCTGCACACCAGTCCCGAGTACGCCATGAAGCGGCTGCTCGCCGACGGCTCGGGTCCGCTGTTCCAGATCTGCAAGGTGTTCCGCAACGGCGAGGTGTCGCGCACGCACAACCCCGAGTTCACCCTGCTGGAGTTCTACCGGCCCCAGGCGGACTACCACTCCATCATGGCGGACCTGGAGGGGGCGCTGGCGGAGGCGGATGGCGCGGTGGGAGGGGATGGGTTCTTCACCCGGACGCCCTACGAGCGGGTGTCCGTGCGGGACGCGGTGCTCCGGGCCACGGGCGTGGACTTGCGCGCCTGCCCGGACGGGCCCTCGCTCAAGCGCGCGGCGGAGGCGGCCGGGGTGCGCACCGGGGACTCCGTCCTGTACGACGATGTCTTCTTCCACCTCTTCCTGCAGCGGGTGGAGGGGGGCCTGGGGCAGGAGCGTCCCACCTTCCTCACCGAGTACCCCGCGTCCATGGCCTCGCTGGCGCGGCTCAAGCCCGGGGAGCCCGCGGTGGCCGAGCGCACGGAGCTCTACGCCCGGGGGTTGGAGCTGGCCAACGGCTTCTCCGAGCTGACGGATGCGCGGGAGCAGCGTGCCCGACTGTTGGAGGAGCAGGAATTCCGGCGGAACACGGGCCGGGCCGTCTATCCGCTGGACGAGCGCTTCCTGGACGCGGTAGGGCGGATGCCGCCCTCGGCGGGTATCGCCGTGGGGCTGGATCGTATCCTGATGTTGATGTTGGGCGTGGCGTCCATTTCGGACGTGCTGTTGTTTCCCGCCCACGAATTCGTTGAGTGACATGGCCACAAAGAATCCGCCGACCCACACCTTCCAGGCTCATCCCTGGCATGGCATTTCCCCCGGTGAGAACGCTCCGGAGAGCGTCACCGCGTACATCGAGATCGTCCCCACCGACACGGTGAAGTACGAGCTCGACAAGGAGGCGGGCATCCTGAGGCTGGACCGGCCTCAGCGCTTCTCCAGCCAGTGCCCCACGCTCTATGGGTTCATCCCCCGGACCTACTGTGACGAGCTGGTCGCCAAGCGCTGCGCGGACCGCACCGGCCACAAGGACATCAAGGGAGATGGGGACCCGCTCGACATCTGCGTGTTGACGGAGAAGGTCATCCCCGCGGGAGCGCTGCTGGTGCGCGCCGTGCCGGTGGGGGGCTTTCGCATGGTCGACGGCAACGAGGCCGACGACAAGATCATCGCCGTGCTGGAGTCGGACCTGGTCTACGGGACCTTCCAGCACGTGGCGCAGCTGCCCAACGCGCTCGTGGAGCGGCTCAAGCACTACTTCCTGACGTACAAGCAGCTGCCCAGCCAGGCCAAGCGCTCGGTGGAGATCGTCGAGATGTACGACAGCGCCGAGGCCCACGAGGTCATCAACCGCAGCATGAAGGACTACCAGCGCGTGTTCGGCCAGCCCCCGGCGGCCAGGCCGCGCGGCCGCGCCAAGCGCTGAGTCCCGCGCCTTCGCGACGTATCAGGGCGCTGGAGTCCTCGCGGCTCCAGGCGCCCGGTGCGCGCGGCGGGGCGGTCAGCCGACGGTGAGATTGCGCAGCTTCGCCAGTTCGATCTCCAGGCCCTGCAGCTCCTCGGACATGTCCATGAAGGCCAGGTCCTCGGGGGTGGTGGACTCGGCGCGGGCCTTGAGGAGCGCGATCTGCCCCTCGAGGAGCTTCTGCGCCTCGCGTGGGTCGATGGTGCCCTGGCGGATGCCCTCGGCGATGGCGCCAATCTGGCGGACCTGCCCCGGGGCGCTCACCGACTCGGAAGCGAAGGTGTCCTGGGTGGTGTTCTCGTAGGCCGCCTTGATGTTCTTGTGGTTGTCCTGGCTCTGCGCGAGCAGGCCGAGCTCCTCGTCCGCGGAGATCTCTCCGTCGGCCAGGGCGGACTCCACGGACGCGGACAGCTTCTGCTGGCCCTCGAGCAGCTTCTTCGCCTCCTTGGGCGTGACGGCGCCGCTCTTCACGCCCTCGGCGATCTTGCCCATCATCTTTCCCTGCTCCTGGGTGGTCCGCACGAGCGTGGCGAGGCCGGGTTTGCCGATGCTGGGGGGAATGGCCATGGGTGACTCCGGGGGATGGCGCGAAAGGGGAGAGCCGACTCGGGAGACTTGGGCGTCAGCGATGCCGCGGGGAAGTTGCAGTGGGCATGCCACTGTCCGCCGTCCACGCTAGCCAAGGACTGGCACTTCGAGCAAAGGCGCATTCGCACCCGGGTTCCGGGCTGACACGGTGACAGCGAACATCCGTTCCCTGGTGTCTGTTGTCATCAGGTGGTGACTGCCGTTCGGGTGGGCAGCGGGCGGAGTTCCAGTCCCCGAGAAAGAGTATTGAGGACTTTTTCTCGGCCCATTAGAGTGCGCGACCAGGAGGCACACCATGGGAAGTCCGCTGCTCGCGACGGACGGCTACAAGTTCAGCATGGCGGAGGCTGGCTGGCCGCTGCGTCAGGAGACGTTCTACTACTCGCACCGCAAGGGAGGGCAGCAGGTGGTGCCGGTGGACGTCGAGGCCCATGTGCGCGCCCTGCTGCCGGAGCCCACGGAAGAGGACTATGCCTACCTGGCCCGCAACAGCTACGAGATGGGGGCGGGCTTCAAGGCGGCCATCCGCAAGCAGCGGCTCATCATCCGGGCCCTGCCGCGTGGCGCGCGCTTCTACGCGCGCGAGCCGGTCTTCACCCTCACGGGCAGCTCCGCCCTGGTGTCGTGGCTGGAGCCGCTGCTCCTGCAACTCAACTTCCGCATCCAGGTGGCCACGCAGGCGCTGGCGGATCGCGAGGCGCTGACCCGGGCGCTGGCCGTGTTGTCGTGCGAGGAGGAGAAGCGCATCGCCCTGGAGACGCTGGACGCGGTGGGCGTGCCCGCCGTGCCCATCACCGTGGACTCCGAGGGCTACCACGCGCGGGTGCTGGCGGTGGTGAAGGATCTGGTGGAGGCGGTGGGCGACCCGAGCCGCATCTTCGAGGTGGGGCTGCGCGCGGCGACGTGTCTGCAACAGCACGAGATCGCCGTGCGCGCCTGCCGCGAGGCCGGGGTCATGCGCACGAGCAACGTGTACCTGGCGAAGAAGCTGGGGATGATTCCCGTGGGCACCATGGGCCACGAGCACGTGCAGCGCTACGGCCAGGACGAGGCGGCCTTCCGCGCCATCCGCGAGCGGCGTCCCGAGCGCTCCAGCTTCCTCTTGGACACGTATGACACCCTGGGCTCGGGCCTGCCCACGGCCTTCCGCATCATCCACGAGGAGCCGGACGCGGGGGACTCCATCCGCTTCGACTCCGGGGACAAGAAGAAGCAGTACACCCAGGCGGTGTCGCGCGCGAAGGCGGAGGGCATCAAGCCGGTGCTCATCCTCGAGGACGGTCTGGACGCGCAGGCCACGCGCGAGTTCGAGGCGCTGCGCCGCGAGTTCGGCTGGGCGCCCTCGCAGCAGTTCTACGGGTACGGTGGGTTCATCGTGGCGCGCACCATGGCGAGCCCCTTCACGCGCGACCGGGTGGCGGCGGTGTACAAGCTGGCGCGCACGGGCCACGCGCCGACGATGAAGTTCGGCAACGAGCTGGCCGAGGGCAAGCAGAGCATTCCGGGCTCGCCGGTCGTTTTCCGGCGCCGCGGCGGCTCGGGCCCCGTCGGGCTCATCGGCCAGGAGGGCGAGCCCGCGCCCGAGGGCTATGAGCTGCTCTCCGGCGCGCCGTCGGACACCGCGGCGCCCGTCGGCGGCGAGCAGCGCGTCGCGTACACCCCGGCCACGCAGGCGCTGGTGGACGAGCTGCGCCAGCGGCACTTCCCCCGCGGTTTCCCGATTCCCTCGTGACGTTTCCTGGAGAACGCCATGTCCCTGCCTCTTCCGTCGTTCTATGACGATGCCCACGTGGGCTCGCTGTACCTGGAGCGCGCCGCGCGGGTGACGGACGAGGCGCGCCGCTACGCCCGGGAGCACGGGGTGCGCCCCGCGCGTGAGGACCGGGTGCGCATCGCCGCGTTCGGCATCGACGCGCAGGTGGCCTTCTGCCAGCCCGAGGCGAGCCTCTTCGTGCCGGGCGCGGTGGAGGACTCCCAGCGCACCCTGCGCTGGCTGTACCGCAACCTGGAGCGCATCACCGGGCTGGTGTTCTCCATGGACACCCACCGCGCCTTCCAGATCTTCCACCCCGGGTGGTGGCAGGGTCCGGACGGCCAGCCGCCTCCGCCCCTCACCGTCATCACCCCGGCGGACGTGCGCTCGGGCCGGTGGCGCGCCACGCGGCATCCCGAGGAGAGCCTGGCCTACTGCGAGCGCCTGGAGGCCACGGGCCGCTACGTGCTCACGGTGTGGCCCTACCACGCGCTGCTCGGAGGCCTGAGCCACGCGCTCTTGCCGGCGATGATGGAGGCGAGCCTCTTCCACGCGCTGGCGCGCGACACGCCCACGCACATCATCCAGAAGGGCGAGGAGGCGCTCACGGAGAATTACTCGGTGTTCTCGCCCGAGGTGACGGAGGTGTCGGGGCGCACGGTGGGCCGGTTCGACCAGGCGCTCTTCGACCATCTGCTCACGTTCGACCGGGTGTATGTGTTCGGCCAGGCCAAGTCGCACTGCGTGCTGTCGACGCTGATGGATCTCAAGCGGCGCATCGAGGAGACGGACCGCTCGAAGATGGGGCGCATCCACATCCTGGAGGACGCGATGAGCCCGGTGCCCGCGCCGCCGTTGGATCCGCTGCCGCCGGGGTTGGACTTCCCGCGCGTGGCGAACGAGGCGATGCGCGCGTTGCAGGAGGCGGGGATGAAGGTGGTGCGCACCACCGACCCGATCCAGGGGTGAGGTCGCCCGAGGTCCAGCGGGCGCGCCAGTCGCTGGCGCCCTATGCGCGTCCGGCGGTGGCGGTGGACCTGGTCGTCCTCACGCTGGTGGAGGGGGCGCTGCACGTGCTGCTCATCCGCCGGGGCGAGCCTCCCTTCGAGGGGAAGCTGGCGCTGCCGGGAGGCATCCTGCGCGTGGGCGATGGCGAGGAGGACCAGGGCGAGGACCTGGACGTGGCGGCGGTGCGCGAGCTGCACGAGGAGACGGGGCTGGAGTCGCGCGACGTGCTGCTGGAGCAGTTCGCCACGTTCGGCCGGCCGGGGAGGGATCCGCGCATGCGGGTGGTGTCGGTGGCGTACTACGCCCTGGTGCGGCCCGAGCTGGCGCGGCGGGTGAGGGCGGGGGGAGACGCGGCGGAGGCGCGCTGGGAGGCGGTGGAGCGGCTGGACGCCAGCACCCTGGCGTTCGACCATGAGGACATCCTCCGGGTGGCGCTGGCGCGGATGCGCGAGAAGCTGGACACCTCGTCGCTGGCGTTCTCGCTGGTGCCCGAGCGCTTCTCCATTCCGGAGCTGCGCGCGGTGTTCTCCGCGGTGAAGGGCGAGCCGCAGGATCCGGGCAACTTCCGCCGCAAGGTGAAGCGGCTCATCGAGGATGGAGTGCTGGAAGCGGCGCCCGGCGTGCGGCGCACCGCCTCCAAGCCCGCCGCGCTCTACCGCTTCCGCGCGGCGAGCCCGGCGGCGCCGACGCGTGGGCGCAAGGGCGGAACGCATCCCGCCTGAAGTCGCCGCACCACGGCCGCGGGCTCTGGCACTTCGAACTCCGGGTTGTCCATGACTGGGTCGAGGTGCAAGCGAACGTCTGATTTTCGACGATGGGCAATGCCTTGCATCTTCGCGGCATTCTGCTGGCTCGCTGGGCGAGCAGGTGGTGTTTCCGCGTGAAAAACCGGCATGGTGAACTTTTACGGCAATGCCATCACCCTGGATGGGTTCAGCCTTCAATTCAAGGGAAGCAAGACCAAGAAGAAGAGTAGGTGTTGACGGTTTATTGGTGCGTTTTGCCCCTGGCGCATGACGTCTGGATGCCGCTTCGTTGCTTGCCTTGCCTGCCTTCATCTAGTGTCTTCCTCGTCAGACACCCCGTTTTGGAGACGGCGAGGCCGTGCCTCCTGGGGGCGGTGTGGCCGCAGAGGGAGAATTCATGGTGAAGTCGCTAGGGGCGGTTTTGTTCGTCGCACTCGTGTTGAGCGGTTGTTCGAAGGTGACCGGGGTTCAAGTCACCAGCGAAGCCAAGCAACTCCTTCCCAATGAGGAGACGTCCCTCACGGCCTCGGTCCTTGGCGAGGGTCCCTTCGATCCCGAGGTGACCTGGAGCGTGAGCCCGGAGGGGGTCGGCTCGCTCTCGGCCACCACCGGTGAGACAGTCACCTATACCGCGCCTGACGCGGTGAGCGAGGACATGCAGGTCACGGTCACCGCGACCTCCAAGCAGACGCCTGCTCGTTCGGCTTCCGCGACCCTGACCCTCAATGCGGCTCCCAGCGTCACCGGCGTGCAGGTGACGGCGGCGCGCAGCGAGTTGTTCGCCAAGGACACCGTGGCACTCGAGGCCTCGGTGACGGGCATCAGTTCCTTCAGCTCCGAGGTGACCTGGAGCGTGGAGGGGGAAGGCTCGCTCTCGGCCACCACCGGCTCGCAGGTTGTCTACACGGCGCCCGACGTGGTGAGCACCGACACCCGCGTCACCGTGACCGCGACCTCCGTGCAGATGCCCTCTCGCTCCGCTTCCACGACGCTCACGCTCAAGGCTCCGCTCATCACCGCCGTGCAGGTGACGGCGGCGCGCACGGAGCTGGTCGAGAAGGAGAGCGTGGCAATCGACGCCTCGGTGACGGGTGCCGGCCCCTACAGCTCCGAGGTGACCTGGAGCGTGGAGGGGGCCGGCTCGCTCTCGGCCACCACCGGCTCGCAGATCATCTACGCGGCGCCCGATGCCATCGGGGCGGACACGCAGGTGACGGTCACCGCGACGTCCGTGGCCGATGGTTCCAAGGCCGGCTCCGTGACCCTCGTGCTCAGGGCTCCGTTCGTCTCCGCGGTTGAGCTCTCGGCCGCCCGCTCCCAGATCTACGCGGGCAATACCGTGGTGTTCTCGGCCACGCTCGTGGGGGCGGCGCCTTTCGGCTCCAAGGTCGAATGGAAGCTGGTGTCTGGAAGTGGCGCGTTGGAGCCGCTCCCCATCGACGCCTCGCGTCCCAGCATGCGTTTCGTGCGCTACACCGCGCCGAGGATCGCCAGTGCCCTGTCCGTCACGCTGCAGGCCACCTCGGTCTACGACTCCACCAAGTTCAATTCGAAGAGCGTGCAGGTGCTGCCGGTTCCTCTGGCCATCACGGAGGTGAGCTCGGGCACTGGCAGCAACCGGCCCGGATGGCTCGAGCTGCGCAACCTCACCAGCGCGCCCATCCAACTCGCGGACTATGCGCTCCGTGCCCGGGGGTTCGACACGAGTACGAGCGCCTGGGTGCCCAAGGACGTCATGCTGTTTCCGCTGCCCTCGCGCCTCCTCGCTCCGGGCGCGTACGTCGTCGTCTCGGGCAAGGCCTTCCCCTGGGAGAACTTCGAGTCGAATCAGATGATCTGGCTGAGGGAGGAGCCGGCCCTGGTTCCGCTCTGGTCGGGGGCTACCTTCATCGAGTTGGTCCGGAGCGACATCGGCGAGACGGTCGACTTCGTCCGCTTCGGCAACAGCACCCAGGCGCCCCTGTCGGAGGGGGCGTGGACCGGCACTTCGAATGTGCCCGCTCTGCCGGGGGATGGCTCCTCGTCGCTTTCTTTCGTGCGCGTGACGGGTGCCAACGACACCAACGGCTCGGGCGACTGGTCCTCGCGGGCGTTCTCGACGCCGGCGGGCCCCAACGATGTGCCCGCGGGTGCCGTGGACGATGACTCGGACGGTATTCCCGACTCCGCCGAGGTGGCGGGCGGCCGTTTCGCGGGTCTGGACCTGTACGCCATGGGCGCACGCACCGCGCAGCGCGACCTCTTCATCGAGGTGGACCACATGCAGTCCACCAACCCCATCATCCTTCCTCAGAAGGAAGCCCTGGATAAGGTCGTCGCGGTCTTCGCCAGGAGGGGCATCCAGGTTCATATCGATGTGGGCACGCGTTTCAGCGCGAGCTTCAACCCGGCGAAGTACAACCTGGGTCAAGGCCTTCCGGAGGTGCCCTTCGCCTCCAGTATCAACATGACGCGAGCCGGGGGGGAGGCGGCCAGCGTCTACGAACTCAAGTCGGCGCACATGGACTTCGCCCGCCGTGCGGCTTTTCACTACTGTGTTTTCGGCAGCACCCAGACTGTAAGTGGCACCGCCACGGGCAACAGTGGCGTGGCCGAGCGCCTCGGTAACGATTTCCTGGTGTCGCTGAGCGCGTTCAAGTTGAGCACGGACTCGGCGGCGCAGCGCAACCAGATCATCAACTACCAGGCCGCCGTCTTCATGCATGAACTCGGCCATAACCTCGGCCTTCGTCATGGCGGCAACGTGGATACCAACTACAAGCCCAATTACCTGAGCGTCATGAACCCACTGTACGAGCTCGAGGGCTTGGGCCCGATCTCTGGAAGTGGGGCGGGCGACCGGTATTACCTCCGCAATAGGATGAAGGGATACGATGGGCTTGATGACCTGGTCGACTCTCCGCTGAGCAGCACGTTCGTCTTGGATTACTCGGATGGCTCTGGTGGCGTCATCAACGAGACCGCCTTGAACGAATCGGCCGGAATGTGCCGCCCAGGGGCCACGTCCATCGACTATGACAACAGCGGCTTCATCAGTACGACCACCTTTGATGTCAATCGAGACAGTCTGTTCGAGGTGCTCTACGATCACAACGACTGGGCGAGCATCGTGCTCCCGTTCTCTCTTTCCCACAGCGTGGTCAGGAACATCGCGTCGCACGACACACCGTTCGAGCCGATTTCCGTCGTGCAAGACCAGCAGCCTGTCGTGGATGAGGAGCCGCCCTCGCCGGACCTCCTCTGGAACATTCATTGAACGGGTGCTTCCGGTAGCGCCATGGCCCCCTCTCGTGTGAGCCGGGCCACTTCTACCGTGAGGTGAAGCGGCTCATCGAGGAGGGGGAACTGGAAGCGGTGCCCGGCGTGCCGTGCACCGCTTCCAAGTTGCCCCGAACATGGGGTAGCTCCCCTCCCCGTGCAGGACCCCTCGTTGCTTGCACCGCTTGGCTTCCTCTAATGTCCGCTTTGCCTGACATCCGTTCTTGAACACGGCGAAGCCGTGACTTCACGGTGAGGGCTTCAGGGAGCGCATTCATGGTGAAGCTGTTGGGAGCGGCCTTTTTCTTCGTACTCGTGTTGAGTGGCTGCGACGTGCTCGATCCGAAGGTGACCGAGGTTCAAGTCACCAGCGAAGTCAGTCAACTCCTTCCCGGAGGAACGACGAAGCTCAAAGCCTCGGTCTATGGCATTGGGCCCTTCGACCCCGAGATCAGCTGGAGCGTGCAGGGCGGTGGCTCGCTCTCCGCGAACACCGGTGAGCAAGTCACCTATACTGCGCCTGATGTGGTGAGCGCGGAGACGCAGGTCACGGTCACCGCGACCTCCGTGCAGACGCCCGCTCGTTTCGCCTCCACGACCCTTATCCTCATGGGGCCTGGGATCACAGCCGTGCAGGTGACGGCAGCGGACAGCGAGTTGTTTGCCAGGGAGAGCGTGGCGCTCGACGCCTCGGTGACTGGCACGGGTTCCTTCAGCTCCGAAGTGAAATGGAGCGTGCAAGGGGGCGGCTCGCTCTCGGCCACTACCGGCTCTCAGGTTATCTACACGGCGCCGGACGTGGTGGGCACGGACACTCCAGTCATCGTCACCGCCACCTCCGTGCAGGCGCCCGCTCGCTCCGCTTCCAAGACCCTTACGCTCAAGGCGCCCCACATCATCTCCGTGCAGGTGACGGCGGCGGACAGCGAGTTGTTCGCCAACGAGAGCGCGGCACTTGATGCCTTGGTGATTGGCACGGGTCCCTTCAATTCCGAGGTGAAGTGGAGCGTGCAAGGGGGCGGCACGCTCTCGGCCACCATGGGCGCTCGCGTCGTTTACACGGCGCCCGCCAGTGTCATGGTGGATACGCAGGTGACGGTTACCGCTACGTCCACGGTTGACGGAAGCAAGGCGGGTTCTGTCTCTCTCAAGATCAATGTGCCCGAGGTGACGGCGGTCACGGTGAACCCCTCCGGCGCCGAGTTGTTCGCGAAGGAGACGGTGGCGCTCGATGCTTCGGTGACTGGCACGGGTCCCTTCAGTTCCGAAGTGAAATGGAGCGTACAGGGGGGCGGTACGCTCTCGGCCACCACCGGCCCTCAGGTCATCTACATGGCGCCCGACGTGGTGAGCGCGGACACTCCAGTCACCGTCACCGCTACTTCCGTGCAGACACCCGCTCGTTCAGCTTCCACGACCCTCACGCTCAAGGCGCCTCGTATTACCGCGGTGCAGGTGACGGCGGCGGAAACTGAATTGTCCGAGAAGGAGAGCGTGGCACTCGATGCCTTGGTGACGGGCACCGGACCCTTCAGCCCCGAGGTGAGCTGGAGCATGCAGGGGGAAGGCTCTCTCTCGGCCACCACCGGCTCGCAGGTCATCTACACGGCGCCCGCTACCATCATGGTGGACACGCAGGTGACGGTCACGGCTACGTCCATGTCTGATGGCAGAAAGGCCGACTCCATCACGCTTGTTCTCAAGGCTCCCATCATCACCGCGGTTGAAGTCTCGGTCGCCCGACCTCAGCTCTACGCCGGCAATTCCGTGGTGTTCTCGGCCACGGTTTCGGGGACCGCGCCGTTCGACTCCAAGGTCGAGTGGAAACTGGTGTCGGACGGTGGCGTGTTGGAGGCACTCCCCGCCGATGCCTCGCGTCCCAACATGAGCTTCGCGCGCTACACCGCGCCGAGGACCGCCACAGCCCTGACCGCCACGGTGCAGGCCACTTCTGTCGCCAATCCCACGAGGTCCGAGTCGAAGAGCGTGCAGGTGATGCCGGTGCCCCTGTCCATCACGGAGGTGAGTTCGGCCACTGTCAGTAATCGGCCTGGATGGCTCGAACTGCGCAACGACACTGACGAGTCCATCCAACTCGCGGACTATGCGCTGCGTGCCCGGGGGTTCGACACGAGTTCGAGTACCTGGGTGTTCAAGGACATCATGCTGTTTCCGCTGCCCTCTCGCTCCCTCGCTCCGGGCGCGTACATCATCGTCGCAGGCAAGCTCTCCGCCTGGGAGAACTTCGACTCGAATCAGATGATCTGGCTGAAGGCGGAGCCGGCCACGGTCCCCCTCTGGGCGGGTAGCACCTTCATCGAGCTGGTCCGGAGCGACCTCGGTGAGACGGTCGACTTCATCCGCTTCGGCACCAGTACCCAGGTTCCCCTGACGGAGGGCGCGTGGACGGGTAACACGAATGTGGCCGCAGTGCCGACGGATGGCTCCTCGTCGTTTTCTTTCGCGCGCATGCCGGGTGCCAACGACACCAACAGCGCGAGCGACTGGTCCTCGCGGCCGTTCTCGACCCCGGCGGGACCCAATGACGTGCCCGCGAATGCCGTGGACGATGACGTGGACGGGATTCCCGACTCCGCCGAGGTGGAGGGCGGTCGCTTCGCGGGTCTGGACCTGTACGCCATGGGGGCGCGCACCGCGCAGCGGGACATCTTCATCGAGGTGGACCACATGCAGTCCACCAATCCGGGCATCCTTCCTCAGAAGGATGCCCTGGATAAGCTCGTCGCGGTCTTCGCCGGGCGCGGCATTCAGGTCCATCTCGATGTGGGCACGCGTTTCAGCGCGAGTTTCGACCCGGCGAAATACAACCTCGGCCAAGGCAGCCCGGAAGTGCCTTTCTCCGCCAACATCAACATGACCCGTGCCGGGGGCGAGGCGGCCAGCGTCTACGAACTCAAGTCGGCGAACATGGACGTCGCCCGCCGTTCGGCCTTCCATTACTGCGTTTTCGGGAGCACCCAGAGTTTGAACGGCAGTGCGGGCATCAGTGGCATCGCCGAGCGCCTTGGTAACGATCTCCTGGTGACACTCGGCGCGTTCAAATTGAGCACGGACACGGCGGCACAGCGCAATGTGCTCATCAACTACCAGGCAGCCACCCTGATGCATGAACTCGGTCACAATCTCGGCCTGAGACATGGCGGAAACGTGGATGCCAACTACAAGCCCAACTACCTGAGCGTCATGAATTACATGTATCAGCTCAGTGGATTGGGCCAGATTGCTGGAAGCTCCGCGGGCGACCGTTATTACTTGCAATGGCGGCTCAAGGGGTACGGTGCGGCAGATGATCTGGTGGACTCACCGCTGAGTAATGGTTTTGTCATGGATTACTCGGATGGTACCGGCAGTAGCATCGACGAGAATGCCGTGAGTGAATCGGCTGGGATGTGTCGCCCAGGAGCCACGTCTATTGACTACGACAACAACGGCTTCATCAATACGCCTACCTTCGACCTCAATCGGGACAACGTCTTCGAGGTGCTCTCCGACCACAACGACTGGGCGAACATCTTACTCCCGTTCTCTCTCTCCCACAGTGTGGTCAAGAACGTTTCGCCGCACGACACACCGCCCTCGCCGATGTCCATCGTGCAGGACCAGCAGCCTGTCGCGGATGAGGAGCCGCCCTCTCCGGCCCTCATCGAGCAGCTCCAACGGCTTCCTCTGTAGGGCCAGCGTTGGACGATCGCCCCCCGGCAGTGGCAATGGCGGAAGAAGATGGGGTTGAATGATTTCGTTCCCATCCCGTTGGAAGGGGCTGGGAGCAGGTCGTGCCGCTTGGGACCATTCCGGTCAGGCGGCTTCCGGGGGGTTCATGTCCGCGCATCCATCCAAGGTCGAGCCCTCCATTTCCTCTCCCCGGCGTGTCATCCTGGTCTCCATCGATTGGACGCGGGACAAGGATCCGCGCTTGCCGCTGGGGCATGCTTCCCTCGTCGCGGCGCTGCGAAGCGCGGGGGTGGATACGCGGGCGTTCTCCTTCGCCATCAATCGCGCGGGCTTCGACGAGGATCGCATCCTGAGAGACATCCTCGAGAGTGCCCAAGGTGCTGCTCCCGAGCAGGTGGATGTGGGATTTGGCGTCTATGTCTGGAACGACCCGGTGGTGAAGCGGCTGTTGTCGGCACTCCGCCATAAGGGCTTCCAGGGGCGCATCATCCTGGGGGGACCGCAGATTTCCTACGCGGGGTCGGGGCTCGAGCAACTCTACCCCGAGGCGGATGCCTTCATCCGAGGGTATGGCGAGGAGGCGTTGGTGGCACTCGCGGCAACGTTCGAGCGCATCCGTTTCATGGGGGTCCACTGGGCAGGGCAGGTCGATTCCGGCGTTCAGGCGCGAGCGCAACTGGAGTCGCTGTCCTCTCCCTTCCTGGAAGGCGTCATCGAACTTTCCGCCGGGCAACGGTTCATCCGGTGGGAGACGCAGCGGGGGTGCCCCTTCCGGTGCTCGTTCTGCCAGCACCGGGAGGCGGGCAGTCGCCTGCGGCGCCGGGACATCCCCCTGGCACGACTGGAACGCGAGATGGAATTGTTCGTTCGCTCGGGAGTGGACGACATCGCCGTGCTGGATCCCCTCTTCAACCTGGGGGCGCACGCCCTGGCGGTGTTGAGGACGCTGCGGAGGCTCGGTTATGGCGGGCGGCTATCGCTGCAGTGCCATTTCTCGACCCTGGACGAGGAGTTCCTGGATGCCTGCCAGGGGCTCGACGTGCGGCTGGAATTCGGGTTGCAGACCATCCACGAGCGGGAGGCCCGTGCGGTGGAGCGGGTGAACGACATGGCGAAGGTGCGTCAGGGGCTCCGCGAACTCCACGAGCGCCACATTCGCTTCGAGGTCTCCATCATCTTCGGCCTGCCCGAGCAGACGCTGGAATCCTTCCGGGAGACGATCGACTTCTGCCTCCAGCGGGGCGTGCCGACGCTCAAGGCTTTTCCCCTCATGCTGCTGCGGGGGACTGCCCTGGAGAGGGAGCGGGCTCGGTGGGGGCTCGTGGAGAACGACGAGCCCATCCCCAGTGTCATTCGTAGCCACACGTTCGGCGAGCGGGAATGGAAGTGCATGGCGGCGCTCGCGGACGCGCTCCGCCGCACGGAAGGCGGGCACCCCGGGAGCATCGAGGCCTTGGATGCGTGGGTGTTTTCTTCTCCTGACAGCTCGGGGTGGTGGTCTCCCGCGGCGGATGAAGTCCGGGTGGCGGGCTGAGTCCAGGTCGGTGGGAGCCTGCCTTCACAGGCGGAACTCGGTGAATGGCTCGCGGCACCCAGGCCCTGCCGCTACCCACATCGTCCGGCGAGCCGGGGCCATCACCACCGTGGCCTTCGTCTCCAGCGGCATCGCGTTGGCCGCGGGCGGTGCGTCATGCAGGCACAGCCGGCCTCCGGGCGTGCCGTGGTCCGTCAGCATTCGCATCACCGACTCCGGGGTGTGACGGCCATGCCCCTGGGCCACCAACTCCTCGATGCGTGCCTTGCGCCCGAACGTGCACGGCGACACCAGGTGCGTGAAGTCCTGCTCCCGGAAGCGCTCGGATTGATAGTGATTGGCGTGGACGATGACTCCCCGCTCGGGCCGCAGCAGGACGTGATCGTCGTATGTGCTTTCAATGCCCACCACGCGCCCCTGTGCATCCGCCAGGTGGTAGTAGCCAATGCCTCTCGCCGCCGAGACGAGCACCTCCATCGCCGCCGAGAGACTCGGCTGGCGCATTGCCCGGGGGATGTACACGGACAGCGGCAGCAGGGAAGGGCAGGGCCGGGGTGCCACCAGCGTGAGGTTGGCGCAGTTGCCCACCCCGTCACTGTTGAGGTGGTAGTAGGGCGAGCCGGACAGGCACAGCGACAGTTGCTCGCGTCCGTCCGCATGGCGGATGCGCAGCAGGTCCACCCGGGCGTCAGGGCTCCAGTCGATCGTCTGTCCGAGGAGCGCCTGGCCATCCGCGGTCGCCTCGCCCGTGAGCGCCACCGAGGTGCACATGCCTCCGAGCTGTGAGCAGTGCACGGCCAGCTCCAGCATGCACTGGAGCGCGAATGCTTCCTCATAGGGCATCCCGGCGCCCTCGGCCTGGCCGCGGATGAGCTCCAACGCCTCCGGCTCGAAGGCGCGCACGTTGGCCTCCAGTTGCAGCGCCATCCGCACCGCGTCCTGTCGCGAGGTGCGCGAGGGGCCCTGAGACAGGGCGGAGAAGAAGGTCTCGGCCGAGGCGCGCAGGCTCTCCCGGCACGCCTCTCCCCATTGCTGGCCGATTTGCCGGGGCGTTCCCTGGCACTCGATGACTCGTAGTGGCTGTGTCGTCATGGCGTACACGCTACGGAGGGAGGCCCCGCTCGCGCTTGAACGAATGCGACACGCGTGAGCCGCTTCAGCCCGGAAGGCGGAACGCGCTCGGAGGGCGGCCCGTCAGATCCCGGAACTCCCTCGTCATGTGCGCGTGGTCCGCGTAGCCACAGCGGTACGCCACGTCCGAGAGGGAGCCGCTCGCGCTCGCTCTCAGCAGGCCGTACGCTTGCTGGAGCCGCGCGATGCGCGCGTAGGTCCCCGGAGAGAAGCCCACGCGCTCCTTGAAGGCGCGTTGCAGGGTGCGAGGACTGAGGTTCAGGGCCTTCGCCAGGGCACCCGGGCGTGGAGCCTCCGGTCGGGAGAGCAGGTGGCGCAGCGCCCGGTCGAAGCTGTCTCCCGAAGGGCAGGCGGTCCGTTCCAGCAGGGGCGTGAGCACTTCACTCATGGGCCCCAGGGAGCCCGCGGACAGCAGGCGCTCGCCGAGTTCATCGAGGGACAGCCCACCGACGTGCCGCAACTCCACCGCCTCGTTGACCAGCTCGGCGGGGCTGGCGTCCACGAGCCGAGGCATGGCACCCGGGTGGAAGTGCACCATCAGGTAGCCCCGGCCCGCGTGCGTCGCCACGTGCAGGGGCCGGGTCACCGGGCCATACAGGACGGCCCGGCAGCGCTCGGGTGTCAGCTCCAGCAGCAGGTCCACGTTGGCGTCGGGGACGACCTCGTGCTCCCAGGTGAAGGCTCGCTCCGGGGGAACCCACCGCAGGCACTCCACCCGCTGCCCGAGCGAGGCGGGGGCGGACATCTGCTCCATCCGCGGATCGGGAACGGTCGTGGCGGACATGGCCGAAGTATAGTCCCCTCCCTGGCTCATGACCTCCCCGGACCGCAAGACGCGAGGACGCACCGCCCCCGGACGTCTTCAGGGGCTCGACGCGTACCTGCTCCACGAGGAGAGCGCGCTGCTCGCCCGCCGGGAGGACGCCTGGGCCCACGCCGCCTTCGTGGACGTGGGCTTCGGCGAGCATCCGTGGACCACGCTCGACAGCGCCCGCGCCTTCCGGGACATCCACCCGGAACTCCCCGTGGTGGGTGTGGAGCTGGAAGCCCACCGCGTGGCCGCCGCCCAGGAGTACGCGGATGCCCTCACCGACTTCCGGCAGGGCGGCTTCTCCCTGCCCCTGCGGCCCGGTGAGACGGTGCGCCTCATCCGCGCCATGAACCTGCTGCGCGGCTACCGCCCCGAGGACGTCCCCGGCATCCACCACACCCTGGGACAGGTGCTGCTCGAGGGTGGGCTGCTCGTCGAGGGCAGCACGGACACGTCCGGCGCGGTGCTGGTCGCGCACCTGCTGCGGCGCGTGCCCGAGGGGCTGGCGCGCGAGGCCCTGCTGTTCCACACCGACTTCAGCCGCGGCTTCGCCCCCGTGCTCTTCCGGGACTGGTTGCCCCGCGACTTCCGCCGCCGGGTGAAGCCCGGGGAGCCCATCCACGCCTTCTTCGCGCAATGGACGGAGGCCTGGGCGCAAGCGCGCGCGACGGGCCCCCTGGAGCCCCCGGAGGCCTTCCGTCAGTCCGTCCTGGGTCTGGCCGAGCGCATCGAGGGAATCGTCACGCAGGACTGGCTGCTCGAACACGGTTATGTGCTCTGGCGGCCACGTGGGGGCGTGTTTCAATAGAATCGCTGTTCACCGGGGGGGTCTCCTCATTAAATGCGCCCCCCGTGACCTCTTCTCGCTTCGCTCCCTGGTCGCTGCTCGCCGTCCTCCTGTTGTCCACCACCGTCCAGGCGCAGGCCTATGACGGGGCTCGTCGCGAGGAGGTGGACGCGGGCGTCCACACTCCCGTGCTCACCAAGCCTCCCGAGCTCGTCCGCTCCGTGGAGGCCGTCTACCCGCCCGAGGCCGCCGCGGCCGGCAAGACGGCCTCGGTGGAGATGGTCATCACCATCGACGCGCAGGGCGCCGTGTCCGACGCGCAGGTCACCCGCCCCGTGGGGGAGGGCTTCGACGAGGCGGCGCTCGAGGCGGTGCGCCAGTTCCAGTTCTCCCCGGCCGAGGTGGACGGGGTGCCCGCCCCCATCCAGGTGCAGTACGTCTACAACTTCGTCCTCCAGCCGCCCAAGGTGGAGGAGTCCGCGCCGCCGCCTCCTCCTCCCGAGGCGACCCTCACGGGGCAATTGTTGGCCCGGGGCAGCCGCACGCGCGTGGAGGGGGCCACGGTGCGCTGTGGGGACGATCCGGAGGCGCCCGAGGCCATGTCGGACGCCGAGGGCCGTTTCACCCTCAAGGTGACGCCCGGCGAGTGTGACGTGCGCGTGGTGGCCAGCGAGTACCACCTCTTCACCACCAAGGAGACGCTCGCCCCCTCGGAGACGACGGAGGTCATCTTCTACCTGATGCCCAAGGCGCCGGGCTTCGAGACGGTGGTGCGTGGCGCGCGCGAGAAGAAGGAAGTGGTGCGCCGCACCCTGGAGCGCCAGGAGTTGCAGAAGGTGCCGGGCAGCTTCGGAGACCCCATCCGCGTCATCCAGAACCTGCCGGGCGTGGCGCGCACCCCGTTCGGCCTCGGCCAACTCCTGGTGCGCGGCGCCGCGCCCGATCAGACGCTCACCTTCTTCGATGGTGTCGAGGTGCCCATCCTCTTCCACCTGGGCGGTGGGCCCTCGGTGCTCAACTCCGAGTTCATCGATCGGATCGACTTCTACCCGGGCGGCTTTGGCGCGCGCTACGGCCGGGCAGTGGGCGGCGCGGTGGACGTGGCCACGCGCAAGGGCTCCACCGACACGCTGCACGGCTCGGTGAAGGTGGACCTGCTGGACTCGGGCTTCTTCCTGGAGTCTCCCATCACCGAGGGCATCTCCATCTCCGGCGCGGCGCGGCGCTCCTACGTGGACGCGCTCCTGCCGCTCGTGTTGCCCAAGGATCCCCAGGGGGGCTCGCTGCTCGTGCTGCCGCGCTACTGGGACTACCAGGTGCGCATGGACTTCGGCGCCAAGCGCGGGAGCGAGCCCGGAGTGGGGGGGCGCCACTCGGGCTATGTGATGGCCTTTGGCTCGGACGATCTGCTGACGGTGGTGGCCACGGGTGGTGGCCGCAACCGCGACATCACCGTGGACACGCGCACGCTCTTCCACCGGCTCAAGGGCGACTGGACGTACCGCAAGGGCAACTTCACCTCCGTGCTCACCCCGTTCGCGGGGTACGACCTGGGCAGGTTCGCCTTCGGGGAGATCTTCCTCGACGCGAACGTCTGGTCGCTCGGGTTGCGCGAGGACCTGGCGCTGGAGGTGACGCCGTGGCTCACCGCGCGGGCTGGTGCGGACGTGCTGTTCGAGCACCTGGTGGGCGAGGGGCAGATCCCCGTCATTGGCGGCATCCAGTTCCCCCCCTTTCCCGGCGCCGAGCCGCGCTCGGAACCACAGCCCATCAAGCGCACGGCCAATTCCTTCGATGGCGCGCTCTACGCGGAGCTGGACGTCAAGGCGGGCCCGGTGACGCTGACGCCCGGGTTGCGCGCCTCCGCCGCGCGCGTCTACGGACAGAGCCGCTCCGCGTTCGATCCCCGGCTGTGGGTGCGCTTCCAGCCCACGGAGAAGACGGCCCTCAAGGGCAGTGTGGGTCTGTACAGCCAGGCGCCCGAGGCCTTCAACCTGGATCCCGCGCCGCTGGGCAATCCCAACCTGCTGCACGAGCGGGCCTTCCAGACGAGCCTGGGCGTGGAGCAGCAGCTCACCGACATCATCAGCGTGGACGTCACGGGTTATTTCAACCGGCGCTATGACCTGGTCGTCTCGCCGGGCAACACGGTGCAGAACGCGGATGGTTCGCTCACCCGCTACCCGTATTCCAATCAGGGACTCGGGCGCGCGTACGGCATGGAGGTGCTGTTGCGGCACGCCGTGACGCGCGACTTCTTCGGCTGGCTGGCCTACACCCTCAACCGCTCCGAGCAGCGGCGAGCGGGAGGGGATGAGTACCGGCTGACCACCTTCGATCAGACGCACATCCTCACGGCGGTGGCCAGCTACCGGCTGCCGTGGTGGGGCCTCGAGCTGGGAGCGCGCATGCGCTACGTCACCGGCCGGCCCACCACGCCGTTGCAGCACCTGTTCGACCGCTACGACGTGGACCGCAATCGCTACTACGGCTCCTATGGGGAGACGGACTCCGCGCGCTTCAAACCCTTCCAACAGCTCGATCTGCGGTTGGACAAGAATTGGGTCTTCCAGCGCTGGACGCTCAACGCCTACATCGATGTGCAGAACGTCTACAACGCCTCCAACGTGGAGGCGACCTTCTACGACTACCGTTACCGGGAGCAGTTCGAGGTGCCTGGCATCCCGATCCTCCCGATCATCGGCGTCAAGGGGAGCTTCTGAGTCATGCGCCACCTGTCCGCCCTCCTGGGCTTGTTGCTCTGCTCCGCCTGTCTCGAGGAGCAGGACGTTCCCTCGAGCGTGAAGGATCTGCGCGTGCTCGCGATCCAGATGGATCCGCCCGAGCTCTACTTCCCCACCTGCTCCACGGATCCGGCGGTGCTCGCCTCCACGCTCGCGCGTCCGGTGCGACTCACCGCGCTCATCCCCGACCCGGCGGGAGACGGCCGCGAGCTGGAATACGTCCTCGCCGCCTGCTCCTCGCAGAACGATGACACCTGCGAGGAGGACCGCGTGGAGCTCAAGCGCGGCGTCACCCGGGGCGGTGCGCTGGAACTGACCCTGTTTCCGGGTCCGGGCGCGGCCATCCTCCCGGACGGCACTCCCCTGATACAGCGGGTGCTCGAGGAGGACACGTACAGGGGATTGGGCGGTGTGCGCCTGCCCCTGGTGCTCGAGGTGCGCGGCGGGGACGAGCGCATCTTCGCCAGCAAGTTGATGGTGTACGACTGCGCGTTCTTCCCGGAGATGAAGCCCAACGTGCAGCCGGTGCTGCCGGATCCGCTGTTGGAGGGCGAGCCCTGGGTGGCGGACGTGCCGCGCGAGCTGTCCGGGCTGGGTCCCTTCCAGCTCGAAGCGCCGGACTTCTCCGCCCTGGAGGAGCCCTATGTGGTGCGCTCGTTCGAGCTGAAGCCGGTGCCCCTGGTCGAGTCCTGGCAGCTCTCGTGGCACACCACGCTGGGGGCCATCTCTCCTGACGAGACGGGAGGCGCGGATCCGGGCGGCGGCGAGGGGCGGCACCGCGTGGAGTGGCAGCCGCCGCGAGACGCCCAGGCTCAGGAGGTCCGCTTCTGGGTGGTGGTTCGCGATGGCCGCGGCGGCACGTCCTGGGTCTCGCGAACGGTGCGCTACACCCCCTGAAGACGGGGACGGGACTCAGGGGGTCCGGGCGTGGTGGGCCGCCCACCGAGCGCCAGCCTGGCGCAAGGACTCGGCGGCGGAGGTCTCCGAGTCCTTCCGGGCGGAGAGGTCGATGACCTCGTCGAACGGAGAGCCCTCCGCGCTCGCGTCCGGAGTGACCTGGCCCGCGAACATCACCGTGCGCCGGCCGAGCGCCCGGGCCTCCTTCGCCAGGGCTCCCGGGCCCTTGCCGAGCGCGGTCTGCCGGTCGAAGCGGCCTTCCCCGGTGAGCACGGCCTGTGCGGCGGCGAGTCGCTCGGACAACCGCAGCGTCCGCGCCACCAGCGTGTACCCGGAGACGATCCTCCCCCGAGCCAGCGCCACCAGGCCATAGCCGAACCCTCCCGCCGCGCCGCCTCCCGATGTCTGGGCGAGGCCGGGCGAGAGGACCTCGGCGAAGTGGGCCAGGGCCGCTTCCAGCTCCTCCACGGCCGCTGCGTCCGCGCCCTTCTGGGGGCCGAAGAGGCGCGCGGCTCCATCCGCTCCCAACAGCGGCGAGGTGACGTCCGTGGCCACGAGCAACTCCACCTCGGCGAGCCGGGGATGGGCGCCGCTCGCGTCCACGCGGGCGAGCCGTTGGAGCGCCGCGCCTCCCAGGGGGAGGGGAGTGCCGCTCGCGTCGAGGAAGCGCCAGCCGAGCGCCGTGAGTGCCCCGCTGCCTCCATCGGTGGTGGCGCTTCCCCCGAGGCCGAGGATGAGCCGCTGGCAGCCCCGCTCCAGCGCGTCGCGCATCAACTCGCCCGTTCCGGTGGTGGAGGCGCGCCGCGCGTCCCGCTCCCCGGCGGCGAGCAGCGACAGGCCCGAGGCGGCGGCCATCTCGATGACGGCGGTGCGTCCCCCGTCCAACACGCCATAGGTGGCTCGTACGGGCTGGCCGAGGGGGCCGGTGACGGTGCGGACCACGCGCTCTCCGCCCACGCCGGTGAGGAGCGCGTCCACCGTGCCGGGCCCTCCATCCGCGAGTGGCGCCACGTCCAGCTCCACCCCGGGCGCGCCCTGGCGCAGCCCCTCGGCGAGGGCGGTGGCGGCCTCGGTGGCCGTGAGGGTGCCCTTGAACTCCTGCGGAGCGACGAGCCAACGGCTCATGGCTCCTCCTCCTCGGGCCCGTTTCCGGAGAGGGCCTCCGCGTGCCAGTCGAGCAGCTCCCGGGGGCCCGTCAACGTGGGCATCAGGCGCTGGGAGATGCGCTCCAGGCGCACCAGCAGGGTGGTCACCGTGTCCGCGGGCTGGCGGGCCGGGCCCCGGATGCGCTCGCAGAAGAAGGTGCGGCAGCCGAAGGGCCGGTCCGCGTACACGGTGCAGCGTCGGCCCTCGGCGTCCAGGTAGGGACAGCCTCCGTCCTTCCGGGGCGGGGGCAGCGGGTGGCGGCGCGCGAGCAAGAGCCACTCGGGCCACCACAGCCAGGGCTGGCGCCGCGTCTTGGCGAGCTGGCAGCACTCGCCACTGGCCGGGCAGGAGAAGGGGGCGTAGGCCGCGTCCGCCTGCCGGTAGACGGTGCGCAGCTCCTTGAGCGCCCGCTCCTCCTCGTGGGTGCCCCCGGACGAGGGCCGCTCGTCGCCCTCCTCGCCGCCCTCGTCGTCCCAGTCCCGGCCGCGCATGGAGTCCTCAGAGCACCCGCAGCACGAAGCACTTGAGGTAGCGCGTCTCGCGCAGGTTCAACAACACGGGGTGATCCTTGCCCGCGCCCCGCTTCTCGACGATCTGCACCCGCCGCTTCGCGTCCGCCGCCGCCGAGGCCAGCATGTCCTCGAAGCCCTGCTCGTCGATGTGGTACGTGCAGCTCGCGGAGATGAGGTAGCCGCCCGGCCGCAAGAGCTGGATGGCGCGCAGGTTGATCTCCTTGTAGCCGCGCAGCGCTCCGGCGATGGCGTCCTTGTTCTTGGCGAACGAGGGCGGGTCCAACACGATGGTGTCGAAGCGCTTGCCCTCGTCCAGCGTGTCGCGCAGGTAGTCGAAGGCGTTGGCCACCACCACGTCCACGTTGGAGAGCTTGTTGGCCGCCGCGTTCGCGCGCAGCTGGGCCGCCGCCACGTCCGAGATCTCCACCGCCGTGACATGCTTGGCCCGGGTGGCCAGTTGCAGCGCGAAGCCGCCCACGTAGGAGAAGCAATCCAGCGCCTCGCCGAAGGCGTACTGTGACGCCATGACGTGGTTCTCCCGCTGGTCCAGGAACGAGCCCGTCTTCTGTCCCTCCAACAGGTCCGCGCGCACGCGCACCAGCCCCTCGTCATAGGCCACGGGCCCGGGCAGCGAGCCCGTGAGCACGCCCTTCTCCTGGGGCAGCCCCTCCAGCGCGCGCACGCCCACGTCCGAGCGGTTGACGATGGCGCGGGGCTTGAACAGCTCGGTGAGCAGCTCCACGAACAGGGCCTTGCGCTGCTCGGTGCCGGGGGTGAGGAACTGCACGCTCAGGCAGTCGCCGTAGCGGTCCACCACGAGCCCGGGCAACAGGTCCGCCTCGCCGTGCACCACGCGGTACGTGGTCTCGCCGGGCAGGGCGCGCTGGCGCATCGCGTCCGCGAGGGCCAGGCGCTGGCGGAAGAAGTCCGTGTCCACCGGCACGTCCTCGTAGGACAGCCAGCGCAGGGAGATCTTCGACTGCTTGGAATAGAAGGCCTTGCCGAGGAACCAGCCCCGCCCGTCCACCACGCGCACCACCTCGCCGCCCTCCAGGGCGGGGTCGCCGTTGAGGTCGGCGCGGTAGATCCACGGATGGCCCGCCTGCCAGCGCTCGACGCCCCGGCGCACGAGCGACACCTGGGGCAGCCCATCCGGCCCGATGTCCGGCGTGGTGCGATCCGGGGCGACCTGCTCGGGGCGGTGCGAGGGGCGTTTGCGCCCGGCGGGGGCGGGACCGGGGCGGCGATCAGGACGGGGACCGAAGGGGGGCTTGGGCATGGCTTCAGGCGCGTATACTCCAACCCGCGTGAGATACGACCTGCTCCTTCAATCCATGGTCCCCGGGACTCCTTTCGATGGCGCCCGGCTCGAGTCGCTCCTGGTTGCCCGGGGGGCGAAGGCCCTGCCAGGCGGAGGGCATGCCTGGCACCTGGAACAGGGCTCGGTGGAGGTGCACCCGCTGCGCGAGGGCGGCCAGTGGGTGGCCACCGAGGTGCGCGTGCCGCTGTCGGACCGGGACACCCTGGTGCGCGAGGTGGTGTCCCAGGCCGCGGAGCTGGCGAAGGAGGCCGAGGTGCGCCTGTTCGATCCCCAGCTCGGGCGCGAGCTGTCCGCTCACGACGCGCAGGTAGTGGCGGACCAGTACCAGCGCACGGCCCGCTACGCGAGTGAGATGCTCGGACTGGCCTCGGCCATGCCCATGCCCTCGGCGACGGAGAACCAGGGCTTCCAGCCGACCACCCGGTGGGTGCTGACCGTGCTGGGCTTCTTCTTCGTGCTGTACCTGGTGGTCAACTGGATGGGGGGCCAGCTCAACGGAGAGTGAGCGCCGCGCGGTCGTCTTCACGGGCGTGCGGGGGCCAGGGGCATTAGGTTGGGCGGGTGTCCAGGTTCCTCCTACCGCTCGTGCTCCTGCCGTTCGTGGAGCTGTACCTGTTGTCGCTCATCGCCCGCGAGGTGGGCGTCGTGCCCATGCTCGCCCTGGTGCTGCTCTCGGGGGTGATTGGTGCCTCGTTGGCCCGGAGGGAGGGGCTGCGGGTGCTGCGCCGCTGGCAGGAGTCCGTGGCCCAGCGCCGGGTGCCCGAGGAAGGGCTGCTGGGGGGCGTGCTCGTCCTCGCGGGGGGCCTGCTGTTGGTGATTCCGGGCGTGGTGTCCGACGTGCTGGGCGTGCTCCTGCTTCTGCCGCCCACGCGCCGCGTCGTGGCCCGCTGGGTGCGCCGGGGCGTCGAGCGCCGCATGGCGTCCGGCTCCATCCGCGTGACGACGTTCTCGACGGGTCCCTTTCCCGGCGGTCCGTTCGGGCCGCCCCCGGTGGAGCCGCCCTTTCCTCCACAACAGGCCCCCCGCCAGCCCCGCATCGAGCGCGGCGCGGGCCCCGAGGTGGATGCCGAGTTCACCGAGGAGAAGGGGCCGAAGTAGCCGGCCCGCCTCGGGCCGCATTACGGCTGGATGGGCAGGGCCTGGTACTCGCGCACCCAGAGCTTCAGCGAGCCCTGGCAGAAGCCGTCCAGCCGCTGGCAGTCCAGCTCCCGCTGCTCCTTCAAGGCGAGCGTCCCGTCGAACAGGAGCGCGCCTTTCGTGTTCCGCAGCCGCAGGTGCACGCGCTCGTCCTCGGTCCACTGCACCTCGGAGTTGAGCACGAGGCGCTTGCCGCCCAGCTCGAACACCACGGGAATGTGCTCCGAGGAAGAGAGCGTGTACACGCCGGTGACGGCGGGGTGCTGGAGCAGCAGTTGCACGGGTCGCTGGTGCTCCTCGGCCGAGGGCATCGTCAGGGCGTACTGGCCGGTGATCTTCAGCGCCAGGAGGTCCAGGGTGGGGGCGTGCTCCTTGGCCAGGGGTTTCACCTGGAGCTGCTTGCGGGGGCCTTGCACGAGGGCGATGGCGCCCTGGGCGGTCCGGATGACGCCCGAGCAGGTGTCCTCGGGACAGTGGAGGGTGAAGCGCCAGTCGGCTCCGGCGTCCGGGCAGGACTCGGGCACCTTCACCTGGGCCTGGGCCTTCGGGGTGAGCAGGAGGCTCTGGGTGGCGAGGGACGGACAGAGGAAGTTCACGTCCACTTCGAGCGCGGGGACCTCGACGGACGCGGGCTTCGGGTCCGGGGTCTCACCGGCCGCGAGCAGCAGGGCGAGCACGCAAAAGGCGGAGTGCATGGCCCGGTTCTACCATCGGGTCCCGCGCTCCGCCTTTTCCGGGCTGCTCGCCTTCCCGCCCGACTACTTGTCGGTCGCGTCCTCGATCTTGTCGCCGGCCTTCTCGGCGGCGTCCTCGGCCTTGTCGCCGGCCTTCTCGGCGGTGTCCTCGACCTTGTCGGCGGCCTCCTCGGCGGTGTCCTCGGCGCGCTCACGCGTGTTGCGGTGGCAGCCCACGCTACCGGCCAGCAGCGTTCCCAGCGTCACGGCCAACAGTGCCTTCCTCGTCATGGTTCGCTCCTCTGTGGTGTGGCCCCGGCCTCACCGCTCCGGGGTGACATCGGCGGCGGAATCTAGGGAGGCTCCGGCCACGTGCACGGGGAAGTTGAGCGACAGTGGACTGGAGTACAGAGCGTGTCTCCCGTCCTCCGCACCCGTGGAGCCTCAACGTTTCTGGCGGAGCTTGCCGGAGGTGGCCGTGCGGCTCGCCAGGGGCGCCTGGGCCCGGGCGGCGGCCTTCTTCGCGCGGGTTGCGGCGAGCTTGCGGCGGGCGAGCACCGCGCCCGCGTCGGTGGGTTGCGCGACGTCCTGCTCACTCTCGGTGGAGATGTCCAGGGTGCCCGCGACGACACCCGATGCCTGATCCGTGACCTTCGTCATGTCCAACCTCCGTCCGGTCAAAATAGGGACGATGTTCTCTCGGGGAAGCGCTTGCGCGGGGTGTCCACCGGCGGACAGCAAGCGTGGACGAAGTGGCACACGAGCACGGCCCGTTTCGACGCTATAAGTGGGTGAGGGAGGTCGTACGCCGGGAGGCATTGCGTGGTGGGTGTCGAGTCGATGGGGTCCGCGCGGCGGTGGTGGTACGCGCTGAAGCCGGCGAGCTGGCCGAAGGTGTTCGTCCCCGCGTTGTTCGGACAGGCGGTGGGGGCGGCGAGCGCGGGGCGGTGGTCGGCGGGCGCGCTCGCCTGGGGCGTGTTGTGGACGGCGTTGGACATCACCTTCATCGTGCTGCTCAACGATTGGGCGGACCGCGAGGTGGATGCCCTCAAGCGCCGCATGTTCCCGCGCGGCTGTTCGCCGAAGACGATCCCCGACGGCATCCTCCCCGCGAGGGCCCTGCTGCTGGCGGGGTTGGGCGCGGGGGTGGGGGCCCTGGTGTTGGCGGGCGCCGCCGGAGCCGTGCTCGCGCGGCCGTTGCTCCTGCCGCTCGCGGCCCTGAGCCTGTTCATCTTCGCCGCCTACACGCTGCCGCCACTGCGGCTCAACTACCGGGGGGGCGGGGAGTTGCTGGAAATGGTGGGCGTGGGCGGGGTGCTTCCCGTGCTGCATGCCTATGCGCAATGTGGACAGTGGGCGCCAGGGACACTGCGCACCTGGGCTCCGGGACTGCTGGCGCTCTGCCTGGCGAGCGCGCTCGCCAGTGGGTTGTCCGACGAGGAGAGTGACCGTGCCGGAGGCAAGCGCACCTTCACCACGTGGCTGGGGAACTCGGCGGTCCGGCGGGCCTCGGATGGCCTGCTGTCCATGGGGGCCGTGTTCTGGATCTCGAGGGGGACGTTGGGGTTCCTGGCGGCGCTCCCGGTGCTGTTCTTCGGCGTGCGTGCGTGGCGCAAGAGCCCGGAAGCGGTGACGAATGCGTTCGCGGCGCAAGGGGCCTACAAGTTGGAACTCCACCGCGCCATCTGGTGGGGCACGCTGGTGTTGTCCGCGCTGGTGCTCATGGGGCGGTGGGGAGGTGCGCGGTGATCGCTGATGCCCGGAGGCTGTTCGCGCGGTTGGAGCGCCTGGGGCCCGCGTTGGGGGCGCGTGCCTCGTTGGATCCCTCCCGCGCGCGCGCGCCGCTACCGGTGGAACTGGCGGCGCGGTTGATGGAGGGAGAGGAGGCGCGGCGGCGGGCCTTCGCCGAGGGACTGGCCGACGTGGTGGGTGTGCTCGTCGAGGACTTTCCGGACAACATCTTCTGGGACCTGGACTACCTGGCCTGTTGCCTGTGGAAGGCGGGGGGCGCGGACGAGATGCGCGCGTTCGCCGGGCGGGTGGCGGCGTTGTGCCGGGGCTTCGGCAACAAGTCCGAGCTGCGCTTCCGCTACGCCCATGACTTCCTGTTCGGCTACGACTGGGCGCGTTGGGTGGCGCGCGAGCCCGGGGAGCGCGCGGGCATCGGGCCTTTCGATCCGGCGTTCCTCGACTACCTGGAGACCCGGCTCCAGGAACTGCGCGACCTCATCTCGGACCACGACACCAAGTACGGGCCGCTCGAGGGCCGGACCTTCCGCAATCCCTTCTCCTTCCGCCGCGAGCCCCGGGACGAGGCACGGCTGCACCAGGTGCTCGCCCGGGAAGAGCTCATCCCGGTCAAGGCGTGGCGCCTGGATGGCGAGCGCCGCTGGGATCTGCCCTTCACCGAGCTGCGCGCCGAGGTCGCCGAGCGGTTGGGGCTCGCGCGGGAAGACGCGTCGTGAGCCCGGGCCTCGCGCGCCTTGGGGCCTGGCTCCAGGCGTCGCGGCTGCCCTCCCAGTCATACATCGCGCTTCCGCTGCTGCTCGGGCAGTTCATCGCGGTGCACGCGACGGGCGGCGCGTTGCGGGTGGGGACGCTCGTCGCGGTACAGCTCTTCGGGGTGTTGGATCAGCTCTTCATCGTCTACGCCAATGACTGGGCGGACCAGGAGACGGATCGCCGCAACCGCACGGCGACGGTGTTCTCGGGGGGCTCGCGGGTGCTGGTCGAGGGCCGGCTCTCCCCGAGGGCGTTGGGGAGGGCGGCGATCGCCTGCGCGGTGGCGCTCGTCGGCGTGTCGGTGGGGCTGGCGGTGGTGCACCGCGCGCCGCTGCTCGGGGTCCTGGCGGTGGCGGCGGTGGCGCTGCTGTGGGCTTACAGCTATCCGCCGTTGCGGCTGTCCTACCGGGGCGGCGGCGAGCTGTTGCAGATGCTGGGCGTGGCCGGGGTGTTGCCGCTGTATGGGTACCTCGCGCAGGGCGGAGCGCTCGCGGACTTCCCCTGGGCGCTCATGGTGATGCTGTGGCCCACCCACCTCGCGTGCTCCATCGCCACCGCGCTCCCGGACGAGCCCTCGGATCGGCACAGTGGCAAGCACACGCTGCCGGTCCGCGTGGGCGGTGAGCGGGCCGCCTGGGTCATCGTGGCGCTCAATGGGCTTACCTGGGCCCTGGCGCCGCGCGGGCTGGCGTCGGTGGGGCTGGAGGTGGGGGCGGCCTTGTGGGTGCCCGTGGCCGCGACGCTCGCGGTGGTGGGCGTGCGTCCCGCGCCTCCGGGCTCGTGGCGGATCCAGGTCCGGGTGGCCGCCGCGATCACCGCGACCCTGGCCATGGTGGCGTGGCCGCTGCTCGGGCTGGCGTGGCCATGACGTACGAGTTCCTGGTGTTGGCGCTCCTGTTCCTTCTGCCCGGAGCGCTCATCTGGTTCGTCCGTCCGGATCTGCGCTGGCTGATGAAGCGGACGGTGCCCTTCGCGCTCCCGTTCGCCACCACCGAGTGGCTCTTCTATCCGGAGTACTGGACGCCCCGGTTCCTGTTCGATCTGGCCGATCGGATCGGCTTCGGGCTCGAGGACGTGTTGTTCGTCGCCGGGCTGGCGGCCTTCTCCTCCACCGCCTACGCCGTGGCGTTCCGCCGGGCCGTGGTGCCGCGAGGAGACGCCGTGCGCTCCCTGCCGCGGGCCGTGGGGGCCCTGGGGCTCGTGTTGGGGTTGGCGGGGCTATTGCGCGGGGTGGGGGTGCCCATCCTCTACGCCTCGGTGGTGGCGATGGGGGTGTGCGCGGCGGCCCTGTGGTGGGTGCGCCCGGACCTGTGGGGGCCAGGGCTGCTCGGGGGGCTGGTGTCGGCGGTCATCTACCTGGGGCTGTGTCTGATCTTCGCGGGGCTTCTGCCCGGGGTCTTCGAGCGCACCTGGAGGCCGAGCCTCCTGCTCCCGGGCCGGTTTCTCGGCGTTCCGCTCGACGAGCTGCTGTACGGGTGGGGGGCGGGGGTGGTCGCCACGGTCGTTCCGGCCTGGACATTCGGGTTCGGGTTCGGGAAGCGGTAGCTGGCACGTGGGAGCGCGTGCGTTCAGAAGATGGCGGGGCACCCGGAATCGCCCTGCTGTCGGGTAGAATCTCTGCTCCTATTGCGAGATGAGCGGTGGCCTTCCGCCCCATTCGCCCGGAGCTGGCCCCCGATGGAGTCCCCCATGTCGATCGTTCCTTCCCAGAAGGTGTCGCTGTTGCCCCCGATGCTCGCGCTCATCGTGGGCTTCTTCGCTGGATGTGTCTTCGTCCACGACGACTACGATGGCTACGATCGTCCCGGGCAATCCGCGTGTGACGACAACTCGGATTGTCGCTCCAACCAGTACTGTATGCGGGGCCAGTGCGAGGACCTGGGCGCGCAGGCGGAGACCTGCCGCTCGGCGGGGGACTGCACGCGCGGGGACACCTGCGTCAACGGGGTGTGCAACCAGTCGTGTTCGCGCAACGCGGACTGCCCCAACGGCGGCTACTGCGACGGGTACTACTGCCAGGTGACGTCGCGTCCCGACGCGGGCACGCGGCCCACGGATGGCGGCACGCGGCCCACGGATGGCGGGCTGCCCCCGGTGGATGGCGGCTCGGGCTGCCCGCGTCCGCCCACGGACGGCGGCACGGGCACGCCGATCGACGCGGGCTCGGCCGTGTGCGTGCGCAACGCGGACTGCCCCTCGGGCAACTACTGCATCAACAACGCGTGCGTGCGGGGCTGCTCGGTGGACTCCGACTGCGGTGCCGCGCAGCAGTGCTCGGCCGGGCTGTGCCGTCCGCGCGCGGAGCCCTCGTGCACCAGCGCCTCGCAGTGCGCCTCGGGTTCGGACTGCGTGGACGGCTCCTGCCGCGTGCCCTGCACCTCCACCACCGCGTGCGCCACGGGCTCCGTGTGCAAGGTGGGCTACTGCCAGCCCTCGGACTCCCCGGGCAGCGGGGCGGAGTGCTCCGTGAATTGTGATTGCCCCTCCGGCGAGCGGTGCGTGGAAGGCACCTGCCAGTTGTAAGCTCGCCGCCCATGACCAAACAGTCGTTGGAGCAGTCCCAGGCGGAGGGTGGTCTCCATCACCAGTTGTCGAAGCTCGTGGGCGAGTGGGAGGGCGTGACGCGGACGTGGTTCGAGCCCGACACGCTCGAAGACGAGTCCGTCTGGCGCGGGACGATCCGTCCCGTGCTCGGCGGGCGCTTCGTGGTGCATGAGTACGAGGGCGCCTTCAAGGGCAAGCCGCTCGCCGGGATGGCCATCTATGGCTATCACCTCGATCCCGAGCGCTACGAAATGGCCTGGGTCGACAGCTTCCACAGCGGCACCAGCATCATGTTCTCCACGGGAAGCCGGGGCGGCCAGGGCTACGCCGTCCAGGGCAGCTACGCGGCGCCCTCCGGTCCGCCCTGGGGCTGGCGGACGGAGATCCATCAGCCCGAGCCGGATCGGCTGCTCATCACCCACTACAACATTCCGCCCGAGGGCCAGGGCCCGGAGACCAAGGCCGTCGAGACGGAGTACCGGCGGCGCGCTCCCTCGCGCTGAGCGGCTCACCCCGCGGCGGGGGGCTCGGAGGGCAGGCTCAAGTGCCGCTCCTCGATTCGCGAGCCCGCCGCCAGCGCGAGCAGTCCCGCCCCCACCACTTGCGCTCGCTCGCCTGGACGGAGGGCTCGCGCAGGTCATGTCACTCCATTTCTTCCGGCAGGGGCGTGCGGAGGAACATCAGCCCCTTGCCCTTGCGTTCGGTGATGACGCGGAAACCCTGGCCAGCAATTTGGACGAGTTCTCCTTCGCTGGCCGTTCCATTGGCGAGCCACGCATCCGCCGCGTCTCTCGTCTCGAACGTTTGGGAGACGATGACTGACTCGATGGCGGGGATGTAGAACTTGCGAAAGTATTCTCGGTACTCGTCCAGTTTTTGGATGTCACGCACATAAAGCAGCGCGACCGCGGCGATCCGGAGCGCTTCGTCTTGCGGCGAGCCCTCTGGATATTTTTCGTTCACCGTTCCCAGGGTTTCCAGGATGCGGTCCATGTCGAAGTTTGAATTGTAGTTCATGACCGCATGCGGCTAGAGGGCGAGCGGCGCCAGGATCAACGCGCCAGAACCGCCCGTTGAGATGAAAAAGCCAACACCACCGATGATGACGACGGTTCCAATCGCCACCTCGGTTTTGTTTTTCTTGATCCATTCGAGTGCTTGGTCGAGGTGCGAGAATTCCAGCGTCTTTGTTCCTTTCTTCGCCTCCTCTTCTTGTTCATCCATGCAGTCGTTGTATGCCTTTCCGCAGTCCGCCGTGCAGCGCTTGTAATGCCATTCATCGTGTTTGTGGGGGTATGCCGGGCGGCTCTTCTGCCAACAATTCCTGAAACACTGCTCGTGCTCCGCCTTGGCAGTCGCGGTCACCAGCACCCCCGGTGCCAGGAGCGATACCGACTCCACGCGCATCCTCGGAGACGACGTAGATGCGGTGGTCTGGCTGTTGTGTGTGGGAGCACCCGGCGCCCAGCACCAGGTCGCACACGCTCAGTGCGAGGGTCCAGATCTTCATCGCGGGGCTTGGCTGCTTCATGGGTCTCCAGGAGGGCGGGCGCTGGCTTCCGTTCTCCGGCACGAATACCCGGTTCCGGTACGGACCCGCCAGGATATGATTCGTGGGCTTCGGCCCAGCGTCCTGCTCTCCCGGCTGGAGGCGCCACCGGCCTGGCTGGACTCCTGGCCGCTGTCGCTCGCGCTGTGCCTGCACGGCGTCGTGGCGATGGGGCTGCTGCGCGGGGAGGCGCCGGCTTCCACCCTGGAAACGCGGGTCCCCGGAGCCGCCGAGGCCTCCTGACCTGTCACGGCTCCTTGCGCAGCTCGCGGATGAAGTCGGCGTCCACGCCCGAGGAGCGCAGGCGGATCAACTCGTCCACGGAGAGCTTGTCCAATCCCTCGTCACGCAGCTTGCGCAGGTCGCTCGCGTCCACGCCGAGGGCGCGCAGCTTCACCACGGCCTCCGGGTCGAGCTTGTCCAATCCCGCCTCCCGCAGTCCGCGGAGGTACCCGGGGGAGACGTCGAGTGCCTTGAATTGCACCAGCTCGTCCGCGGAGAGCTTGTCGTAACCCAGCTCCTTGAGCGCTTGCATGTACTTCCCCTTCACGCCGAGGGCCCGGAACTGGATGAGCTGATCGAAGGTGAGTGAGCCCTGGCCCGCCTCGCGCATTTCCTGGAGGAAGTCCTCGTCCATGCCGAGCGCCGCCGCCTGCTTCACCTGGTCCACGGACAGCGCTCGATGGCCGGCCGCCGCGAGCGCCTTCACCTTTCGCGCGCTCACGCCCAGGAACCGCATCTGGGCCAGCTCCCCGAGTGTGGGCTTGTTCCCGAGCGCGTCCGTCATCTCCTTCATGTACTCGGGCGTCGCGTTGGCGTGGCCGAGCTGCACCAGCTCCTCCACGGTGGGCGCGTAGCCGAGCGCTTCCCATTGCCGCTTCTGCTCCATGGAGACCCCGGCCGTCTTGAGCTCGACGAGCTGGTCCACCGTGAGCGGCTCCTTCAATCCCAGACGCAGGGGCTCCTTCGCCTGGGCCTTCGGGGCGGGCTTCCCGGCGCTCTCGGCGGGTGCGCTCGGCTGGGGAACGGGAATGGGCACGGAGCCCGGGGCGAGCGGCTGCGCCGGAGCGGGGGCGGGCGCCGGGGCGACGGCGAGCGCGACCTTCAGCGGGGGACTCGCTCGGGTCTGGAGGGGGGGAGCGGCGGGCAGGGCGAGGGCCACCAGGGGGGCCGCCACGGCCAGTCCGCTCATCAGGGTGAGCAGCAGGGCGCCCGCCTCCCACCGCGACGCGCACCGCGTGGCGGGCCTGCCCACCAGACGACGCACGCGCGCCGTGAGCGAGCCGCCCAGGGCGGACATCGCCGGACCCGACACGGGCAGCTCGCGCAGGGACTCCAGCGCCGTGAGGGCCCGGGCATACGAGACCGCGTTGCCGCTGGTGCCCACGGCGATGTCATCGCAGCAGTTCTCGCGCTCGGCGCGGATGACGCGCGACATCCACCACACCGCCGGGTGGTAGAAGAGGAGCGTCTCCACCAACGTCTGCACCAGGTTCACCGCGAAGTCATGGCGGCGGATGTGGGCCAGCTCGTGTGCCAGCACCATCTCGAGCTGGCGTGCCGACAGCCCCGTGAGCACCGTCACGGGCAGCAGCACCACCGGCCGCAACCATCCCAGGGTCGCGGGCACGTCGATCTCCGCCGAGCACAGCAGCCGCATCGGCCGCGTCATGCCCAGGTGTCGCGCCAGCCGCTCCAGGGACTCCTGCCACTCGACGGGGGCGGGCTCGGCCTCGCGCACCAGCTGGCGCAGCCTCAGCCACCCGGACAGCAGCCGGAGCGAGGACAGCACCACTCCCAACCCCCAGGCCAGCACCAGCGCGTGCAGGTTCCCGCTCACCCCCGACCGGGCGCGCTCCACCATGAACGCGAATCCGGTGTCACCTGCCGCCTCGGGACCCGACGCGGCGGGAGCGGGCGAGGGAAGGGGACGTGGCTCGGAGGGACTCGCCAGGGCGGCGGCTTCCGGTGCGGAGCCGGTGCGCGGATGGGTGAGGACGTGATGCCAGCCGGTGAGTACGGGCAGTACGAGCATGAGGGCCAGCGCGCCACAGGCCAGCAGGTAGCGCAGCGAGGCCGCGCGGCGATCCACCACCTGGAGCGCCACGGCCAGGGCCACGGCCACCAGGGTTCCCTGCCACAACAGGTGCAACAACGCCCAGCCCAGGGACTGCCATACGAGCGTGCTCATGGCTTCTCCTCCTCCTCCAGGGTGTCCAGCAATTGCCGCAGCTCGGCGAGCTCCTCGGCCGAGGCCTTCTTCGTCGACAGGGCTTGCATGGCCAGCCGCGCGGGCGAGCCGCCAAACGCGCGATTGAGCAGGTCCGTCACCAGCTGGCGCTGCGTCTTCTGTTGCGAGGCCCGCGTGCGGTACACGTGCGCGCGCTGGGACTCGTCCCGCTCGACGAGCCCCTTCTCCGTCATGATCTGCATCAGCTTGAGCACCGTCGTGTAGCCCGTGCTGGCGTCGCCCTTGTTCAACGCCTCGTGCACCTCGCGCACCGTGCTCGGGCCGCGCTCCCACATCACCTGCAGAATGGCCAGCTCCGCGTCCGTCGGGCGGGGCAGCTTGGGTTCACTCATCGCTCGTCCTCCCATGCCCTGTTTATACGAACATCTTCGTAGATGTCAACGAAGCCCTTCGTAGTTCGAGGGAGGACGGTCTCTGGCCTCCACCAGGCGGGTGCTCTAGGGTGGGAGGTTCGTGGGCAGGAGGGGTGTCTCGTGCAGCCGGTGATTTCCGTCAAGAACCTCAGCAAGACGTACGCCTCGGGCTTCCAGGCGCTCAAGTCCATCAATCTGGACATCCAGAGTGGGGAGATCTTCGCCCTGCTCGGGCCCAACGGGGCGGGCAAGACCACGTTGATCAGCGTCATCTGCGGGATCGTCAACCCGAGCGGAGGTACGGTGCTGGCCGACGGGCATGACATCGTGTCGGACTTCCGCGCGGCCCGGGCGAAGATCGGGCTGGTGCCGCAGGAGCTGTCCACCGACGCGTTCGAGAGCGTCTGGGCCACGGTGAACTTCAGCCGCGGCCTGTTCGGCAAGCCTCCCAACCCGGCCTATGTCGAGAAGGTGCTGCGCGACCTGTCGCTGTGGGACAAGAAGGACTCGCGCATCATGACGCTGTCCGGCGGCATGAAGCGCCGGGTGCTGATCGCCAAGGCGCTGTCGCACGAGCCGCGGATCCTCTTCCTCGACGAACCCACCGCGGGCGTCGATGTCGAGCTGCGCCACGACATGTGGGAGATGGTGCGGGGCCTGCGTGAGCGCGGGGTGACGATCATCCTGACCACGCACTACATCGAGGAAGCGGAGAAGATGGCCGACCGCATCGGGGTGATCCACAAGGGCGAGCTCATCCTGGTGGAGGACAAGGCGGTGCTGATGCGCAAGCTCGGCACGAAGCAGCTGACCCTGCGGCTGAGGAGCCCGCTGGAGCGCATCCCCGAGGCGCTGGCCGGGCTGGCGCTCGAGCTGTCTGCGGATGGGAGCACGCTGGTCTATACCTTCGACACCCAGAAGGAGGAGGAGACCGGCATCGCGACGCTGTTGCGGCGGCTGGGCGAGCACGGCATCGACTTCAAGGATCTGCATTCCAGCGAGAGCTCGCTGGAGGACATCTTCGTCAGCCTCGTGAGGGCCCGGTCATGAACGTGTATGCGATCCGCGCCATCTACCAGTTCGAGATGGCCCGCACCTTCCGCACGCTGATGCAGAGCATCGCCTCGCCGGTGCTGTCCACCTCGCTGTACTTCGTGGTGTTCGGCTCGGCGATCGGCTCGCGCATGGGTCAGATCGACGGGGTCAGCTACGGGGCCTTCATCATTCCGGGCCTGCTCATGCTGTCGTTGTTGAGCGAGAGCATTTCCAATGCCTCGTTCGGCATCTACATGCCGAAGTGGTCGGGCACGATCTTCGAGCTGCTGTCCGCGCCGGTGTCCTTCGTCGAGGTGGTGATCGGCTACGTGGGGGCGGCGGCCACCAAATCGATCATGCTGGGCGTGCTGATCCTGGCGACGGCCCGGATCTTCGTGCCCTATGAGATCGCGCATCCGTTCTGGATGGTGGGCTTCCTGGTGCTCACCGCGGTCACCTTCAGCATGTTTGGCTTCATCATTGGCGTCTGGGCGGACGGTTTCGAGAAGCTGCAGATCATCCCGCTGCTCGTCGTCACCCCGCTGACCTTCCTCGGTGGCGCCTTCTATTCCATCCACATGCTGCCGCCCCTCTGGCAGAAGATCACCCTGTTCAACCCGGTGGTGTATCTGATCAGCGGCTTCCGCTGGAGCTTCTACGGCTCCTCCGACGTCAACGTCGAGGTCAGCCTCGGCATGACCCTGGTGTTCCTCTCCCTGTGCCTCGGCGGCGTGGGGTGGATCTTCAAGACGGGGTACAAGCTGAAGTCCTGAGCGGGCCCGGAACCGGTCGCGGCCTTCGGTGTCGCCGCCCCCCGCTCCTGGTGCACCTGCTCTTCCAGCCAATCCTCCTCGTTCGTGGCACGCAGGGGTCCCGGGTCCAGTCCGGGAACGGGACCCTCAGGGGGGAGCGTGTGTCGGGGAACGCGCTTCAGCGCGGAGCTTTTGTTGCGAAGTGAGCCGATGCGCGGGATGACCTCGGAAGTGGTGTGGACGGCATGACCGCCTGAGTTAGGTTGCGCCGCCATCATGCCTTCATCCAGGAAAAGCACGCCGCCGGGTTCCATCTACGTCCTGCACGCTCAATTGGAGGGGATACAGCCCCCCATCTGGCGGGAGCTTCATGTCCAGGCAGGCACTTCACTCTTGAAGCTGCACGCCATCCTTCAAGAAGCCTTCGGATGGACGAACAGCCACCTGCATCAGTTCGAGACGCGCTCGAAGATCTACGGGCCCCGATTACCTGGCGATGAATTGGGCTTCTTTCGGCCCATCCTCGACGAGCGCAAGTACCTTCTCTCGGACCTCGCTCCGGCGGCGCGTGCTTCCTTCTCGTACGTCTATGATATGGGGGACAACTGGGTGCACCGCATCCGCGTCAAGAAGGTGCAGCCAGCCCAGGCCCGAATGCGATATCCGGCGTGCACCGCGGGCGCCCGTGCGGCTCCGCCGGAAGACTGTGGTGGCGTGCCCGGCTACGACAACCTGCTCGAGGCTCTCCGCAACCCCGGGCACGAAGGGCGCGAAGAGCTGCTCGAGTGGGTGGGGGGTTCCTATGACCCGGAGGCGTTCGACCTCGAGGCCACGGACAAGGCAATCCGGGCCGCGAGGTGAAGACCGCGTCCAGAGGGGTTCACTTACCGCGTGGGCGGTGGCGGTCCCAGCTTCAGGGGATCCCAGGTGTACTCCTCAGTGGGGGTCAGCAGCATGTTCGTCAACTGGTGCCGCTCCACGAAGTGGACGAAGCGCTCGGAAACCACGGCACTGCCGGGCAGGCCGCGGGCGTAGAACACATCCTCGCCGCGCCAGGTCTCCTTCTCCAGGGTGAAGCCGTGGATGGTGTCCACATTCGTCTCCCGGCAGGAATCACAGGTGATGGGGAGGCGCGCCGAATGCGGCTCCTGGCCTCATCCACCGCCGCGCCGCCGAAGACGGGCGTGGTGTAGAAGTAGCGGGGAGAGGAGGCTGATTCCGTGGTGCGCCTCCGACCGCGCACGCGGACGAGTTCTACGGGCTGGAAGCCAGACAGTCCGGTCAGCCCTTCCGAGCGGAAGGTTTCCATGAAGCGGCCGGTGACGAGGTATCCGCCACCAGGCCCTCCCACGAGGTCCCCGAACTCCTTGCCGTTCAACTTCAATTCACCGCGCAGTGGGGGCAACCACGTTCGCATGCCGGTAAAAGCGCAGCAGTCGGGACACCGTGGTGCCTCGCCAATGGTTCCTCCAATCCTTTCGAAAGAGGTGTCGTGGTTGGAGCCGATGGCATGACCGAGGACGAAGAAGCGAGGTGCGGAGTGGCCTTCAGATCCCACGGGGAAACCTCGCTCTCATGTCGGGACGTTTGTAGACGGAGCGCAGGAAGGTTTCGAACTCCTTTGCGGTCGCGGATTTGTGCGTGCGCAGCCAGTGGATGACCTCTGCATCGATTTTCCGATGAATCCTGGTAGCCGCAATGCGCTGCTTCGTCGACGGCCTTGGTGACGAAGCGTGAGTCTCGGTGTTCATAAACGCCCGTGAGTGTAGGGTGGAGTTCCAACTCCTTGGCGATGGGCTTGGAGATGACGTGATGCTGCTGGCCCTTACAGTCGGGCGGCTCAGGCGCATCGGAGGACTCCCGGACCGACGCCCCAGTTGAGCTGTCAGCCTGCTTCTGGCGAGCTTCCTCAATGAGCGGGAGCATGTACTCGAGGCTATCACCGCGCGTTGAGTCGGGTGGCGGTGTCGCCCCGTTCCTGCTCGACGCCGCACACTTCATGGCGGCCCGGTGTTCCAACACGCTACCGGGGAGCGCTCGTGAGCAACGGGCTCCAGGCTCCGGCACTCCCGAGCCCCAGCCGATGGGTCGCGCGGGTGACGGCGACGTACAGCGCACGGCGGGACTCGGGCGTGTCCGGGTAGGTGCTCGCCGTGGTGTCTGGGATGAGCACGCAGTCGAACTCGAGGCCCTTGAGCTCCTGGACGCACGTCACGGTGACCCCGGGCCGGAACTCGAACTGCCCCGCGAGCGCGAGCCTCGCGGGAGGCCCGTGCTGGAGGGCATGCGCGAAGGTCCTCGCCGCCTCGGGAGAGCGGCAGATGATCGCCAGACTCGCCGAGGGATCCTCCGTCAGCAGGGCGCGCGACTCCCGCGTGAGCCAGACCGCCAGATGGAACAGGTTGTCCCGCCGGCAGTGGGTGATGGAGGGAGGCGCGCGAAGGGCCACGCGCTCCGGGTCGATGAGGCAACGGGCGAGTGCCGTGACATCGTCCGGGCAGCGGTAGCTCACCTCCAGCACGGCGCGCTCGGCCGTGGGCACCGCGAGTTCCTCCAACACCGCGTCCCATCCGCCGAAGAACGAGGTGGGGTCCACCTGCTGTGCCGCGTCTCCGGAGACGATGAAGGTGCCTCCGGGCCGCAGCCCGCGGCGCAGGAGCGCGAGCTCCAGATGCGCGAATTCCTGGGCTTCGTCGACCACCATGCAGTCATACGCCGCGAGGGCGCCAGGCTTCGCTCCATCGGCCCGGGTCCTGAGCCGCTCCAACTCGAAGAGAACCGCGTAGTCCTCGGTGTCGACGCTGTCCGCGTCCTCCATCGGCGTGCCTGCGTCGATGCGTTGGCCATCGACGGTGACGAGGTTCTCGCGATCCACGTGGGCGTATTCGATCTCCGTGGGATCCAGGAATTGAATGCGCGTGTGCTCCGTCACCTCGGCGGCCACCGTGAGGGGGAGGGCGCCCGCCATGGCGGAGAGGACTCGTTCCATCCAGGAGCGGTCTCCAAACAAGTGCTCCAGGTCCACGCGCGAGGCGCGGGCGCAGGAACTGGTGGGCCGATCCTCGTCCCGTACGGGGCTGGGATGCCGCTGGATGAACTCCTCCAGGATGCCGCGCAGCGCGGGATGGCGCTTGAGGCGAATCCCTCCGGACGTCGCATCCACGCTCTCGCGCCGGGGCAGATCCTTGAAGACGCGCCGGGCCACGGACGCGGCCCACTGTGCGTACGTCCACACGTCGATTCCCTCGACGCCCCGGCGCTCGAGCATCAGCCGGGTGAGCCGGCTCAACCCCTCCGTGGGGACGCGCACCGCGCCTCGGAACCCAGGGCCCGCCTCCCGCTGGAGCTCGACCAGCCGGTGCAGCGCCACCGTCGTCTTTCCGAAACCCGCCTCCCCGAGCAGGAGCACGCTCCGGTCCCGGGGCAGGTCCACGACGCGCTGCTGGGCGGGGTCGAGCCGCACCTCCAGGGGCGAGCGGAAGGGTTGGCGGACCTCGGCGGGGCGGGGGGGCAGGTGGGGCCGGGGCACGTCCTCGTTCTGGCGCCAGTCCGCCCCGGTGCACTCCAGGCGTGGTCTCCTCGCCCGTGTCGATCCACACGAGCGCCCCCGCCTCGAAGCCGAGCAGGTTCTTCTCGAGCAGCCTGCCCGACACCACCCGCTCGCCCACCTCGACGTCGTACTCCTCGCCCTCCTCGTAGGCGAAGAAGACCTCCGCGAGGGGGGGCTGTCCGCCAGTCGATGAGGGAGAGGGACGGGCCGACGTGGGTGCTGGAGGCGAGCAGCACATCCACCTCGCGCGGGCCGGTCTCCAGCCGCATGTGGGCGAAGTACGGGGGTGCTCCGCCCGGATGCTGGGCGCGCACGGTGGCGAGCAGTCGCAGTTGATGGTCGACCCGTCGTTGCTGGTCGGCGTTCAGTGAGGACACCGTACACCTCTGGGTGGAAGGAGAAGCGTACGGGTAGCAACCCAGCACGGGGCCGCGAATCCGTCAGGACACGGATTGCGGCCTCGCGGCGGGTTTGCTTGGATGATGGTGCCCGCGGGCGAGCACGCGCTGGGCTGGCCATACCCTGGGGCGGAGCGCCTCCCGTCTCACGAGTGCTCGACGACCACGCAGATGGTCAGGGCTCATTATGGCTCTTCAAATAGCTGGCGGCCCACTGCGCAACCCCCTCCAGGCCAGCATCAATGGGAATGCGAGCCGTCTGCTCATGATTGAAAGACCACCGTTTCAGCTTGTTCTTGATCATCGGAATGATCTCGTAGTGGTCGGGGTGACATAGAATGGTGACGCTGAGCGCCCGCTTCTCGAAGTCCCTCCACTTCTTGGAGCCCGTCGCCTTGACGATGAGTGCCTTGTCTGGATCCCGTCCAGGCGACGGAGCTTCGGGGTTTCCTCGTGCCAATGACGAGCGGAGGGCCTCGGCGAGGCCCTCGGCCTCGGCCTTGAGAATGGGCTCGATGTCGACCCATCCCACTTCCGCGGCGCCGATGGTGGGGACGTAGAACATCCCGTCACAGATGTAGATAGTGGCTCTGGCTGGCATGGTCAGGGAATCTCGATGATCTCCATGATGATTCTGAGCCCTGGTCGACTCTGACTCTGGGCGTGCTGAATCGCGTTGTTGAGCACTTGCTGCTGCGCCGGGGTGGCGGCACCTTTTGGTACGGCGACCTGGAGGACCCGGGTCGTGACGTCTCCTGGGAGGATGGTCACTCCACCTTTGCTGTCGCCTGCGAAGTTCCTCATTTTATTGATATATCCCTTGAGTAGTCTATCCAGGTTGCCGGGCTTTTGGTAGGTCTTGGCGAACAGGTTACATGATTTGATGCTGGTGGCAACTCCTGCTGCTCTGTTGAACTTGTCAAAAACCTTGAACCCATAGGGCAGGTTGCCTTGAAGGTGGCCCTCGATGAAGAAGCCCCGGACGCTGGGCGGGAGTTTCCAGGGACGCAATGCCCACCGAGGTATCCACTTCCCCACGGCCGCCGCCAACTTGGCGCCGTTGACGGCCCGGACGATGCGCCTCGCGACGAAGCCCATCGCATGGCCTAATACCCAACCGCCCGCCAGCACGATGGCCGCCTTGAGTAGCGCACAGGATATACAAATATTCGACCAACCGTTCTCCAGCCCCTGGTGGAGGATGTCGGCCGCCGCGAAGACCGCGGCACCCAGGAAGGGGTTGACCGCGAAGGCAGCCCCCGTCACGGCGCCCTCGAGGGCCGCGGCGGCGATCTGCATGGGGCTTTTGCCCTCGAGGGCCGCCACCACCCCCCCAACGACAGCCCCAATGATGGCTCCTGCGGCGATCCAAGCCCACTGGGCGTGGGGGTCGATATGGTTCCATGGGTCGTTGGCGCAGTAACTGTACCCGGTTGCTCCCTCCTTGAACCACGCGGGATCGCGGGACAGATAGCTCTTGAGCAATGGGCTGTAGTATCTCCCCAGATTGTAGTGGAGCCCCGTGTCCTCGTCCTCGTACTGGCCCGCCAGGCGCCAGGGCTGCCGCACGCGCCCTACGTCGATGTGCGCCTTTCCAAAGGAATCGTAGCGCGCCCTCCAAGCGAGACGTCCCTCGTCATCGAACACGGCGATGACCGCCTGGCGGGCATCCTGCTGCATCCAGTACGTCCGGCCAGCCTCGTGGAAGGCGATGGGTGAAACCCCTTGGGGCAGGTAGACGTACTCACGGCGAGCCGGTGGCGCATCCGGGGCCTCACACTGCTCCTCCCATATCAATTGCAGACCAGACCAGCCATAGCGCCATGTCCGCTGGCCGTCCGTGGCCGTGATGCGACGGCCCAGCGCATCATAGGTATAGTTCCAGCGGACGCCGCTTGCCTGAAGTTCCCCGAGTGTTCCATCCGCGTTGTGGCGGCACTCCAGCTCACCGTGGGGGCCTGGCAACCGGGTGACCTGTCCGAGTGCGTCGTACTCGATCCGGAAGTCACCATGGCTTCGCGGTTCGTCCATCGGACCAAACTGTCGGCGGACGCTTCCATCGAGTATCAGGTTGCCATTGGCATCATAGGCATGGTGGATGGATTGTTGGGACTGGTTTCCCTGTTGAACCCGCTCTGACACCAGCCGGCTGCCCTGGTCGTATGTGAATGAGCGCTCGAGCCATGCTTCAGGCGATTGGCGGTCATAGAGGGCGATCAGGCGCTCGCACGCGTCGTAGATATAGCGCTGCTCGCTCAAGCAGTGGTTGTTGCCGTCCGTGACACGGGAGTGGGAGCGCCGGCCAAACCGTGCATGTTCCTGCTCCTCGATGACGGCGGCGCCGTAGCGTAAACGCTGAATGGCACCAGAGGCCTCATACTCGAGCGAGATCGTCTTCCCCCAGGCACGCACGCACAGGGGCTTGCCGTCCGGGTCGTATTCATAGCGGACCGTGGTTCCTCGCGAAGACGTCAAGGCAATGAGTCGGCCCGCCTTGTCGTACTCGTAGGTGAAGCCAGCCTCTCCGGTATGCTCGGAGCGCAACCGGTCCTCTGCGTCATAGGTATACGCCGTATGTGCCTGTGCGTTCGAGGCTGCGTCCAACCGCCCGGAAGGGGTGATTTCCAGGCGGACGGAGGAGCCATCCGCCCAGCGGATCTCCTCCAGGTGACCGTTGGCATTGAGCTGCCTCGTGACCGTGCGCCCATCCCGTGTTGTCTGGGTCGCCTTCCGGGAAGACGGATCGTAAACGAAGCTTTCCCGGGAGCCGTCCGGATGGGTGATGGACGCAAGCCGCCCCTCCTCGTCGACCTCGAGGGCCGTGCGCCGTCCGAGTGGATTCGCACAGGCTTCAAGATGGCCTCGGGAGTTGTAGCTATAGCGCCGGAGCGCACCCGCTCGGTCGCGCCTGGCCGCTACCTTGCCGTCCTCCGTGTAGTCCAGGGACTCGTACGTCCCATCCGGATAGGTGATGTGGAGCAGGCGGTCCTGCTCGTCGTAGCCGAATCGGTAGGGGATTTCTCCTTCCTGTCCTGCCTCGGTCAGCCGGTTTTTCGTGTCGCGCTTGAGCGAGAGCCTCGCCCCCCCAGGGAGGATCAGCGTCTTCACTTGTCCCCTGGCGTCATTCTCGAATTGGAAGAGAGCGCCCGCCGGTGTCAGGAGCCGCTGGGGCATGTGGTCAGCGCCCAGGGTGAGTCGTGTTGAGTATCCGAGCGCGTCACTTCCGACGAGATCCCCGGTGGCCGGTTCCCGCTTGAAGGCATGTCCCCGCTCACGCAAGCCCTGGAGGAGCCGGTCCGAGCTATGCGGGTGGGCGAGAGGCTGCAGCGCGGTGAGGTGCGGTTCTCGTAGCCGGAACCGGGTTCCTACGGCTCGGGTTCGCGCCGCGGCGGACCCGCGGAAGTGGGACACCCTTTCCAGCCGGAGGCCCTCCATCCCGGCCCCCAGGATGGAGAATGCTTGTACCGGGCCCAAGAAGTCATTGGCCTCTTCGTCGGAGCACGCGGCGAGGAATGCCGGGAGCACTCGCGGGTCGTAGTAGCGGAAGAACCAGCGCTCGCCATGCGGCGAATCGACTGTCAGGAACTTTCGGAGGTGGACGAAGAGGTCCTCGAAGGAGAGGGCGCCTTGGATGAATATGCCCCAGGGCTGGGTCCAGAGCGTCGAGTGGATCCACGCGAGCAACTCTTCATCGACGTGGACCAGATAGGGAGCCTGCTCCGCGAGGTTTCGAGCCGCCGCGCCTCGGTACAGGATTCGTCCTCGGTGCTCACCCAGCTCGGCCACGCGCGCGAGTACCTGTGGCGTGTGGCAGGCGTCTAGAACAGCGAAGAGTCTTCCTTGGCGGCCCTCCTGCCGCAGTGCCTCGAGATCAATCGCCGATACCTGCATCCAGGAGGGCAGCGAGGACGCCGTGAGTGAAGGACTGTTCTTCGTCCAATTCATGGGGGAGACACCTTCCGCCAGGGCAGGTAGACAACGGTTCGTTCATGGGAAGAAACGAAGCGAGAGGATGCCGCGGCGCCCGGCGACGTCACGCCCACCTGGGCACTCCCCCTTCGCGTCGGCTCCGTGCGCTACGTGTCGGCTACCGCCGCGCGATGACTGTCGGTGACGCGCGACTGCCGCCTTGGCGGCTGGCCGGAGTCAGCCACCCACCCCCCCCCAACATGGGTATTCGACACGGATGTGCCGCAATCCGTCTCAAGGCCTTCTTGAAGGAAGTCGTGGCCGCGTGGCTCACTCCTCCGTGCTGATGCTCACGAAGGGTGCGCCACTCTCACGGGCAGTGCTCATGGCGCTGTAGCCCGCATCGCCAATGAAGACTGTCGCGGCGCCTGTGACGATCTTGCCGCCATGGCACGACGTATCGCCCAGTCGAGCAGCCTTCTGCCTGCCGATAATGACGGTTGGCGAGCCTGAACCCAGGGCCGTTTCACTCCCCACACCTGTACAGAGGGCGGGGTCACCAACTCGGGCCGCGGGTTGCCCCTCGATGATGACCGTATCCTCACCCGTGCTGACGGGACCTCCAATGTGGGGAACTGGTCCTGGATTGACCAGCGGACAGCTCTGTAGGTCTCCGACACGTGCAGCCGGTGGCATCGCCTCTCCCGTGTCTTGCGGTTCCTCCCCCACCGCCGTCCCCCTCCAGAATGGAGCTTTTCACGGGGCGGCACTCACAGTCAAATCATTTGACTGCGAGTGGATATTGCCCCTGGCGCCACCCGGGCCTTACGCGTCCGCCATCATGAACGCGATCTTGGACTGCCGCGCGGCGGTCGGGAAGCCGTTGGCGGTCGCCGCGGCGAGGTAGTCCTTCATGTTGGGGAACACGTAGTCGCGCTCCGCCGTGGTCGACAAACCCAACCACGACACGATGGAGTGGGCGTACTGGTCCACGGACAACGTGGGAATCCAACGCCCCTTGGAGTCGACGGTGTCCGGGTTGTTCGCCGCGTTGCTGGACAGGTCCAGGTTGGGGAACGTGCCATACAACCGGCGCCCGAGGACGCGATCCCCGAGGACGAGGGCATGGCTTCCCCAGCCATGGTCCGTCCCCTTGTCGGAGTTCTCCCGGAGGGTGCGGCTGAAGTCGCTCATCGTGAAGAGCGTGGCCTGTGGCGCGTTGGCTCCAATGGCCGTCTGGACGAGCACGAGCGCCCGGTAGAAGGCGTCGAGCGCGAAGTCGAGCTGTTTGAACAACGAGCGCTGGGCCGTGTCCTGCCCGGAGTGGGTATCGAAGCCGCCCAACCCCACCGAGAACATCTGGCGCTTGAGGCCCAGGCCGCCGCTCGCCACGGGAGTCGCTCCCGCCACGATGTCCCGGAGGACCTGGTAGAGCTGGGGCGGCAGGGTCCAGCCCCCGCCGTCGGTGGGCAGGACGAACAGGGCGTCGACGGCCTCGCGCGTGGCCTGCGGGAGCAGGTTCCAGGCGGTCTCCTTCGCGGTGGTGCGCGAGTTGGCGAAGCTCTGCGCCATGGAGAACGTGTCACCATAGGAGGCCTCCAGGGTGACATCGTTGTGGAGGGCCAGCACCTCGGCGAGCGCCTCTTGTTGCAGGGCGCCGAAGGCGGCGTCGCTCGAGGCCCGGAAGCCGAGCGTGCCATTGCTGGCCACCGTCATGGGCTGCCGTGAGGCGCCCAGGGAGAAGAGCCCCTTGCCGCCGAACGAGGTCACCTCCGGATACTCCCCGGGGTTCAGTCCGCTGATCTTGTCCGCGGCTCGGCCGCCCCACCCGGTCACCTTGCCGATGAGCGGCAGGGGGAGGATGACGCTGGAGGGGTTCGCGATGCCGCTCGCCCAGGCGTCCTGCTGGTCGGAGTGGGAGAACAGGTTGTCCGGCCGTGCCACCGCGCCCGAGGTGTAGTCCGTCTTCTTCATGGGCAACACGAGCGGCCCCACGTTGCACACCACCGCGGCCTTCTCCTGCTCGAAGAGCGCCTGGAGCTTCGTGAGCGAGGGGTGCAGTCCATAGGAGCCGGTGGCGGTCCCCACGGGGTTGATGGGCAGCAGGTCCGCCAGCTTGATGCCGATGTTCGGCCGCGCCGCGAGGTACTGCGCATGGGGGGTCGCGAGCCGGGGAACGATGAGGTTGTTGGAGTCGTTGCCGCCCAGAAGGAAGACACACACCGCGGCGCGGTGGCCCGCGTAGCCGGCGGCGGTGGCGGCGCGCGCTTCTCCCCACCAGCGGGGAAGGGTGGCGGCGGCGGTGAGCAGGCCCGTGGCCCGGAGGAACTGGCGTCGTGAGGAGCTCATGGGATTACCTCTGGATCTGGAACTCGGGGGAGAGCGACGTGAGGTAGAGGGCCAGCTTCTGTCGGCGGGTGCTGCCGGCGCGGGGATCGACGATGGCGTTGTAGACCGCGAGCTGGATGTTCGAGGACGCCGCGTCATGGAGCCAGTAGCGGCCGAGCCAATACACCAGGTCGCTCGGGTCCGCGGGCAGCTTGCTGTAGTCGATCAGGATGCCATTGGTCGCCGCCGTGCTCGAGAAGTGCAGGTCGTGCACGAAGTTGGCGCGCGCGGTGGCCGTCGCGGTGTCCAGGATGGCGAACTCGGGGCCGAGCAGCCCGTTGCCGCCCGGGGCGGGAGCGTTGGGGGGGTAGTAGCTGAAGACCGACGAGGGCCTGGGCACTTCCTGCCCGAGCGACTTGCTCCAGGAGTTGAGCTTGGCTCCCGGGTTCTTGTCCACCGTCTGATCCAGCGTGCCGTTCAACCACCGGATGGTCGAGGTGATGAACAACGCGGGCGGGCGGAGCCGGCCGAAGGTGGCGTAGAGCGACAGCGGCGGCTGGGGGCCGCGCGCCTCGGTGTCCTCGAGGATCTTCCGGACCACCGCGCCCAGGTCACCCCGTACGCCACTGCCATTGTTCTTGAAGACAGCCACCACCCGGCTGACGTACGCGGGGCTGGGATTGCTGGTGACGAGGTGTTGGATGAGCTGCTTGCAGATGAACGGAGGCAGGTTCGGGTCGGCGAAGATGTTGTCGAGCGCCTCCTTGAGGTGCACCGTGGCGCTCGCTCCCGCCGTCGTCACCACGCCCCGCAGGAGCGTCTGCGACGTGGAGTCGTGATTGACATCGCAGCCCACCATCGGCTGGGCGTAGTTGGCCGGGTTGTTGCGGCCCTTGGTGGGGCAGCCCGTGGCGCTGGCGAAGGTCCACCCGGAGAGGGCTCGCGAGAACGCCTGGACCTGGGCCTCGGTGTACGCGGGGAGCGGCACGCCGTTGGCGTCGAGCTTCACGGTGCCGTCGTCGTTCAGCTTGTGCAACCCGAGCGTGAAGAGCTGGAGCAGCTCCCGGGCGTAGTTCTCGTTCGGCTCGATGGCCTTGCCCGCCGTGTCGAACGCCCGGTTGTTCACCATGTCCAGGTAGCTGCCCATGGCGGGGTCGCGGGTGATGGCGTCCAGCAGGGTGCGGAAATTGCCGAAGGCGTTCGCGGAGAGCAGGTTGAGATAGCCCGCCATCGCCACCTTGGGCTCCGACTCGGGCGTGGTCGTGCTGTCGTTGATGCCATTCGAGGTCGCGACGAGGATCTGACTCAGCGCGAAGGCCACCCGCTGCCGCAGCTGATCCTTGCCCATGATGGCGTTGTAGAAGAACTGGGAGCCGATCTCCTTGCTCGTGGTCGTCCCGTCGTACGTGTAGCGGGGCGCCGAGAGCTGCTCGGAGATGGCCTGGGTGATGCCCACGTCCACCACGTGCTCCACGCTGTCGATGGGCTGGGGGCTCACCCCATTGGCGAGGCGGGGCCCGAAGGTGGCCTGCTCGAGGAACCGGATGGCATTGGCCTCGGACGGCTCGGTGAGCGACTCGGCCTGCTCCACCTGCGCGAGGCTGTCGACGGGGTTCTCCCCCGGGGAGCCCTCCTCCGGTGCGCAACCCGTGGCGCACAGAGCGAGGGCGAGGGTGGCGGTGTGACGTCTCATCCGATGTCCTCCTGGGACGATGCTGCGCGGGAGCGGCATAATGCGTAATTCCGGACTAAGTATCAAGACCTTATAGAATAAAAAATACAATGAAGGCTGAAAAATTGTAAAAACAGTGTCACGGCAACAGATCTCGAGGAGAACCAACTCTTGAGTCTCAAGAGTTGGGGAAAGCGCGAATTGCATGGATTGATATGCGAAATCCATCGCCTCATTGGTGCTGTTAGGATAAGGAAAGGGCGTCGCCCAGAACAAACCCAAGACAAAGAGGTGCCCTTGAAACTCAGGACATCGACAACACCGCCCCCCGTGCTGTCTGGTTCCCCCGTCGCTTCCGCCCTGACGGTGGCGGTTGCCGCGGCCGTCTCGTTGACGGCTTGCGGAGGTGAGGGAGCCGGCGCGGGTGTGGACTCGGCCATCATCATGACCCCTCCGGGCACCGGCGTGACGGCCGCGTACTCGCCCCTGTACGAGCCCGGCACCGAGGCCGTCGAGCAGCTCCAGTACACGGAGCCCGACGGCACCCTGGTGACCTTCATGGGCGCGCGCCCCACCGAGCGCCATGCGCGTGAGCGCGGCGAGGCGTGGGACGCTCCCGACACGGGCCCGGGCCGCTACTTCACCTTCCCCACCTTCTACTTCCAGAACCGCACCTTCGGTCTGGAGATCCGCGACGAGGTGCCCGCCGGCCGCCAGAAGATCTCGGTGTACCTGCACGTCAACGATGGCACGTTCCGGGGCACGACCTTCAGCCTGTTCCGCAACATCAACAACCCCAACGTGCGCGACTTCGGCTGGTCGCTGAACTACGGCTTCAACAACCCGCTCGAGGCCAACCAGCCCATCTGCCACGCGGGCACGCGCGATTGCATGATGTCGTTCACCTCCAACTGGCGCACGTCCCCGCACAGCCCGTTGAAGATTGGCGACAAGATCGAGCTGGCCCCCGCGCCGCGTCTGCTCTCCCCGGCCATCGACGGTGGCGGTGAGCGCTACTACTCGTTCGAGCAGCTCTACGTGGTGGGCAAGGGCATGCGCCCCTGGTACGGCATCGCCCCCAACCTGGACTCCGAGCCGCTGCCCGACGAGACGCTGCTGGGTGGCCAGGCCAGCGTGTCCTACAACTACTCGGAGGAGCCGCACCGGGTGTTCCAGCAGATGGCCAACAACATCGGCATCAAGAACACCAAGAGCTTCGTGCAGGGACGCCGGTTGTTCCACACCTCGTTCGCGGATGGCACGCACTCGGAGCATCCGACCAGCAACCCGGTGTTCACCGAGCACAAGGGGCAGCTCGGCCCCCGCTACAACCAGGCGCGCTGCATCGAGTGCCACACGCTCAACGGCCGCAGCGCGGCGCCGGCGGCGGGCGCGCGGCTCGCCACCCTGTCGGTGCTGACCGGCGCGGCGGGTGTCGGCGGCTCGGTGCTGCCCGACCCCACCTATGGCTGGAACGTGCAGCAGGTGGCGGGCTCCACCTCGGCGCCCGGCTACGGCGTGAGCGTGGCGTCCTACACGAAGACGGTGCGCACGCTGGCCGACGGTACGCAGGTGGAGCTGGCCAAGCCCGTCTACTCCTTCACGGGTCCGGTGCCGTCGCTCTACTCCGTGCGCCAGGCCCCGCAGGTCATCGGCATGGGCCTGCTGGAGGCGGTGGCCGAGCCCACCATCCTGGCGCTGGCCGACCCGGATGACGCCAATGGCGACGGCGTGCGCGGTGTGCCGCACTGGGTGAACAACCCCGAGACGGGCAAGGTGCACCTGGGCCGCTTCGGCTGGAAGGCCACCAAGGCGAGCGTGCGCCATCAGGTGGGTGACGCGCTCGTCAAGGACATGGGCGTCACCTCGCCGGTGTTCCCGTCGGTGAGCTGCCAGAAGGGCTCGCCCGACTGCCGCGCCACCACGGCGGCCACGGCGGTGTCGGAGACGGAGCTCCAGCGCATGTCGGACTACCTGTCGCTCATCGGCGTGCCGGCCCAGCGCAGCCTGCGCAGCGGCTACCCCGAGGGCATCCGCGTCTCGCCGGAGCATGACGTGAACCCGACGCTCATCAAGCGCGGCAGCGCCGTCTTCGCCGAGGCCCGTTGCACCTCGTGCCACACCGCCCAGCTGACCACGGGCAACAACCACCCGTTCGCCGAGCTGCGCGGCCAGACCATCCGCCCGTACACGGACCTGCTGCTGCACGACATGGGGCCGGAGCTGGCGGACACGCTCTCCGAGGGCCAGGCCGCCCCGAGCCTGTGGCGCACGCAGCCGCTGTGGGGCCTGGGCTCGCTGAAGTTCGTGCAGGGCAGCGCGCAGAACGTGCGCTACCTGCATGACGGCCGCGCCCGCACGCTGGCCGAGGCCATCATGTGGCACGGCGGCGAGGCCACGGGCAGCCGCGACCGCTTCGCGGCGCTCCCCAAGGCCGACCGCGACGCGCTGTTCGCCTTCCTCGAGTCGCTGTAGTCGTTGTAGTGGATGGGGGCGGCCCCGCTCCTCCGGGGCCGCCCTCGCTGTCTCAGGGGAAGGAGTAGCGTTCCGCCGTGCTGTGCTCGAGGGGGGTGTATCCCCCCACCAGCAGCAAGGTGTTCTCGTCGAGCTGCGTGGCGGAGTGCTTGTAGCGGGCCACGTTCAGTGTCGCCCCGAGGTTCCACGTGTTCGTGGCCGGATCATAGACCTCGGAGGTGGCGTTGATTCCCGTCAGCGTGTGGTATCCACCGGTCACCAGCACCTTGCCGTGCACGAGCGTGGCCGAGTGCTCCCGGCGCGGGGAGTTCAGCGCGCCCGCCGAGGACCAGGTGGACGTGGCGGGATGGAACAGCTCCGCCGTGACACCGAGGTACATGTCCCCGGTCAATCCGCCCACCACCAGCACCGTCCCGTCGTCCAGCAGGGTGGCCGTGTGGGCGGAGCGGCCCGTGCTCAGGTCGGCCACGCTCGTCCACGTCCCGGTGGAGGGCTCGTAGAGCTCCGCGGACGACAGGGGTTGGCCTTCCGCCCCGGTGCCACCCGTGGCCAGCACCCGGCCATCGCGCAGCACGGTCAGGGTGTGGTTGCGGCGAGCGGTGTGCAACTCGCCGGTGGGGGACCACTGGCGCGTGGACGGGTCATACAGCTCGGCCGTGGCGAGCACGCCGCCGGAGCTCTCCCCCGTACCGCCTCCCGCCACCAGCACCTTGCCATCGGGCAGCACCCCGGCGGTGTGATCATAGCGCGAGGTGCTCATCCGTCCCGTTGGGGACCACACGCCCTGGGCGGGGTCGTACAGCTCCTCGACGCTGGCGGAGCTGGCTTTGGCTCCTCCGGCGACGAGCACCGTGCCGTCGGGCAGGAGGGTGGCGGTATGGGCGCGGTGCGTGGCGATGGGGTTGCCCACGGCCGACCAGGTCCCGGTGGTGGGATCGTACTCCTCCGCGGTGCGGCCATAGCCCCCGGTCACGAGCACCCGGCCATTGGGCAATCGGGTCGCGGTGTGCCGCAGCCGCGGTTGAAGGGTGTTGGCGGTGGGGACCGAGATCGGCGTCGTGGCGACAACGTGCACCCGCTGGGTCTTGGTGCCCTTGTTGCCGGAGGGATCCGTCAGCGAATAGGTGAGCGTATAGGTGCCCGGAACGTTCGTGTTGACCGTGCCCTCGGCCGTCACGATGCTGTACCCCAGCCCGCCATGCATGCAGGCATCGTGGCCCATGGCCTCCTGGGGGGTGAACGGTGAGCCCGCGGGAATGGTGATATCCCCGCCCTCCAGATAGATGTCCGGCGGTAGGGTATCGACCACCGTCCATTCGGTCGTGCAACTGGCGCTGTTGAATCCGTCCCAGACGCCGGCTCCCGTATAGACGGTTCCCACCATCTTGTAACTGTAGGATGTCGAGACGTATTGAATGGAGCAGTTGTCTGAGTACTGCAGGTTGGGAACCTCGTCGATGTACCCGCCGCACTCCACCACGCCGCCATAGGCATCGCATGTCACGACGGGGGGCGTCACGTCGGGCGAGCAGCCGTCGTCCGCCAGGTTCCGGGACTGGGTGCTCACCGCCGAAGGCGTCGCGGACTCACCCGTCAAGTCATTGTCGGTGGATGTGACACCGCCGCACGCCGTGGAGAGCAGCAGGGCGCAGGCCGCCAGGGTCTGGTTGGCCATTCCAGACAAACGTCTCTCGTGAAACACGGATGGAATCATTGACGCGTGCTCCTTCTTCGGGGGAACAGCACGGGGGGACGGCTGAACAAATGAAACACGTTCTTGTTCAGACAAACAAGACGCATTTGTACGTCTTGTTTTCGCCCGCTTCATCCAAGGCTTTCCAGACGGAAAGTTGAAGGAGGGGTGCCCGCGAAGCGAGGGTTCCCGGTTCTACCCGACGCTCAGGTGCTGTCGTGAGGGGGGGTTGAACGGGGGGCGGGGATTCTGCCCCGTTCGTCGTGAAGGCTGGAAGGGGGGGGCCGTGGGCCGCCCGCCCTGGTGTCCCGCTGGGAACCCGGCTGGCCGGTTGGGGTATAGTACGCGCCGCACTTCCCGTGCCCTTGCTTCCCATGCTTCGTTCGCGCCTTCGTCCCGTCCCCGCGCTCCTCGCGTCCCTCGCCCTCGTGTCCTGTGGGGGTCCCCGTCTCGAGGCGCAGAGCCTCCAGCCACCTCCTCCCGCCTCCAATGGGGGCCGGCCGGTGTCGGATCCTCCGCCCTCGCGCATCGTCATCCACGCCACCATCTTCCGCGAGGCCCTCGTCCGGAAGATGGCCGAGAGCCTGCCCCGCTCGGGCGAGGGGGATGCCGACCTGATGGCGGGCCAGAAGATCCACTACACCTGGCAGCGCGAGCCGGTGACGCTCAAGTTCGATCGCGGCCGCGTGGTGGTGGGCGTCAACGTGCTCGGGCGCTTCAACATGCTCGGGGAGCGGCAGATGCCCATCTCCCTCACCATCGCCGGCGAGCCGGTCATGACGGCCGACTTCAAGGCGCTGCTGCAGTCCACCGAGGTGAAGGTGGTGGCCTCCGGGCCGGTGGACGCCGTCAACCGGGCCATCGAGGACAAGCTGCACGGCCTCGTGGGCAAGACGCTGGACGACTTCCGCTTCGACGTGCGCCCCCTGGTGGCCAACGCCTTCTCCCGGCTCGCCCGGCCCATCGAGATTCCCGTGGGCGATCAGCTGGCGTGCGCCGAGCTGAAGGTGACCAACCTGGAGGCCTCGCCCACGGTGCTCGCCGATGGTTTCGAGAAGGACCTCGGCATCGTCGTGATGCCCTCGGTGACGCTGCCCTGCACCCCGGTGGCCAGCCTCGCCCAGGCCCCCGACGCCGGCACCCCCGGCCCCGACGCCGGGACGGACACCCGGCTCGCCAGTGGCTCCCCGGGCGCCTCCGCGCAGCCGGCCACCTACGTGGTGGGGGCCTCCTCCGGAGATGGAGGCACCCCGGCGGACGGGGGCGTGGTGGCCAGCGACGTGCGCATGCCCCTGCTGCAGAACGTTTCCACCCTGCCTTCGGGTCCCTTCAAGGTGGTGGTGCCCGTGGCCGCGCGCTACGAAGAGCTGTCCAAGGCGCTCGAGTCCTCCATGAACGGGCGGCTGTTCTTCTCCGCCTCCAATCCCGAGCTGTACATGGAGAAGCCCCAGGTCTACCCCTCGGATGACACGGTGGTCATCCGGATGAACCTCGGGGGCAGGGCCCGGGTGGGGGACTACTCGGTGGGCGTGGGCGGCGAGCTGTTCTTCGCGGGACACCCCCATGTCATCGACAACCAACTCTCCGTGCCGGACCTGGAGATCACCCCGGGCACGGCCAGCGAGTTGGTGAAGCTCAAGTTCGCCCTGGACTACGCGTCCATCCGCGACCAGGCCCGGCAGGCGCTCCGGGTGGACGTCTCCGAGCGGCTCGCGGCGGTGAAGGACAAGCTGTCCACCGAGGTGTCCTTCGACGACAGCCTGGGCTGTGTGCGCGGCCAGGTGCTGCGCTCCGAGGTGACGGGCGTCTACCCGCATCCCTCCTTCCTGCGCATCTACGTGCAGGTGGATGCCCAGCTGGGCCTGTACCTGCCCTGCAAGGGATAGGGCGCCCGAAAACCCCTGCGGTGGAGGGAGGGCGGCGTTGATGACGCCCCTCCCACGACTGGTCCCGGACGAGCTGTGGGCAAGGGTGAAGCCGCTCCTGCCACGACATCGCCGCAAGTGAGCGTGCTTGAGCGCCACTTGCGAAGCGGCCCTGAGTAGACAGGGCACGTTACCTGACCTCCCTGGTCCATTTCTGAAACGAGCTCTTATCCGCTGCCGGGGGGGGGCGTGCCTTGCGTGACTTTTGAAGTCACGTCCTCTAGAGTTTCCTCCGTGCTTGCCGGTGCCTCACCGAGATGCTAGTTTCTCCGGGTGGAAGGGAATTCCGTGTTTTCAGCCGGGAGAGAGACGTCAGCGGAGAGAGCGGTTCGATGGACGGGTCCATGGCGAACGTGACTTCACCCGGAGGGCTGCGTGGGACCTTGTGGGCTTCGCTCCTGACGATCCTGGGTTGTGCCTCCACCCCACCCATCGAAGGGGTCGTGCGCCCCAGGCCCGGAGAAGCCTTCCTGGAGAGCCTCCCGGGCCCGATGCCTGGCTTCGGACCCTTCGACTCCTACTCGGATGCGCTGATCGCCGCCTGTCCGCGCATCCTGTCCAAGCCCCATGCGACCGCGGGCCGAGCGCAAGCCCAGGACTTCCAGTTGCGCTGGCGAGTCTCGCGCGAGTATTGCGCTTGGCTCTATTACACCCCGGATCACAAATACGAGATGAGCATGCTGACGGACCAGTCGCGGCCGGATGGTCTGGACAGGAAGAAGAGCTGTGTCCTTCCGTTCCACGTGGAGGATCAGCGCTACCCGCCGGGCAGTCTCGAGTATGTCTTCGCGCTCCACAACCATCCCTACGCCGCCCGGCTCTCCGACGATGACATCCAGTCCATCGTCTCGAAGGGACGGATCCACGGCTTCGAGGCCGAGACCCGCGAGGGCAAGGTCAAGCTCGCCGTCATCGCGTTCTTCTCGGACTCGGGAGACACCGAGCACCCGACGTGTGACGGTTTCTTTCAATACATTCCGCTGACGAGTCAATTGTTGAAGTGGACCCAGACCCAGGGCGAGTGGCGCTGCCAGCAGACGGGCACCGTCCGCTGGCTCAACGAGACGGACTTTCGCGTCGAGGCACACGTGGCGCCCTGCCAGATGCCCTCTGGGGGGGCGCCATGAGACCCAGCCGCCTGCCCCTCGCGCTCACGGTCTTCCTCTCCAGCTGCGCGCTCTTCCACCCCGCGGCGCCCCGCTCCCCGGAGGACCCCTCCATCCGGTTCCCGTCCTTCCACGAGCGCTTCGCCACGCCAGTGGGCGGGGAAGGCCAGACGTATGAACTGGATGGCGTGACGCTCCGGGCCCTCTCCCTCGCCGCGCAGGACTTCCTGCCTTCCGGCGGCGCTCAGGCGTCGTGCGCGGACAAACCAGAGGCCCTCCGCTACCGGGTCATCCGGCAGGGTGAGATCATCTTCGTGCAGATCTCCCTGAACTCCGCCGTCTGCGAGCACACCGTCCTGGACGGGGGTGTGAAGTACGCCATCCACATCGATGGCCGCATCCTCCGCCGCCTCTTCGACGGAGAGCCCGAGGCACTGCCTCCGGAATCCGATCCGGCACAGGTGCCGCCCTCGTCCGCCGCACCGGTGCCCACGTCCCAGGTCGGCTCCACCTCGGCCCCGCCCGCGGCTGGCCTGCCCGCGTCCTGGTTCGATGGGGGCACTCCCGACGCCGGAAGCCCTGGCGCGGATGGCGGCGTCCAGACTCCCGACGCGGGCTGAGCGCATCGCCCCATGCGATTGGGATAGGGCGCCCGAAAACCCCTGCGGCGGAGGGAGGGACGCGTTAAGTCACGCCCCTCCCATTCCCTGGAGGGGTTGACGCACATGAACTACCGGATGCTGGGCCGCACGGGCCTGTATGTGTCGGAGCTGTGTTTCGGAGCGATGACGTTTGGTGGCGAGGGCCGGTTCAAGGCCATCGGGACCCAGGGCCAGTCCGAGGCCGATGCGCTGGTGGGCCGTTGTCTGGACACGGGCATCAACTTCTTCGACACCGCCAACGTCTATTCCAACGGCCTGTCCGAGCAGATCCTCGGCAAGGCGCTGGGGGAGCGGCGCAAGGATGTCGTGCTCGCCACCAAGGTGCGCGGGCGCATGGGTCCCGGTGTCAACGAGGTCGGCCTCTCTCGTGGACACATCATGGACTCGGTGCATGCCAGCTTGAAGCGGCTGGGCACCGACTACATCGACCTGTACCAGATTCATGGTTTCGATGCCGTCACACCCATTGATGAGACCTTGCGCGCGCTCGATGACCTCGTGCGTCAAGGCAAGGTGCGCTACCTCGGGGCCTCCAACCTCGCGGCCTGGCAGTTGATGAAGGCGCTCGGCATCAGCGAGCACCGAGGGCTCGCGCGCTTCGAGTCGTTGCAGGCCTACTACAGCATCGCGGGCAGGGAGCTGGAGCGGGAGCTGGTGCCCTTGATGAAGGACCAGCAGGTGGGCCTGATGGTGTGGAGCCCGCTGGCGGGTGGTTTCCTCAGCGGCAAGTACCGCCGGGGAGCCCAGGGTCCCGAGGGCGCTCGCCGCACCCAGTTCGACTTCCCCCCGGTGAACCAGGAGCGGGCCTACTCCGTCATCGACGTGATGGATGGCATCGCCAAGGCGCACTCCAGCTCGGTGGCGCGGGTGGCGCTCGCGTGGTTGCTGCACCAGCCGCACGTCACGACGATCGTCATCGGAGCCAAGACAGCCGAGCAGCTCGAGGACAACCTCGCGGCGCCCGAGTTGAAGCTCTCGCCCGAGCAGCTCGCCGCGCTGGAGACCGCCTCGGCGCTGCCTCCCGAGTACCCGGGCTGGATGCTGGCCTTCCAGGGCCAGAACCGCTCTCCCGAGCAGAAGTAGCGGCGTTGGCGGTGTCGCTCAACCCAACAGGAACCCTCCAAGGACTTGACTTGGGAAGTCGAGTCCGCTTCAGTAGGCGGCCACGTCGTCGGCTGTCGAGTCGGCGGACGTGAGGCGTGCATTGACGGAGGCCAGCGCATGGCGGACGAGAAGGACGACGAGGGGCAGGGGCCTTTCCACCTCGGGAATCGGTACGAAGAGGTGGAGCCTGGGCTGGGTCGTCTCCATGAAGCGTGGCACGTGGGCACGGGGCGTCCGGCCTTGCTTCTGTTTCCATCGGACCGCGTGGAATGGAAACCAGACGGGTCCTGGGATGTGCATTTCTCCTGTCAGCCGAAGGCTCCCTCCGTCACCGTGACGGTGAATCGCTCGCCCGCTGCTCCTGACTTGACGGAACTGGCGGACATCCTGGTGATGATGTCCACCGCGGTGCAGTGCGTGGAGGACAATCCCCAGGCGCGGGACCACCTGTTGAAGGGGACTGTGAAGCCCCCGGTGCAGCAGGACTCGAAAGTACATGGGACGAGGCGCTTCCGGGCGGCGATGTCCGCCGGGGCCCTGGCCATGGTCGCGCTGGGTCTGGGCGTCTGGCTGCTCCTGTCGAGAACTCCAGATGCCTCGGAGGAACTGGCCGAGGAATCGTCATCCCAGACAAATGCCCCGATCTTGAGCAACTCGGACACACCGCGCCCGGCGGCGCTCTCCTATCCCTTGCCCGCGCGGCCCTTCCGCAATCAGGCCGTGGTTCCCTGCAAGCCCAAGCCCGTCGAATTCGAGATCAATGGCGGGTGCTGGATGGAACTCGCTCTGAAGCCCCCCTGCGCGGACCTCGTGGCGGAGTACCAGGGCAAGTGCTACGTGCCCGTCTCGAAGGACCGGAGCGGGGGCCGGCTGCCGCAATCCGCCAAGCCATGACCTGATGCTCAGCGGGGTGCCACCATGCGCCAGCAGCGGTGGATCTGCTGTCGCTGGAAGTCCTCGGGGATGGAGCCCGGGGTGAGTTCCTCCACTTTCGCGTAGTGGCGCACGGCGGAGTCCTTCAGTTCGAAGCCCAGGAAGTTGGTGGAGAAGTAGAGCACGCCGCCGGGCGACAGCAGTGCGCCGAGCGCCTCCAGCATGCGCACGTGATCCCTCTGCACGTTGAACGTCCCCTGCATGCGCTTGGACGTGGAGAAGGAGGGCGGATCGCACACCACGAGATCGAACGTCTCCTCGGGGTTGTCCTTCTGGGACAGCACCCACGCGAGCGCATCCCCGCGCAGCAGGGTGTGGCGCGCATTGGACAAGCCATTGAGCGCCAGGTTGTCCTCGGCCCAGTCGAGGTAGGTATTGGACAGGTCCACGCTCAGGGTGCGCGTGGCCCCGCCCGCCGCGGCGTACACGGTGAAGGCGCCCGTGTAGCAGAACAGGTTGAGGAAGCTCTTGCCCCGGGCCTCCTCCCGCACTCGGGCCCGCGTCAGCCGGTGGTCCATGAACAGGCCCGTGTCCAGGTAGTCCCCCAGGTTCACCCAGAACTTCAGCCCCTGCTCCTCCACCACGAGGCGCTCGCCGCTCTCGCCCACCCGCCCGTACTGCGAGCGGCCCCACGGCTGGGGCAGGTGTGTCTTCACGTGGATGTACGCCGCCGGCACGTCCAGCACCTCCTTCACCGCCGCCAGCACCTCCTCGCGCTGCTCCTCCAGCCCCCCCTTGATGGCCTTGCGGCGGGGGTACTCCACCAGGTGCACCCGCTCGCCGTAGAGGTCCACCGCATAGGGGTATTCGGGGATGTCCCGGTCATAGACGCGGAAGGCGGTGAGCCCCCGGGCCTTCGCCCACTTGCGGAAGTGCCGCACGTTCTTGCGCAGGCGGTTGGCGAACATGCCTTCCCCCGCCTTGGAGCCCTGGTCCGCTGTCGTCATCCCGACGTGTCCTCTCCCGTGTGCCTGTTCCCTCTCTTCTCCGACTCTTCACCCGCCGGCAAGCGTTCCGCACCCACCGTCCCGGGTTCTCCCGGCCTCCCGGGGACATGGGGAGTGTGCTAGTTCGCCGCCATGCGCTTCGACACCCTCGCCATCCACGCCGGCCAGGAGCCGGATCCCACCACCGGCGCCATCATGACGCCGGTCTACCTGACCTCCACTTATGTCCAGGATGGTCCCGGAGAGCACAAGGGCTACGAGTACAGCCGCACCCAGAACCCCACCCGCAAGGCGCTCCAGGAGTGTCTGGCGGCGCTCGAGGGCGCGAAGCATGGGTTCGCCTTCGCCTCGGGCCTGGCCGGCACGGCCATGTTGATGCACCTGCTCAACGCGGGCGACCACGTCGTCGTCTCGGACGACGTGTACGGCGGCACCTTCCGCATCTTCGACAAGGTGTTCCGGCGCCATGGCCTGGAGTTCTCCTTCGTGGACCTGTCCCGCCCGGAGTCCTTCGAGGCCGCCATCACCCCGAAGACGAAGATGGTGTGGGTGGAGTCGCCCACCAACCCCATGCTCAAGCTCATCGATCTGGCGCGCATCGCCGAGACGGCGAAGAAGCGGGGGATCCTCTCGGTGTGTGACAACACCTTCATGACCCCGTACTTCCAGCGTCCGCTGGAGCTGGGCTTCGACGTGGTGGCGCACTCCACCACGAAGTACCTCAACGGGCACAGCGACGTGGTGGGCGGCTTCGTGTGCACGAGCGACGACGAGCTCGCCCAGCGCATGGGCTTCCTGCAGAACGCGGTGGGCGGCGTGCCCGGCCCCATGGACTGCTTCCTGGTGCTGCGCGGCGTGAAGACGCTCGGCGTGCGCATGGAGCGCCACGCGCAGAACGCCCACAAGGTGGCCGAGTTCCTCGTCAAGCACCCCAAGGTGAGCAAGGCCACCTACCCGGGTCTGGAGAGCCACCCCCAGTACGCGCTCGCCCGCAAGCAGATGAAGGGCTTTGGCGGCATGATGACCTTCGACATCAAGGGCGGTCTGGACTCCGCGCGCCGCTTCCTCAAGGCCGTCAAGGTGTTCGCCTGCGCCGAGTCGCTCGGTGGCGTGGAGTCGCTCATCGAGCACCCGGCCATCATGACGCACGCCTCCGTCCCCAAGGAGACGCGCGAGCTGCTCGGCATCTCCGATGGGCTCATCCGCCTGTCCGTGGGCATCGAGGACGCGCAGGATCTCATCGACGACCTGAAGCAGGCGCTCGAGGTGGCGTAAGGTGGAGTCCGGGGGGGCTCTCTCCCCCCCGGGAGCGCCTGGACTCCCGGTGTCCATCGCTGTTCGTGGAGGTGGCCGCTCATGACGAAGGTCTCCCTTCAATCCGCCGAGGCTGCTCGCCTGGAGAAGCAAGGAAAGCCGGAGGAGGCGATCCGGGAGTTCGAGCGTGCCCTGGCGCATGATCCCCAGGATGGGAACGCGCTGCTGGGACTCGCGCGGCTGCGCCTGTCGCGAGGCGAGAACGACGCCGGGCGCGCCCTGTTGCGCCGCCTGCTGAAGGTGGAGCCCCAGAACGCCGAGGCGCAGGTCCACCTGGCCCGGCTCGATGCCGTGGCGGGAGACGAGAAGGCGCTCGAGGCGCTGCGGAAGCTGGCGGCCCGGAAGGACGCGGATGCCTTCGTGCTGCTCAACCTCGGACAGGCCCTGCTCACCCGCGGGCGGTTCGAGGACGCGGCGGAGGCGTTCGAGCGCGCGCTGCGGCTGCAACCCGAGGAGTCCTCCCTCCTGCTCGCCCTGGGCATGGCGCGGCAGGGGCAGGGCAAGGGGGAGCAGGCGCTGCTGCACTTCCAGAAGGCCACCGAGGTCAACCCGGGTGACTACCAGGCGCCCCTGCTCGCCGCGCGGCTGCTCGTCCATCAGGGCCAGCTCAACCGGGCCCTGACGTTGATGAAGCAGGCCGTGGAGCGGGTGCCGGACAAGGCGGAGCTCTACCCCGAGCTCATCCAGCTCTATCTGCTGATGGGCGAGACGAAGGGCGCGATGCGCACGGCCGCCGAGTTCCGCACCCACAGCCCGCGCAACGCCGCGGCGGCCTACCTGCACGGGCTGACGAACATGATGATGGGCTACACGCAGGAGGCCGAGCGGTTGTTGAATGCCTCGCTGTCGCTGGAGCCGAAGGGCATCGACGCGCGCCTGGCGTTGGCGAACATCCGCCGCATGGAGGGCGACCAGGTCGGGGCGCTGAAGTGGTTGGAGGAGGCCTGGAAGCTCAATCCCCAGGCGCCGGGGCCCGCGTGCGAGCTGGCGGTGCTCTTCATGTCCCAGCCTGGGGGCGCGGCCCAGGCCGCCCAGCTCCTGGGGGTGGCGCTCGGGGCGCATCCCGACGAGCCGAGCCTGAACCTCAACATGGCGCTGGCGCTCGCCGACAGCGACGTGCCCAAGGCGCGCGAGCACGCGCTCCGAGCCAAGGCCCGGGGGTCGAAGAGCATCCGCGAGCACGCGGAGCGGCTGCTCTCTCGTCTGTCCTAGTCAACGCGCCGGGCGTGGCTGGCCGAGCAGCTCCAGCGCCCGGGCCGCCGCGTCCGCCAACGACTGGGAGCAGGGAAAACACCCCTCGCCGCAGCACGTGGGCCAGTCGGCGGGAGGGGTGCGCAGCAACTGACTCACGGCGAAGCGGTAGGCGAGTGGCAGGCCCACGTCCTCACAGGCCCGCCGCACCGCGTCCTTCACCGCTTCGTCGTTCACCTCCACGGGGCGTGCTCAGCCCGCAACGCGGTGCAGGTGCTCGATGAGATCGATCTTCGTGATGACGGCGAGCACCTTCTCGCCCTCCTTCACCACGGCGACCTTGTCCTGGTTGAACACCTCGCGCAGCCGGTTGAGGCTCGTCTCCGGCGCCACCACGCCCTGCAGCGGCGTGACGATGCTGTCGATGGTGTCCGCGAACTTCACCTGGTTGGCCACCAGCGCGTTGAGCAGATCGTACTCGTGGATCATCCCGAGCGCGCGGCCGTCCTCGGCGAGCACCGGCATCTGGCTGATGCCGCGCTGGCGCATCGTCTCCACCACCTGGTCCACGCGCTGGCCCTTGCGCGCGGTGATGACGTCCTTCTTGCCCTGGAGCAGATCGCGCACCGTGCCCGCGCCCTTCTCCTCCATGAAGCCGTTGTCGCGCATCCACTCGTCCGAGTGGAACTTGCTGATGTAGCTCATGCCGGTGTCGGGGAGGATGACGACGATCGTCTTGCCCTTGCCCACTTCCTTGGCGAGCTGCACCGCCACGTGCACCGCCGCGCCCGCCGAGCCACCCGCGAAGATGCCCTCCTCGCGCGCCAGCCGCCGCGCCGCCACGAAGCTCTGGCGGTCATCCACCTGGCGCACGTCGTCCAGCACCTTGAAGTCCATGGCGCCGCACAGCATGTCCTCGCCGATGCCCTCGACCTTGTAGACGTGCGGCTCGGTCAGCTTGCCCGTCTTGAAGTAGCCCTCGTAGACGGAGCCTTCCGGATCCACGCCCACGTTCTTCAGGCCGGGGATCTTCTCCTTGAGGAACTTGCCCGCGCCGCTCATCGTGCCGCCCGTGCCCAGGCCCGACACGAAGTAGTCGATCTTCCCCTCGGTCTGCTCGAGGATCTCCGGCCCGGTGATCTTGTAGTGCGCCTCGATGTTGTCGGGGTTGTGGTACTGGTTGAGCATGAACGCGCCCGGGGTCTCCCGGTGCAGGCGCTTGGCCGTCTCGTAGTAGCTGCGCGGATCCTCGGCCGGCACGTTCGTGGGCGTCACCACCACCTGCGCGCCAAAGGCCTTCAGGCGGTTGATCTTCTCCAGCGACATCTTGTCCGGCATGGTGAAGATGCACTTGTAGCCCTTGACCGCCGCGGCCAGCGCCACGCCCATGCCCGTGTTGCCCGAGGTGTTCTCCACGATGGTGCCGCCGGGCTTGAGCTTCCCCTCCCGCTCGGCCTTCTCGATGATGTAGAGCGCCATCCGGTCCTTGATGGACGCGCCGGGATTCATGAACTCGCATTTGACCAGCACCGTCGCGTCGTTCGGGCCGACCAGGCGCTGCAGCTTGACCAGGGGGGTGTGGCCAATCGCCGAAAGGATGTTGTCGTGGATGTCCATCGGGAACTCTCGTGTGGGGTAGGGAGCGGCGCGTCCTTATTACCGCCCTGTGAGGGTGGGGTCGACCCTGACCGAAGTCATCCCCCTGGCCCCATTCAACACTCCGCCGGATTCCCCGTCTTCCGACGCGGCGCAGCGCGCAAGTGGACACGATTCACGTCCCGCGAGTGAGGGGAATGACGCGCTCTGGCACAGGGGTTTTGACCCCGCGCGTGCGCGCTCCCATACTCGCGCGCCGTTTTCACCCACCCGTTGCAGGAGAACCGCATCCCTATGGAACTCGAGGCCGCGCTGCGCGACCAGGTCGGGAAGGCCATTGGCCGCCCCGTGCCCCAGGCTCCCATCACCAAGCTCAAGGGCGATGCGAGCAACCGCTCGTACTACCGCGTGGGCACCGCGCCAGAGAGCTGGGTGTTGATGGTGATGCCGTTGGAGGCCTCGAAGAAGAGCGAGGAGGCGTCCAAGGGCGAGCCGCCCAAGGAGCTGCCCTTCATCAACGTGCACCGCTACCTCGAGGGGCTGGGCATCCGCGTGCCGCGCATCCTGCGCTACGACGAGCCCGCCGGGATGATGGTGCTCGAGGACCTGACGGACAGGACGTTCGAGGCGGCGCTCGAGGGCGGCAAGCACCGCGACGAGCTGTACACCCGGGCGGTGGATCTGCTCGCGCGCCTGCGCGCCCAGGCCGAGCGCCACGTGGACCCCAATTGCCTCGCCTTCACGCGCGCCTTCGACGAGGACCTCTACGACTGGGAGCTGCACCACTTCCGGGAGTGGGGCATGGAGGCGTGGAGCGGGAAGAAGCCCACGGACGCCGAGCGCGCCGAACTGGACCGCGTCTTCCGCGACATCGCGAAGCAACTGGCCGCCGCGCCCCGGGGCTTCACGCACCGCGACTACCAGAGCCGCAACATCATGGTGAAGGACGGGGAGCTGGTGGTCATCGACTTCCAGGACGCGCTCCAGGGCCCGCGCCAGTACGATCTCGTGGCGCTCCTGCGCGACAGCTACGTGGAGCTGGACCGCGGCTTCGTGGACGCCATGCTCGACCGGTACATCGCCACGTTCGCGCAGCTCACGGGCGAGCGCATCGAGCCCACGGGCTTCAAGGCCTTCTTCGATCTGCTCACGCTGCAGCGCAAGATGAAGGACGCGGGCCGCTTCGAGTTCATCAACCGCGTGAAGGGCAACCCGGGCTTCCTGGTGTCCATCCCCGCGTCGCTGCGCTACGTGCGCGACGCCTTCGAGCGGCGGCCGGAGATGGGTGGGCTGCGCAAGCTGGTAGCGAAGTACGTGCCCGAGCTGGGCTGAGGCGGGACCAAGGAAAGAGGGGCCGCACATGAAGGCGATGATTCTCTGCGCGGGGCTGGGCACGCGCCTGCGTCCGTTCACCGAGCGCTGGCCCAAGCCGGCCCTGCCGTTCCTCGGTCAGCCCCTCTTCCGCTATCACCTGGCGGTGCTGCGCGGCGCGGGCGTGCGGGAGGTGGGCATCAACACCCACCACCTGCCGGACGTCATGGCGGCCACCGCCCGCGCCGAGTGCGAGCGCGCGGGGCTCACGCTGCACGTGGTGCACGAGCCCGTCATCCAGGGCACCGGCGGCGGCATCCGCGGCCTGAGGGACTTCCTCGCGGGCGAGGACTTCCTCGTCTTCAACGGCGACATCCTCTTCCCGGTGGACCTGCGCCCGGTGGTCCAGGCGCACCGGGCGTCGGGCGCGGCGGCGACGATGGTGCTTTTGCCCATGCCGGAGAACGAGAAGTACGCCTCGGTGGACGTGGATGGGCGGGGCCAGGTGCGGCGCATCGCGGGCTTCGGGCCCGGAGGCGAGGGGCTCACGCCCTGGCACTTCACGGGCGTGCACGTGATGTCCCCGCGCGTCTTCGACTTCATGACGCCCGAGGGGCCCGAGGACATCAACCGCGACGTCTACGTGCGGATGATGGAGGCGGGCGTGCCCGTCCGGGGCGAGGGCGTGCGCGCGTACTGGTCGGACCTGGGCACGCCGTCGCGCTACCTGGCCACCGTGCGCGACGTGCTCTCCGGACAGGTGTCCCTGGAGGGGCTGGGCGGGGACTCTCCCTTCGCCCTGGCGCCCAGGGGGCCGGACAACGCCTGGGCCCACGCCTCGGCCCGGGTGGAGGGGCAGGTGGTGGGACCGGCGCACTTCGACGCGGGGTGCACGGTGGCGCGGGGCGCGCACGTGGGCGCCTGCGTGTCCGTGGGCGCCGGTGTCCGGGTGGGGGAGGGCGCCCGGTTGGAGCGCGCCGCCATCCTGGAGGGCACCGAGGTGGCGCCCGGAGAGTCGCTCGTGGAAGTCGTCGCCTGGGGCGCCTACCGCGTGGCGGCGCCGCTCTAGCGGCCCGTCAGTTGGCGTGGAAGCGCGCGAGCACGCACGTGACGTTGTCCGTGCCGCCCGCCGCGTTCGCCAGGTCGATGAGCTGCGAGCACGCCTTCTCCAGCTCGTCCGTGCGCGCCAGCAGCTCCTGGATCTCCGGATCCGTCACCATGCCGGACAGCCCGTCCGAGCACAGCAGGAAGATGTCGTCCTGCTGCGGCTCCACCTTCGTCACGTCCACCTGCACCAGCTCCTTCATGCCGAGCGCCCGGACGATGACGTTCTTGTGGGGGAAGTTCTCGATCTCCTCGGGCGTGAGCTTCTTGGCCTTGAGGTAGTCGTTGAGCAGCGAGTGGTCCTCGGTGAGCTGCCTGAGCACGCCCTGCCGGAAGAAGTACACCCGGCTGTCGCCCACGTGCCCCACGTAGGCCGAGTCCTTGGTGAAGTGCACCGAGACGATCGTCGTCCCCATGCCCTTGTACTTCGTCTCGTGGCTGGCCTTCTCGTAGATGCTCTTGTTGGCCAGCTTGATGCCCGTGGCCAGCCGGTTCTCGTCGTAGTTGCGCGCCTTGTCCATCTTGAAGGGCCAGGTGGCGTCCTGATCCTTCGCCGTCATCCGGAAGAACTCGGCCAGCTCGTCCACCGCGATCTTCGAGGCGATCTCCCCCGAGGAGTGTCCGCCCATGCCGTCGGCGACGCAGCACAGGTTCTCCTCCGGCAGGATGAGGTAGTTGTCCTCGTTGTGGTTGCGCTTCATCCCGACGTGGGTGTGGCCAGCGACCTCAATGCGCATGCTCGGGAATTCTCCAGCGTGTCCAGGGGGGACGTGGACGGGGGGAGCAGGTTAACAAAGCGTCCCGAGGAGGGTCAAAACCCAAGCGCTCCGGTCGCGCGACCCCCTGGCGGCTCACGGGACGGGCTCGAACACCAGCCGGTCCCCCTCCCGGGTCCCACTGGCCTGAAGCGTCCCCGCGGGCAGCTCCAGCACCGATTTCGCCTGGAAGTACACAGACGTCGCCCGCCAGGGCGGCAGGGCCACGAACTGCTTGACGATCACCCCGTCCGGGTCGAGGAAGGCCACGTCGATGGGAATGCGCATGAAGAAGGTATGGATGGAGTTGCACGGCACAATGTGCATCCCCTCGCCCAGCGCCAGCGAGCGCCGCCCCATCAGCCCCACGAAGCGGTCCCGGAAGCTCGTGGCCCGCTCGGCGCGATCCGCCAACAGGCGGTCTCGTGTCACATTGTTCACTCTCAGGCGCATGTCGCGCTTTCTACTCCAATGCTCCAGCCCCTGGCGCGCCCCTTCCACCTCGTCCTCGTCTCCCCGCAGATTCCCCCCAACACCGGCAACATCGCCCGGCTGTGTGCCGTCACCGGCTGCCGCCTCATCCTCGTGGAGCCCCTGGGCTTCTCCATCGACGACCGGCACCTCAAGCGCGCCGGGCTCGACTACTGGGACAAGGTCTTCCTCAAGCTCTACCCGGACTACGGCGCCTATCTGGCCGAGTGGCCCTCGGCCAGGCGATGGCTCTTCTCCGCCCGCGCCGCTACATCCCTGTACGCCGCGCGCCTCGAGGAGGGAGATCACCTCGTCTTCGGCTCGGAGACGCAGGGCCTGCCCCCCGAGGTGATGACCGGGGGCTCGGGAACGGCCGTCACCCTGCCCATGCTGCCCGAGCGCCGCAGCCTGAACCTGTCCACCGCCGTGGGCATCGCCGCCTACGAGGCCCTGCGCCAGGTGGGCTTCGGCCTCCCGGGCGGGCGGGCGGACACGCCAAGTTGAGAGGAGGGGCGGAGCGACTACACTGAGGCCCGCATGTCCGCTTCGCAGGTCGTTGAAACCCTCTACTCCGCCCACAAGTCCCGCGCCACCGGCCGCCTCACGCTGAGCGCTGGCGGCCGGCAGTCGCTGCTGTTCCTCCAGGGAGGTGACCTGGTGGGGACCCGGCTCGGCTTCGGCTTCCAGACCCCGGTGCAGGCGCTGGTGCAGGCCGGCCGCATCCACGCCGGACTGTTGGATGCGCTCTGGGCCCGGGAGAGCGCGGGGTCTCCGGACGAGGATCTGCTGGAGGAGTTGGGGCTGGAGCCGGGCAAGGTGGCCGAGCAGCAGGTGCTCGCCGAGGTGCGGCGCCTGAGTCAGCTCGCCGAGCATGCCGCCTTCGAGGAGGACGGGATCGAGCCGATGTTCCGCCCCATCGCGGGCGCGCGCGTCGTGCGTGCCGCGCTGGAGCCCGTCGAGGGCGAGCCCTCCGCGCCACGCATGTTCCGCTGCGCGGATGCGGCGGCCTGCGCTCCCTGGGTATCGGGCGAGGACGAGATGGCGTTTCTCTCGTCGCTGGTGGACTTCACGCGGCTGGAGGGGCTGACGCTCGGCTCACGGACGCTGCTTCATGTGCTGGAGCGCGAGGGCCTCGTCGAGTCCTTGTCCGTCGAGGACTGGATGGCGCGCGAGAACGCGCGTCGGGAGGAAGAGGCGCGGCTGGCCGAAGAGGTACGGCTGGCGGAAGAGGCACGGCAGGCGGAAGCCGCGAGACTGGCGGAAGAGGCGCGGCAGGCGGAAGAGGCGCGACTGGCCGAAGAGGCGCGACTCGCGGAAGAGGCTCGGCTGGCTGAAGCGGCGCGGCGGGCGGAAGAGGCACGGCTGGCCGAAGCCGCGCGACTGGCGGAAGAGGCACGGCTGGCCGAAGCCGCGCGACTCGCGGAAGAGGCTCGGCTGGCTGAAGAGGCGCGGCGGGCGGAAGCCGCGCGACTGGCTGAAGAGGCGCGGCAGGCGGAAGCCGCGCGACTGGCTGAAGCGGCGCGGTTGGCTGAAGCGGCGCGGCGGGCAGAAGAGGCACGGCTAGCGGAAGAGGCGCGACTGGCCGAAGAGGCGCGACTGGCCGAAGAGGCTCGGCTGGAGGAAGCCGAGCGACTGGCTGAGGAGGCGCGGCAGGCCGAAGAGGCGCGACTGGCTGAAGCCGCGCGACTCGCGGAAGCCGCGCGACTGGCCGAAGAGGCACGGCTGGCCGAAGCCGTGCGATTCGCGGAAGAGGCGCGGCAGGCGGAAGCCGCGCGACTGGCTGAAGAGGTACGGCTGGCCGAAGCCGCGCGACTCGCCGAAGAGGCCCGGTTGGCTGAAGAGGCGCGACTGGTCGAAGAGGCCCAGTTTGCCGAAGCCGCGCGACTGGCCGAAGAGGCACGGCAGGCGGAAGCCGTGCGACTGGCCGAAGAAGCCCGGCTGGCCGAAGAGGCTCGACTGGCTGAAGAGGTCCAGTTGGCTGAAGAGGCCCGACTGGCTGAAGAGGCCCGGTTTGCCGAAGCCGTGCGACTGGCCGAAGAGGCACGGTTGGCTGAAGAGGCCCGGCTAGCGGAAGAGGCACGGCAGGCGGAAGCCGCGCGACTCGCGGAAGAGGCTCGGCTGGCCGAAGAAGCCCGGTTGGCTGAAGAGGCTCGGCAGGCGGAAGCCGCGCGACTCGCGGAAGAGGCCCGGTTGGCCGAAGAGGCTCGGCAGGCGGAAGCCGCGCGACTCGCGGAAGAGGCCCGGTTGGCCGAAGAGGCGCGGCTGGCCGAAGAGGCTCATTTGGCCGAAGCGGCGCGACAGGCGGAAGCCGCGCGACTCGCGGAAGAGGCCCGGCTGGCCGAAGAGGCCCGGTTTGCTGAAGCCGTGCGACTGGCCGAAGAGGCCCGGTTGGCCGAAGAGGCGCGGCTGGCCGAAGAGGCTCGTTTGGCCGAAGAGGCTCGGCAGGCGGAAGCCGCGCGACTCGCGGAAGAGGCCCGGTTGGCCGAAGAGGCGCGGTTCGCTGACGCCGTGCGACTGGCCGAAGAGGCCCGGCAGGCCGAGGCCGCGCGACTGGCCGAAGAGGCTCGGTTGGCCGAAGAGACCCGGCAGGCCGAAGCCGCACGGCAGGCCGAGGAGTCCTGGCGTCGAGCGGAGGAGTGGGCGCGCCTCGCGGAGACCGCTCGGGTCGCGGAGGCGCGGGCTCCTGTCGAAGTCTCGCAGTTGTCGGACGTGGCTCAGCTCGCCGAATTGGCCCAGCTGGCGGACGGGGAGTTTTTCTTCACCGCGGCCCCGGCCACTCCTGAAGTGCCCGAGTCCAGTCCGGGCCCGCAGCTCGAGGTGTCGCTCGCCGACATCGCTCCCTCGTCCGAGGGCTGGTTCAATGCCTTCCCGGATGCGGCCGTGCCTCCCCCCGAGGAGAACATCGCCGTGGACTTCGCGCTCCCGGTGGCCGCGGAACTGCCCGGACACGAAGACACGGAGGGGCTCCGCCTGGCGCGTGAGCAGGCCGATGCCGCGCGGATGCAGGACATGCAGGAGGCGCTGCGTCGGACGGGGAGCACTCCTCCCGAGGACTGGCTCATCGAGGAGCCCGTTCCCACCCCCGAGGAGCGGGTCGCGGCGTTCGTGCCCACCACCGCGGAAACCGTCACGGAGCCTGTTCCCCCATCGCCCACGCTCGCGGCACCCGTCCCGGAAGAATCCTGGGACATGCTCACCGCCACCGACTGGTCCGAGCCCCTCGTCTCTCCGCTTCCCCTGGCCGTTGCGCCCCGGCCCGTCGCTCCTCGTGGTGACGTCCCGCCAGGGATGCGGCCGCCCTCCGCTGGCGCGCGCCCGTTCACGGCTCCCGTTCCGCCGGGCATGCGTTCGCCCTCGGCTGGCGCCCCTTCGCCCGCTCCTCGTCCACCCGCTCCGGAATCGTCCGTTCCTCCGAACCTGTCCACGCGGGGTCTCCCTCCCACTGCTCCTCCTCCCGCTCCCCAGGGCAGCCAGGCCCCGCGCCCCATGCTCGAGGATCCTCAATGGGGCGGCATGAGGTTCGGCAAGTCTCAGCCGGGCGAGGCGCCGGGAGACATCAGCGCTTCGTTCGAGGCCGCGCTGCAGCAGGTCGACGGTCAACTGGAGTCGTTCGTTCAGGTCGAGGTGCCCGCGGTGGCCGTCGTCGCCGCCCCGCCTCCCGCCGAGCCGGTCTCCCAGCCCGTGGTCGCTTCGCCCGCCGCCGTGCCGCTGATCGATGAGGCCGACTCGCTCGCGGAATGGGTCGATCTGCCCTTCGAGAACGAGGCGGACACTGGAGCCCGTCCGGTGTCTCCGCCAGTGTCCGCGCCGCCAGCGCCCACGCCCGCGTCGCCAGTGCCTACGTCTGCTCCGTCAGTGCCCGCGCCCGCCGCCGCGGCGTCCGCACAGGGCAACGACGAGGAGCAGCAGCTCGCCCAGCTCATCGAGAAGCGCTACGCCGACGTGCAGTCCAAGCAGGATTACTTCTCCCTGTTGGGACTCGCCATCGGCCCGGACGTCAAGCGCGAGCAGGTGAAGTCGGCCTTCGTCGCGCTCGCCAAGCGCTTCCACCCGGATCGTCTGCCGCCCTCGCTCTCCGCGCTCGCGCCGCGCATGACCATCGTCTACGAGTCCATCCGCGAGGCCTATGACGTTCTCTACGACGACGCGAAGCGCGCGACCTATCTCCAGGAGCTGCGCTCCAAGGGGTCGTTCCAACCGCCGCCGCAACGCGCCTCCGGGGAAGATCCCAACGAGCTCTTCAAGGCGGGGGAGATCTTCTTCCGCAAGCGCGACTTCGTGGCGGCGGCGGACCATTTCGACCGCGCCTTCCAGGCCGAGCCCCGCGCGGTGTACCTGGCTGCCCGAGGCTGGGCCATCTACATGGACCCCCAGCGCAAGACCGAGGTCACCCGCGCCAAGCAGATGATGGCCGAGGCGCTGAAGATGGATCCGCGCTGCGACCGGGCCCACTACCAGCTCGGGGTGATCGCCCGGGTCGAGGGCGACATGGAGCGCGCCGAACGGCACTTCCGCGAGGCCATCCGTGCGAGTCCCAAGCATCTGGAGGCCAACCAGGAGCTGCGGCTCATCGAGATGCGCAAGAAGAATCCGCCTCCCCCCAAGAAGGGCGGCCTCTTCCGCTGAGCCGCGCGCCGGGAGGGCTCGCCGCGTCCGGGTCCCCGGTGTCCGGCCTCGCCGGGCACGTGCTCGACCTCCTGGATGCTCGGCGAGTTCCCTCTCCCACGACCATTGACAGCCCTGGAGAGCGGGCCCGATCATCCCGCCTTCTCGGCGCCGGCCTTCCCTGGTAGGCCGTCCGCAGCGAAAGGCAATCGAACGTGGCCAAGCAGCACCTGCTCCTGGTCGATAGTGACCCGAAGAGTCTCCGTGTCATGGAGGTCAGCCTGAAGAAGGCCGGCTTCTCCGTCACGACCGCTGTTCACGGCAAGGACGCGCTCGAGAAGGTGCAGATCAGCACGCCAGACCTGGTGCTGTCCGACACGAAGATGCCCGAGATGGACGGTCTGGAGCTGTGCCGGACGCTCAAATCCGAGGAGCGCTACAAGCACATTCCCTTCGTCTTCCTCACCAACCAGAAGGCGGTCGAGGCCAAGGTGAAGGGCCTGGAGATGGGGGCGGACGACTATCTGACCAAGCCCATCTACATCAAGGAGATCGTCACCCGCGTGACGATGATCCTCCAGAAGGCGGACAAGGAGCGCATCGAGCGGCGCGAGACCACCAAGGGTGGGTTCGCGGGCAACCTGGTCGACATGGGCGTCGTGGACCTGGTGCAGACGTTCGAGATCGGCCGCAAGACGGGCACCATCTCCATCAAGGGTGATCGCGTCGCCACCATCTACTTCAAGGAAGGCCGCGTCATCGACGCGGAGATGGGCCGGCTCAAGGGCGAGAACGCCTTCTACCGGCTGCTCAACGCCACCGAGGGCGAGTTCGAGGTGCAGTTCTCCGCGTTGGATCGCTCCGAGCGCATCGAGGTCTCCACCCAGGGCCTGCTCATGGAGGGCATGCGCCGGCTGGACGAGTGGGGCCGCATGCTCGAGCAGCTGCCGCCCCTGGAGACGGTGTTCGAGATCGACTACCACCAGCTGGCCGACCGGCTCTCGGAGATCCCGGACGAGGTCAACGGGCTTTTGCGCCTCTTCGATGGCAAGCGCACCCTGAGCCGCGTGGTGGAGGACTCGGACTTCGACGACCTGGCGGCGCTGGGCATCATCAGCAAGCTGTACTTCGAGGGCCTCATCCGCGAGCTGGGCAGTGTCTCGCAGGAGCCCGTGCAGAGCGGCAAGCCGGGCATCGAGGAGTGGCTGCACAACGCGCCCGCGCCCAGCGCTCCCGTCGAGCCGGCGCCGGCTCCGGCTCCCGTGCCCGAGGCCCCCGCGCTCATGGTGGAGGCGCCCGTCACCGCGGCCCCCGTGGTCCCGCCGGCCCCCGAGGTGCGTGCCTCGACCGCGCCGCGCACCGAGGCGGAGGCTCCCCCGCGGCTCGCCAACGTGGTCGTCTTCGAGTCCCGGCGTCGCTCGCCCACCGCTCCCGAGGCGGACTTCATCGCGCCCCCGCGCACCGCCGAGGGCTCCTCGTTCCTCGTGGATCCCGCCCCCGCGCACCGCGCCAAGGAGCAGGCGCAGCGCAGCCTGCTGCTCGATTGGAACCGGGTGGATGAGGATGGCCTCGGCTCCACGGGGAAATGGGGTCCGGGCTGGTCCCCGGCTCCGCGCGCTTCCGCTCCCGCTCCCTCCGCCGGGTCCACGGCCGCGTCCGCGGCTTCCATGTCGTTCGGCGAGCTGTCTTCGCCCATGTCCCGGGCTCCCATCTTCGGAGGGGCCGCGGTGGAGCCCAATCCGCTGCCCGTGGTGCCTCCTCCCGAGCCCGCGGGTCCGGCGGAGGAAGTCACCCTGGTGTCGAGCGCGGTGATCGAGCCGGCCGCGCCGCCGGTGTCCGAGCCGCTGGTGCCTTCCGAGGCGCCCATGCCCGTGCTGGAGGCCCAGCCGGAGCCCATGCCCGAGCCGATGCCGATGCCCGTGCTGGAGCCGGAGCCCCTGCCCGTGCTGGAGCCGGAGCCCCTGCCCACACTGGAGGCTCAGTTGGAGTCCCTGCCCGCGCCCGTGGTGGTGGCCCGGCCGGAGCCGATGCCCGAGCCCAGGCCCGAGCCGAAGCAGGAAGCCCGGCCGGAGCCCAGGCCCGAGCCGAAGCAGGAGGCCCGGCCGGAGCCCAGGCCCCGTCCGGTACCGTCGGAGCGCAAGCCGGAGGCGCCCGTCGCGCCAAAGCGGACGGGCCTCTTCATCGGCGTGGGGGTCGCGGCGATCGCCCTGGCCGCCGCGGTGGTGGTGATGACCCAATCGGGTGGCGCGAGCACGCCTCCGCCCGCGCCGGTGCCGAGCACCGTGCCCGCCTCCACGGCGACCGCTCCCAAGACGCCTCCTCCGCCCGAGCCCAAGCGGCCCGAGCCCAAGCAGCCGGAGGCCCAGGCCCCCGCCCAGCCGGAGACGCCCCCCACCCAGGCCGCCGCGGCGGACGGCACGCCTCCGGTGGAGGACACCAAGGCGCCGGTTCCGGGGAAGGCCGCGACGGATCCCGAGGCCGAGTACGCCGAGCTGACGCGCCAGGCGCGCAAGTCCCTGGCCAGCGAGCGCTACCAGGCCGCGGCCCGGAGCTACCGTCAGATGCTCGAGCTCAAGCCGGACTCCAACGAGGCCCGGGCGGGACTGGGCATCGCGCTCGTGCGCGGCGAGACGGGCAAGTACCGCGAGGCCATCGAGTTGCTGGAGGTCGTGACGAAGGAGCAGCCCCGCAACGCCAGCGCCTGGCTGTTCCTCGGCGTGGCTCGCGAGCAATCCCGGCAGAACAAGAAGGCAATCGAGGCCTACAAGCGCTATCTCACCCTGGAACCCTCCGGGAAGTACGCTCCGGACGCGCGGGCCTCCCTCAAGGTGCTCGGCCAGTAGGCGCGACGGCGGGCTCCTGGTAGAGAGGTGCCCTTGCTCGTACTCGGACTCGAAACCTCCTGTGATGAAACCGCCGCCGCCCTCGTCGAGGACGGCCGGCGGGTGCTCTCCGACGTCGTCTCCACCCAGGTGGACATCCACCGGCGCTGGGGTGGGGTGGTGCCGGAGCTCGCCAGCCGCAACCACGTGATGCAGGTCATGCCCGTGCTGCACGAGGCGCTGACGCGCGCGGGCAAGACGCTCGACGACGTGGACCTCATCGCCGTCACCTCGGGCCCGGGCCTCATCGGCGCCCTCCTGGTGGGCGTGCAGGTGGCCAAGTCGCTGAGCCTCGCCACCGGCAAGCCCTTCGTGGGCGCCAACCACCTCGAGGGTCACCTGCTCGCCATCCGGCTGCTGGAGGACGCCCCGGAGCCGCCCTTCCTCGGGCTCGTGGTGTCCGGAGGGCACACCAGCCTCTACGAGGTGCGCGACTATGGCCACTACCGGCTGGTGGGCAGCACCCGCGACGACGCCGCGGGCGAGGCCTATGACAAGACGGCGCGCATCCTCGGCCTGCCCTATCCAGGGGGCCTGCCCATCGATCAGCTCGCCCAGAAGGGCAACCCGGAGGCCATCCGGTTTCCCCGCGCGCTGCCCGGCGCGGAGAACTTCGACTGGTCCTTCTCCGGGTTGAAGACGGCGGTGCTGCACCACGTGAAGAAGCACGGCCTGCCCGAGGGCCAGGCCCTGGCGGACCTGTGTGCTTCCTTCCAGGAGGCGGTGGCGGACGCGTTGAGCCGGAAGTTCGTCGCCGCGGCGCGTCGGCTCGGGCTCCAGCGCCTGGTGGTGTGTGGCGGTGTGGCGGCCAACTCGCGCCTGCGCTCGCTCTGCCTGGAGCGCGCCCAGGAGCGCAACTTGAAGCTCTTTCTTCCCCCGGTGCGGTTGTGCACGGACAATGGGGCGATGATCGCCGTGGCGGGCTACGAGGCCTGGAGGCGGGGACTGAGGGGTGACTTCAGTCTGTCCGCGGATCCCGCCTGGCGCATGTGAAGGGAAGGATCTCGTGCAGACACCTCGTGAAATCCTCCAGCGCCATGGCCTGAGGGCCAAGCACAGCTGGGGGCAGAACTTCCTGGGAGATCCGGACGTGCTGGAGGCCATCGCCGACGCGCTGGAGTTGCGCGAGGGCGAGCCCGTGGTGGAGCTGGGTCCGGGCCTGGGCCACCTCACGCGCTTCCTGGCCGCCACGCGCGCGGCCGTGACGGTGGTGGAGAAGGACCGCGACATGATCGCGGTGCTGGAGAAGGAGGCCATCCCCGGGGTGCGCGTGGTGGATGGCAACGCGGCCACGGTGGACTTCGCCGAGGTGGCGGGTGCTCCCGAGGTGAAGGTCGCGGGCAATCTGCCCTACCACCTGACGAGCTCCATCCTCTTCCAGGTGCTCGAGCAGCGCGAGCACGTGACGCGCGCCGTCTTCACCCTGCAGAAGGAAGTGGTGGACCGGCTGTCGGCGGAGCCGGGCGGGCGGGAGTACGGGCTGCTCACCGCCATCCTCGGCCTCTACTTCAGCGCGGAGAACCTCTTCGACATCGAGGCCGAGCGCTTCCATCCGCCGCCCAAGGTGGACTCGGCGGTGCTGCGGCTCATCCGCCGCCCCGAGCCCCTGGCGCCGGTGGTGGATGGCGCGCGCTTCATCCGCGTGGTGAAGGCGGGCTTCGCCCAGCGCCGCAAGACGCTCATCAACTCGCTCAAGTCCGACAAGTCGCTGGGCACGCACGAGCAGCTCCTCGCGGCCCTGGCGACGGCGGGCATCGATTCCACGCGGCGCGCGGAGACGCTCTCGTCCGTGGAGTTCGCCGCCCTCGAGCGCGCGCTGGGGCCCGTGGAGGAGGAGCGCGGCGCGTGATGAAGCCCCTGCCCGTGGAGACCCTGGAGCCCATCCTCCACCGCTTCGGCGTGGTGTACGCGGTGTTCGCGTGCGTGGAGGGACAGGTGCTCCTGCGGTGGGGAGACCCGGCACCCATTCCCGTGGTCGACGAGGACGTCTTCGTGGGCGCCACGCGGGACATGGCCCGGGTGTACCGCTCGTTGGATAGGATGCTGCTGCCGCAGATGGACGTGCAGGGCGAGCACCTCGGCATCCGCTCCAAGGTGGGGGAGCGGGTGGTGTACGCGCTCTTCTTCGAGACGCGGCGCTTCGAGGCGGCTTCACCCGTGGAGCGGCTCCGCACCGAGTACTCGTTCTGCAAGTCCCTGAGCAACGCCGTGGACATCGTCCTCCAGGGCTGGCTGGCCGCGCACTGAGCGGGCCCGGGGGCGCTCAAGGGCCGCCGAACACCTTGGCCAGCTCGCCCTGCTGCGCGAGCCAGGCGCGGAACTCCCCCTCGGACAGCCGCATGCGCGCGAGCACGCCGCGGAGGATCTCCTCTGGAGAACTCTCGCGCTGGCGCTTGAGCTCCAGGGCCATCTTGAGCAGGGCCACCCCGTAGAGGGGATCCGGCGGAGGGGGAGGCTCGGTCGTTCCGGTGGCCGGGGCCGGGGAGGGCTCCAGCTCGGTGATCGTCCTCGCTCGCTGACGTCGGCTCATCGCTCCAGATCCTCGCGTGTCCCGCTCGCTTCCGCGCGTGGGCATCCCTGGTAGTGGACGCCTCTTTGGCCGTCAAGCCCGGCGTGCTCGCGAGGCGCGCGAACATTGCCCGCTCGCGGCTCCCGTGCTCTTATCCGCGCCCCGCCGTGGGCCGTGGCCGTGGGGCCGCGCTTCCGGGCGGAGTTCCAGCGAAGTTCGGGAGGTCTCGAAGCGGATGGACAACCGCTACATCGTGGTCGAGGGGCCCATCGGCGTCGGCAAGACGAGTCTCTCCGACATCCTCGCCGGGCGCTTCGGCGCGCGGCGCACCTTCGAGATCGTCGAGGAGAATCCCTTCCTCGCCAATTTCTACTCGGACCGGCAGAAGTACGCCTTCCAGACGCAGATCTTCTTCCTGCTCTCGCGCTTCAAGCAGCAGCAGGAGCTGTTCCAGACGGACCTGTTCCAGTCGGTGACGGTCAGCGACTACCTGTTCGCCAAGGATCGCATCTTCGCGTGCCTGACGCTGGACTCGCACGAGCTGGCCCTCTACGAGCGCGTCTTCGAGGCGCTCGCGCCGCGGGTGACCCGGCCCGACCTGGTCATCTACCTGAAGGCCCGTCTGGACGTGCTGCTCCACCGCATCAAGAAGCGGGGCCGCGAGTTCGAGCGCCAGTTCGACGCGGGCTATCTGGAGGAGCTCGTCCACGCCTACAACGACTTCTTCTCCCGCTACACGGAGACCCCGCTGTTGGTGGTAGACACGTCGGACATCGACTTCGTCCACGACGAAGGTGACCTGCAGGGTCTGCTGGCGTCCATCGACCGGGCGCAGGTGTCCCCGGGCAGACGCGCCTGAGCGGCGCCCGTTCGCCCGCCCGGTCTCAAAGAGAGACCCCACGGCGAGCCCAAGGGCGTTAGAGTGTTCCTCGGTGGCCGTCCAAGGCGATCCCCCTCGGGGGACGGTGAAGGACGTCCATGCTCGCACCGCAGGAACCCTACCCCTCACCATTAGGAGGTGAACCGTGAAGGACAAGGTCACCATCCACACGCTGAAGCGCCAGAAGCAGGCCGGACAGAAGATCTGCATGGTCACGGCCTACGATGCCACCTTCGCCCGGCTGTTCGACGAGGCCGGAGCCGACGTTCTGCTCATCGGGGACTCGCTGGGCATGGTCGTCCAGGGTCACGACTCCACCCTGCCGGTCACCATGGATCAGATGGTGTACCACTCGGCCATGGTCGCTCGGGGCACGAAGCGGGCGCTGGTGGTGGGCGACATGCCCTTCATGAGCTACCAGGTGTCGGTGCAGGAGGCGGTGCGCAACGCGGGCCGCCTGGTGTCCGAGGGCAACGTGGGCGGAGTGAAGCTCGAGGGGGGCGCGGAGTTCGCCGACGTCGTGTCGGCCATCGTGCGCGCCAGCATCCCTGTCATGGGGCACCTGGGTCTCACGCCGCAGTCGGTGCACAAGATGGGCGGCTACGTGGTGCAGGGCCGCGACGAGGACGCCGCGCGCAAGATGGTGGACGATGCCCTCGCGCTGGAGCGCGCCGGGTGCTTCTCGCTGGTGCTCGAGGGCGTGCCGCTGGATCTGGCGCGGCAGATCACCCAGAAGCTCACCATCCCCACCATCGGCATCGGCGCCGGCAAGCACTGCGATGGCCAGGTGCTCGTCTGTTACGACCTGTTGGGAATGAATCCGGACTTCAAGCCCAAGTTCGTCAAGCGCTTCACCAACCTGCACGGCTCCATCACCGAGGCGGCGGGCGCCTACTTCTCCGAAGTGCGCTCGGGCAACTTCCCGGACGAGGAGCACTCCTTCAAGGGCAAGCAGCCCGTGCGGCTGATGCCCACGCAGCCGGCCGTCTCGGACGCGCTGCCCACCGAGGTGGCTGACAAGGTGGGTCCCATCTACGGAGCTCCGGTCTAGCCCATGGCCCCGCTCGTCCTTCGCACCGTCGCCGAGACCGCCGCCTGGGTGGAGTCGCTTCGCCGCTCGGGCCGGAGCCTGGCCCTGGTGCCCACCATGGGCTACCTGCACGACGGCCACCTGTCATTGATGCGCGAGGGACGCCGCCGGGCCGACGTCGTCGCCGCCTCCATCTTCGTCAACCCCACCCAGTTCGGTCCCAACGAGGACCTGTCACGCTACCCGCGCGACCTGGAGGGAGACCTGACCAAGTGCGCCAGTGCCGGCGCGGAGGCGGTGTTCACCCCCGAGCCGGCGGAGATGTACCCGCCCGGCTTCCAGACGTCGGTGACGGTGGGGGAGGTGAGCCAGGGCCTGTGCGGTGCGCGCCGGCCCGGCCACTTCCAGGGCGTGGCCACGGTGGTGACGAAGCTCTTGTGCCTCTTCAAGCCCCGGGTGGCCCTCTTCGGCGAGAAGGACTACCAGCAGCTCCAGGTCATCCGCGCCCTCGAGCGCGATCTGTGCCTGGGGGTGGAGATCGTCGGCATGCCCACCGTGCGTGAGCCGGACGGGCTCGCCATGAGTTCGCGCAATGCCTACCTGTCGCCGGAGGAGCGTCACCGGGCGCTCGCCCTGTCGCGGGGAATGGCGGCCGCCCAGGCGCTCCACCAGCGGGGCACTCGCGAGGCCGCGGCGCTCGTCGACGTGGTGCGCCGTGAACTGGCGGCGGCGGGGTTGCGCGAGGATTATGTGGAGCTGGTGGATGCCACGTCGTTGAAGCCGCTGTCCGCCGTGACGCCGGGGCAGCCCGCGAGGATGATCATCGCGGCCTTCGCCGGGAAGACCCGGCTCATCGACAACCAGCCCATCGGCGGCTAGAGGGACACGCGCGAATGTCGGGTGCGAAGGGTAAGGGCGGCGGGAAGAGCGGGACGGGTGAGCCCGGCATCAGGGTCATCACGGAGAACCGCAAGGCGCGCGCCACCTACTCCGTGGACGAGAAGCTGGAGGCGGGCCTGTTGCTCACCGGCAGCGAGGTGAAGGCGCTGCGGGCCGGCACGGTCAATCTGTCGGACGCGTACGCGCTGCCCAAGGGCGACGAGCTCTACCTGCTCAACGCCCACATCGGCACCTACAACCCGTCCAGCTTCTTCTCCCACGAGCCCCTGCGGGGCCGGAAGTTGCTGCTGCACCGCGAGCAGCTCGACCGCTGGATGGCGAAGGTGCGCGAGCGCGGCTATTCCATCATCCCGTTGCTCATGTATTTCAAGCAGGGCCGGGCCAAGGTGGAGCTCGGGCTGTGCCGCGGGAAGACCCACGAAGACAGACGGCAGGACATCAAGGAACGGGAGACGAAGCGGGAGATGGACCGGGCGATGCGCCGTCGCTGAGACGCCCCCCCTCCCGCCGGCGACGGCGATGGACAATAAGGTTCCCGAGAAGAAGGCGCGGTTGCTCGCCGCGCTCGACAGGGGGATGGTGATGATCCACCTGGACGCGCGCCGTCCGGGGGTGCTCGTCCCCCACTCGCTGCGCAGTGAGTCCCACCTGCGCCTCAACCTCTCCTACCGGTTCGATCCGCCGGATCTGACGGTGGGGGAGTGGGGCGTGCGCTGCACGCTGAGCTTCTCGGGGAGCCGCTTCAAGGTGGCCGTGCCCTGGTCCTCGCTCTTCGCCGTCACCAGCCACGTGACGAAGGAGTCCTGGGCGTACCCGGACGACATGCCGGCCGAGCTGCTCCAACAGTCGATGGTGACGTCCAAGGTGCCCGAGGGCATGCCGGAGCCGGCGAGTCCGCCCCCGGCGCCCATGGAGCGTCCCCGGGCCGTGCTGCGCGAGGTGCTGCCTCCGCCAGAGTCCGAGGCGCCGCTGCCGCCCTCCGAGGCCGAGGGCCCCAAGGACGAGCCGCCCGAGCCCCGGCGGGGCCACCTGCGTCTGGTGAAGTGAGCGGTGGGCCCCGGGCCCGCCGCCCTCAGCGCTTGAGCTGGACGTCGAGCGACACCGGCTGGTTTCCCGTGAAGGTGCCCTTCCAGGGCTTGTAGCCCTTGAGGGTGAGCCGCACGGGGATGTCCTGCTCGGGGTAGATGTTGTCGATGAACAGGGGCGTGGTGCCCACCACCTTGCCGTCCACGCTCACCGTGGCGCCCGAGGGGGTGCTCTGGATGGAGAGGATGGCGGTGTGGGGCGCGACGCCCAGGGAGGCGCGCAGCCGCGCGAGCAGGGGCCCCGCGTGGGGCCATGCCACCCAGAGCGCTCCGCCGACGGCTCCCAGCACGAGCAGCGTCGTCAGCAGGGAGCGCAGGCGCCGGCGCCAGGGGCCGCGCATGTCGACCGGCACATAGGTGTTTTGGGGCCGGGGAGCCCGTTCGGCGAGCCGCGGGAGTTCGGCCTGGGCGGCTCGTGGCCCGCCGAGCTCCAGCGGGGAGAACTCCGCCGGCTCCGGTGTCCGGGAGGGGGACGCGAGCTCGAGCGGTGTGTCGTCCCGGCCGAGGGGGGAGATGACGGGGGACTGGGTCTGGCCGCACCGCGAGCACCGGGCTCCGTCCGCGGGAAGAGGGGCATGGCAATGAGCGCAGCGCGAGGCGAGTGGGGGGGTGGACTCGGGCTCGGTCCGGACGACCTGTCCACTCGTGCTGAGCGCGGGGCCACCTGGCACCTCATCCCAGTCCTCCTCGGGCGGGAGCTCGGAGTTGGGAGTTTTCATGGCGTTGGGGGAAAGGGTGAGGTGCGGAAGGGTGTGGGTCTGCGCATGGGGCTGCTCGGCGGGCTCTTCCCGTTCGAGCAGCGTGGGGGGCGGGTGGAGCTGGGCGATGAAGCCGGCCAGGGCGTGCGAACTGGCGGGCTCGCCGCTCTGGGCGAGGTAGCGCGACAGGGCCTCGGCCATGTCCTCGGGCCGGGGGAAGCGCTGGGCGGGGGCACGGGCCAGGGCGCGCAAAATCACCGCGTGCAAGGCGGGGGGAACCTCCGCAAGGGGCGCGGGCTCCTGCTGGATGATGGCCAGGGCGAGCGCCATGGAATCCGCCGACTCACCCGGCTCGAAGGGGTGGCGTCCGGAGAGCAGCTCATGGAGCACGATGCCGAGCGCGAATTGATCGCTCGCGGCGGTGGCGGGCCCGCCCTGGAGCACCTCGGGCGCGGAGTAGGGCAGCTTGCCCTTGAAGGTGCCGGGCTGGGAGCCCACGGAGACGCCTTCGATGCGGGCGATGCCGAAGTCCGTCACCTTCACCTCGCCCTCGCGCGACACGAGGATGTTGGAGGGCGACACGTCGCGGTGGGCGGTGAGCACGGGGCGGCCCTCGTGCAGGCGGCGGTAGGCGTGCACGAGTCCGGCGAGCACCTGGGTGCCGATGAAGGCCACCAGGTGCGGGGGGAAGCGCTGGCCGTGGTGCAGGGCGTGGCGCAGCAGCACGCTCAGGTCCCAGCCCTCCACCAGCTCCATGACGAGGAAGAGGCCCTCGGCGCTGCTGCCCACGTCGTAGACGCTGGCGATGTTCTGGTGCTGCAGGTGCGTGGCGAGCCGCGCCTCGGCGAGGAACATCCGGGTGAGCGTGGGATCCCTGGCCAGGTGCGGCAGCATGCGCTTGATGGCCACGGGCTTCTCGAAGCCGCCCGCGCCCCGCGTCTTGCCGAGGAACAGCTCCGCCATGCCTCCCACGGCGAGCGGACGCACCAGCTGGTAGCGGGACTCTTTCACGGGGCGCGCCTCCGGAGAGCCTCAGCCTCGGGGCTGGGTGAGCTCGCGCAGCAGCTTCCAGGGGTAGATGCCGGTGGAGTGCCCGTCACTGAAGACGAAGCTGAGCGCGTAGTTGCCCACGGGCTGCACCTGGGTGATGCGCAGCGAGGCGGGCACCTGGGACGCGTCCAACGTGCGCTTGTTGGTCCACTCGTCCACGCACCCGGCGCACGGACATTGCTGGCGCAGGTGCTGCGCGCTCGTGTCCGTCTTCAGCCCGTCTTCCCAGAGCAGGCGCAGGTGGAGGCCGTCCGCGGACGCCTCCGCCTCGGTGGCGGACAGGGGGCGCTCGGCGGGCTTGATGCGATCCCAGAAGCTCAAGGCGATTCCTCTCTCGGGGCCAGGAGTCGGCCCGGGTGCTGCTTACCACCGGGAGTGGGGCGATGGGCGGCGGAAGGTGACGGCGTCACGACGCCAGCTTCACGGGCAGGCGGTGTCCTTCCACGCGCACGCCGCGCTTCTTGAGCACCCGGCGCAGCGCCTCCACCACGGAGGGATCCAACTGCCGGCCGCTCAGGTTGTCGAGGATCTCCATGGCCTTCTCCAGCGGCATGGCCTTCTGGTAGGGGCGGGTGGAGGTGCAGGCGTCGAAGGTGTCCGCGCACCCGACGATGCGCGCGAGCAGGGGGATGTCCTCGCCCTTGAGCCCGTCCGGGTAGCCGGTGCCGTCCCAGCGCTCGTGGTGGCTGCGCACGCACGCGCGCATGGGGCCCAGGAAGCTGATGGGCTTGATGATGGTGTCGCCGATGTCCGGGTGGCCGCGCATGATGGCCATTTCGTCGTCGGTGAGCCGCGACTGCTTGCAGAGGATGGACTCCACGATGCCAATCTTCCCGATGTCGTGGAGGATGCCGCCGAACTGCAACTGCTTGAGCTCGCGCTCGGACAGGCCCATCTCCCGGCCGATCTCCACCGCCACGTCGCCCACGCGCTGGCTGTGGCCGCGGGTGTACGAGTCCTTGGAGTCGATGGAGTTGGCCAGCGCGACGATCGTCTCCAGGTAGCCCTGCTCGAGGCTCTCGTAGAGGCCGCGGTTCTCGTGGTCGTACGCGAGCAGCTGCTTGCTCATGTAGTTGAACGTCCGGGCCAGGTCGCCCAGCTCGTTCTTCTGGGGCACGTTGACCTCGAGGCCGAACTTGCCCTGGGCCAGCCGCAGCGCGCCCTCGGTGAAGCCCTTGAGGGGGCGGGTGACGCCGCGCGAGAAGAAGGCGGCGAGCCCCAGGGCCACCAGCGTGGCGGCGAGCACGGTGAGCAGCAGCCGCCGCTCCATCGTCTCCACCTGCTTGTAGGCGAGCGCCACCGGCTGCTCGGAGATGATGGCCCAGTTGGGATCGGCCAGCGTGCCGTAGGCGGCCACCACGGCGTCCGAGCCCTCGCCGAAGTTGCCCACGTGGAGGATGTCCGTGTCCTGCGTGCGCGACACGTCCTGGAGGAGGTAGGCCACCACGGGCCGCTTGGAGGCATCCTGGTGGGCCACGAGCCCGCCACCGCCGGCGATGACCAGGCCCCGGGCATCGGTGAGGTAGACGAAGCCGGTGCTGCCCACGCGCTCCTGGGCGAGCATGGTCTGCAGCTCCCCGAGCGATACGTCCGCGGCGATGTAGCCCTGGATGGGCTCGCCCACGGAGATGGCGAACGTCACCACCGCCTCGCCATCGCTGCGCCCCACCACGTCCGCGTAGCGCAGGCCGTTGAGCCCCTCGAGCAGCTCCATGGCGCGGGCCTCGTGCTCGGCGAGCGACGTGGGGGGCACGTCATTGACGGCGAAGGCCTGCAGGCCCGGCAGCCGCCGGCCATCCAGTCCCAGCACGGTGATGGCCTGGATCTCCCGGCGCTGGTTGAGCACCGAGCGCAGGTAGGTCTGCTGCTGCTCCAGGGGGAGGGAGAAGAACCGGGGCACGCGCGCCATGCCCATCACCGCGCGCGTGGGCTCGGCCAGGAAGGTCTCCGCCTTGAGCTTGAGCTGCTTGACGCGCTCCTGGGCCATCTCCTGGGCGTCGCGCACCAGCAGCTCGCGCGTGTCGGACACGGACAGCAGGCCCACCATCACCGTGGGCACCAGGCTGGCCACCAGCATCAACAGCAGGAGCGTCTTGAAGAGCCGCATGGGGGATGGGCCTCGCTGCTACTTCCACTTCGAGGACTGCACCTTGACGCGCAGGCGCTTGGCGGGGACCTCCGCCACCTCGAAGCCCCGCTCGGTCGAGGCCTCGGAGCGCGAGTCGCGCGTGAGCGCGCGCACGCTCCAGCGGTAGGTGCCCGCGGCGAGCGGCACCTGGAGCCGGGGCTGCGAGGCGGGCATCACCCGGCGCTCGCCCTGCGCGGGCACCAGCTCCACCTCGTAGCTCTCGGCGCCCTGCACCGCCTGCCAGGAGATGACGACGGGCTCCAGGCCGTTCTTGACGGGCTTGACGCTCAGCCGCTGATTGTCCTGGGGCTGGGTGGGGCGGGGCACGCCCAGCGCCAGCCGCGGCGCCTGGCCCTTCTCCACCTGGACACTGGCCCCGTCCTCGATGACCCGGGTGGTGCCGCCGCCCTCCACGGACACCCGGCCGGACACGGCCTTCACCACGGTGTCGCCCCGCTCGTTCACCACCACGCTCAGCCGGGTGGGCTGGGCGGGGCGCTCGGCGAGCCGCTTCCAGGCGTCGTCGGCCGTCTGGGCGGCCTCCACGTAGCGCGCGCTGTGGAAGTGGGACTCGGCCTCCTTGAGCTTGGCCAGGGCCTCGTCGTGCTGGGGCGACTTGGGATCGGCCTGCGCCACCGAGTTGCGCGCCGATTCCAGCGCCATCTGCGCCTTCTCCCGATCGGCCCCCGGCAGCTTCAGCTTCGTGCCGGGCACGAGCGTGTCGCCCTGCAACTTGTTGAGCGCCTTGAGCTCACTGGCTCCGTCGCGGTGGCCCAGGGTCCGCTCGGCCACCTGGTCCAGCGACTCGCCGGCGCGAACCTCGACCTCGCCGGGCGCGAGGGACAGCAACGCCATCAGAAGGTAGAGCCTCATTGGAACACGATGTCCCTTCCGGCCCGGACCGTGGCCGCGGGGGTGGTGACGGAGAGTGACTGGCGCGAGGAGTCCTCCAGCTCGGCGTCGACCCGTCCGCGCAAGACCGTCAGGTCCGTGCGCTCCTGACCGGGGCGGGGCCGCGTCTCCGCGATGCCGATCAACGCGTCCTCGCCCAGGTTCACCACGCTGCCCTGCTCGAAGACGACCTGCACTCCAGCTCCCGCCACGGTGCGCACCTTGTCATTCTCGAAGAGCGCCATGCCTTCCTGGGCGGGGAGCCATTCGTCTCCGGCCGCGCGTTTGACCTTCACGTCCCCGTGCAGCCCCTTGAGTTGGGCGCGGCGCACCGGGGGCGGTACGGCCGGCACATGCACTGGCGCGACGGGCTTCTCATCGGCGGGGCAGGCCACGCCGAGGGCCGAGAGGGCGAGGACGAACATCATTGAATACCAGCGGTTGTTCACGGGGGGTCCAGCCCCCAGTGTACCGGGGAATGCAACCGGCACCCAGGGGGGCCTGCTCCAACCGCCTGGTTGCTTCATTCCAGTCGACGGTGTTGCAGGCAAGGCAGATTTCGCCGGACGCGCGCGAGCAGTTCGGTATCCATCGCCGCCACGGCGAGCCCCTCGCCCTCGGAGGCCCGGGCCGTCACCAGGCCCCAGGGGTCCACCACCATGGCGTGGCCCCAGGTGACGCGCTGGGGCGAGTGCCGCCCGCCCTGGGCCGGGGCGAAGAGGTAGCACTGGTTCTCGATGGCGCGCGCGCGCAGCAACACCTCCCAGTGGTCCTTGCCCGTCATCAGCGTGAAGGCCGCCGGCACGGCCAGCAGCGTGGCCCCTCCCGCGGCCAGGCGCCGGTAGAGCTCGGGAAAGCGCAGGTCGTAGCAGATGGACAGTCCCAGCCGTCCCACCTCCGTGTCCGCCACCACCACCTCGGTGCCGGGGGCCACCGCCGCGGACTCGCGGTAGGGCGTGCCATCTCCCACGTCCACGTCGAACAGGTGGATCTTCCGGTACACCGCCAGGCGCGCGCCATCCGGCCCGAAGACGACCGTGGTGTTGTAGAGTCGACCCCCCGGCGCCCCCTGCTCGAGGATGGAGCCCGCCAGGAGTGTCACCTTGCGCTCGCGCGCCACCTCCGCCATCCGCGAGAGCGTGGGGCCCTCGAGCGTCTCGGCGGCGGCGGCGCGCTCGGCCTCCGGGCCCATCCAGCTGAAGTTCTCCGGCAGCCCCACGAGGCGGGCTCCCAGGTCGGCTGCCCGCCGGACGAGCCGGAGGGCCGAGTCGAGGTTGTGGGTCTTGTCCGAGGTGGACACCATCTGGGCGGCGGCGATGAGGTGCATGGGACCGTTATAATCGCCTCCTTGTCGCGGAAACCCCGGGAATCCTTGTGCCCGGGGGGAGTGTTTTGCTGACGGAGCAAGGGGTGCGTCTTCCTTTACACCCCGAGGTGGCGTGTGCTAGGGACGCCGCCGACATTTTTCGACGCAGTTCCTCGAAAAGTGGGCCGTCCGTGCCCGCTTTTCGTGTTTTTGGGAGTCCGGAGTTTTCGAAGCGGCCTATGGCGGAGAACATCAAGCAGACGGTGGAGGCGAGGGCACAATCGGTGCTCGAGCCCATCGTTGCGGGCGAGGGGCTGGAGCTCCTCGAGGTGGAGTTCGTCCGCGAGCACGAGGGCTGGGTCCTGCGCCTGTTCATCGACAAGCCCGGTGGGCGGGTGGGCCTGGATGAGTGTTCGCAGGTGTCGCGGGCGGTGGACACGGTGTTGGACGTGGAGGACATGGTTCCCCACGAGTACAACCTCGAGGTGTCCAGCCCGGGCGTGAACCGTCCCCTGAAGAAGCCCCAGCATTACGAGCGGGTGAAGGGCCAGCGGGTGAAGGTGAAGACCTTCGGGCCCATCGGGGAGCCGCCACGCAAGAACTTCACCGGCACGCTCACCGAGGTGGCGGCCGACGCCATCAGCGTGGACGTGGAAGGAGCGGGCAGCTTCCGCATCCCCTTCAAGGACATTGCCAAGGCCAATCTGGAGTTCGAGTTCTAGCAGTCCACATACAGGGGGCGCCCTCGCGCGGGCGCGCCCGTGGAACCTTTGGAGAAGAAGATGCCCACGCCAGCCAATCCCACCATCAACCTCAACCTCGTCCTGGATCAGGTGGCCAAGGACAAGGGCATCGAGCGGAGCGTCCTGATCTCCACGCTCGAGGACGCGATGACGACCGCGGCCAAGAAGCACTTCGGCCAGGAGCGCAACCTCGAGGCCAAGTACGACGCCGAGAAGGGCGTGGTGGAGCTCTTCCAGGCCATCACCGTGGTGGAGACCATCACCGATCCCATCCAGGCGGTGAACCAGATTCCCCTCGACGAGGCCCACAAGAAGGGCATGGAAGTGGAGCCGGGCGACGAGCTCGTGTTCCAGATCTTCTACCGGGACGAGGACGCCGAGGAGGCCAAGGCCCAGGACAACCAGTACGGTGACATCCTGCGGCTCAAGACGTTCCGGCGCGGCTTCGGGCGCATCGCGGCCCAGACGGCCAAGCAGGTCATCCTGCAGCGCACCCGCGACGCCGAGCGCGAGAACGTCTTCAACGAGTACAAGGACCGCAAGAACGAGATCGTCACCGGCATCGCCCGGCGCTTCGAGCGCGGCAACATCATCGTGGACCTGGGCCGCGCCGAGGCGGTGCTGCCGGTGCGCGAGCAGGTGCCGCGCGAGACGTACCGCGCGGGCGACCGCGTCCAGGCGTACGTGCTCGACGTGCTGCGCGAGTCCAAGGGCCCGCAGATCGTCCTCAGCCGCGCCTCGGTCAACCTGCTCACCAAGCTCTTCGAGATGGAGGTGCCGGAAATCGCCGAGGGCATCGTGGTCATCGAGGCGGCGGCGCGCGAGCCGGGCGGCCGGGCGAAGATCGCCGTGTCCAGCCGCGACGCGGACGTGGACCCGGTGGGCGCGTGCGTGGGCATGAAGGGCAGCCGCGTGCAGGCGGTGGTGCAGGAGCTGCGCGGGGAGAAGATCGACATCGTCCCCTTCGACGAGGACCCCGCGCGCTTCGTGTGCTCGGCGCTCGCCCCCGCCGAGGTCAGCCGCGTCATCATCGACGAGGCCAACCACGCCATGGAGCTCATCGTGCCGGATGACCAGCTGTCGCTGGCCATCGGCCGCCGGGGCCAGAACGTGCGCCTGGCCGCGCAGCTCACCGGCTGGAAGCTGGACATCAACAGCGAGAGCCGCGTGCGCGAGATGCGCGAGTTCGCCAACCGCTCCCTGGGCGCGCTGCCCGGCGTCAACGAGATGCTGGTGGAGACGCTCTACGCCCACGGCTTCCGTCAGGCCAAGGACATCGCCGAGGCCAATGCGGAGGTGCTGTCGCAGATTCCGGGCGTGGATCCCTCGCGCGTGCCGGCCATGCAGGAGGAGGCGCGCAAGCAGATGGGGCTGGACGCCGCGGAGCTGTCCCGCATGGAGCGCGAGCGCGAGCAGGCCCGCCAGGCCGAGGCGCGCCGCCATCCGGACGAGCTCAGCCAGACCGAGCGCATGGCGCGCGTGCGCGGCATGGGCGAGAAGGCCATCGAGCAGCTGGTGTTGGCCGGCTACAAGTCGGTGGAGGACATCGCCAACGAGAAGGACCTGGCCCGGCTGGGGGACGTCCCGGGGGTGGGCATCAAGAAGGCGCGCCAGCTCAAGAGCGCGGCGGAGAACTACCTGGTGGAGGAAGCCCGGCTCCGGGCGGAACTCAACGCCGAGCGGGGCTCGTCCGCTTCCTCGCCCTCCGCCGAGCCGGCGGGCGCTTAGTTCGCGGTAATGTCGTAAGCTCGCTTGGATGGCTGAGGGGATGCGCCTGAAAGCCCGCTCCAGTACTAATAGTAGAGAAGAGTTGCCTGTAGGGGCCGGACCGGTGCGAAGCTGCATCGGTTGCGGCGCGAGGCGCAGCCAGGAGGAGCTCATCCGATTGGGGGTGGGGCCTGAAGGGGGGGTGGTGGTGGATGGGCGGAGGAAGCTCCCTGGACGCGGGGCTTATCTTTGTGGGGTGGGGTGCCTGGCGGCGGCGGTGAAGCGGAAGGCCTTCGGTAGGGCTTTCCGGGGAAAGGCGGGTCCGGTCGACCCGTCGCTCCTGGGACAGGCGCTGGAGTCGGTCCCGGGCCGGGGTGGAGCGACCGGAGGGAGTGGGCGTTAGCACCACTCACACACGTTTTTGGATTAGGGTGCTGCGCCTGGTAGCCGGCGGAGCAAAAGGCCAAGCAAGGTATGTCGAAGAAGCGAGTTCACGAGATTGCCAAGGAGCTCAAGGACCACGGGGTCGAGCTCGACAACAAAGAGGTCGTGACCGAGCTCGTCGCGCTCGGCTACGATGTCAAGAGCCACTCGTCCTCGCTCGAGGACGACCAGGCCACCTCCGCGGTGCAGCGGATCCTCGACAAGCGCAAGCCGAAGCAGGCCGCCGCGCCCGTGGCGGCCAAGGGCTTCGTGGTGCGCCGCAAGGCCCCGTCGAACGCGCCCTCCGCCGAGCAGGCCGACGAGGCACCCGCCTCCGCGGCTCCGACCGCTTCCGTCGACCTGCCGCGTGAGGTCACCGAGCCGGCCGCCACCGAGGCCGCCGCCGTGGTGGTCGCGCCTCCCGAGCCCCCTCGTGCCGAGGCTCCGCCCATCGCCGCGCCCGTGGCGGAGAGCCCGGCCGCTCCCGCCACGCCCGCTCCGGCCGTGACCACGCCGATGTCGGCCGCCCCCGAGGCACCCGCCCCGGTGGCCGCGCCGCCGCCTCCTCCTCCCGCAGCCGAGGCCCCCCGGGCCGAGGCCGCCGCCCCGGCTCCCGCCGAGGCTCCTCGCGCCGAGGCTCCCGCTCCCGCGGTGGCCGCGACGCCTCCCACCCCTGCTGCCCCTCAGCCTCCCGTCGCCGCCGCCGAGGCGCCTCGGGCGGTGGAGCCCCCTCGGGCTCCGACCTCCGCCCCAGCCGCCTCGCGGCCAGTATCCTCTTTCAAGGAGTCACCCCACTTGCCTACCCGCCCGCCGCCTTCGGCGGTTCCGCCCGCTGTCCGGACGCCTTCGCATCCCTCTTCTGGACCCCAGCGGTCCCCTTCGTCGGGTGGACCCGGCATGTCGGGCTCTGGCCGTCCGGGTGGACCCGGTGGTCAGGGGGGCCGTCCCGGCGGTCCCGGTGGTCAGGGTGGCCGTCCGGGTGGACCCGGTGGTCAGGGTGGCCGTCCGGGTGGACCCGGTGGTCAGGGTGGCCGTCCGGGTGGACCCAGCCAGTACCAGCGCGGTGGGCCGAGCCAGTACCAGCGCAGTGGCTCGTCCTCGGCGCCGGTGCGTCCTTCGTCTCCGGGCACTCCGGTGGGGGGCCAGGCGGCTCCTCCCGCGGGCGGGGCGACCGCGTCGCCGACCCACATGGTGGGCGGCGTGCCTCACCAGCAGGTCGGACAGGATCCGCGCTCGCTGCGTCCCACCGCCACCCAGGCCGTCGTCATCTCGCGCCCGCTCATCCAGGTGCGCCGGGTCACGCCCACCACGGGCTCGGCGGGCCGGCAGTACCCCATGGCGCCGGGCAAGAGCGCCATCGGTGAGAAGCGCGAGTACAAGGTCGTTCCGGACCACCTGGGCCGGGGCCGCGAGCTCGTCGACGTCTCCAAGAAGAAGGAGAACGAGAAGGCCGGCGGGCGTGGCAAGAAGGGCGCTCCGGGCACCGAGGGCGGCATCTCCAAGCAGGAGATGACGGACCTGGTGTGGGGCCGCGTCACCATCCCCGTCCGTGGCAAGAAGAAGAAGCCCACGAAGAAGGGCGCCAAGACGCAGATCACCCAGATGGCCGAGGAGAAGAAGGTCATCAAGATCCAGGAGGGCATCAGCGTGTCCGACCTGGGCCAGCGCATGGGTGTGCGCACCAACGAGCTCATCAAGAAGCTCATGGGCCTGGGCAAGATGGCCACGGCCAACCAGGTCATCGACGCGGAGACCACCGAGCTCATCGCCACCGACTACGGCTGGCGCGTAGAGAAGGCCGGCTTCGAGGTCGAGGACTTCCTGCCCGAGGTCCAGGTGCGCCCCGAGGACGAGCGTCCGCGTCCGCCGGTCGTCACCGTCATGGGCCACGTCGACCACGGCAAGACGAGCCTGCTCGACGCCATCCGCGCCGCCAACGTGGCGGCGGGCGAGGCCGGTGGCATCACCCAGCACATCGGTGCCTACTCGGTGAAGACGTCGCGCGGGGACATCACCTTCCTCGACACGCCGGGCCACGAGGCCTTCACGGCCATGCGCGCCCGCGGCGCCAACGTGACGGACATCGTGGTGCTGGTGGTGGCCGCCGATGACGGCGTGATGCCCCAGACGATCGAGTCCATCAAGCAGGCCAAGGCCGCCGAGGTGCCCATCGTCGTCGCCATCAACAAGATGGACGTGCCGGGCGCCAACCCGGACCGCGTGAAGAAGGACCTGGCCAACTACGAGCTCACTCCGGAAGAGTGGGGCGGCGAGACCATCATGGTCCCCGTGTCGGCCAAGCAGAAGATGGGCATCGACCTGCTCCTGGAGAACATCGCGCTGCAGGCCGAGGTGCTCGAGCTCACGAGCAACCCGTCCCGTCCGGCGGTGGGCGCCATCATCGAGGCCAAGCTGGAGAAGGGCCGCGGTCCCGTGGCCACCGTGCTGGTGCAGGAGGGCACGCTCAAGGTGGGCGACGCCGTCGTCACCGGCACCCACTTCGGCCGCGTGCGCGCCATGAACAACAGCCGGGGCGAGGCCGTGAAGGAAGTGCTCCCGGGCTACTCCGCGGAGGTCATCGGTCTGTCCGGTGTCCCCACCGCCGGTGAGGCGCTCAACGCCGTGGCGGACGAGAAGGCCGCCAAGGAGATCGCCACCCACCGCGCCATGAAGGGCCGCGAGGCGGAGCTGGGCAAGGCCAGCACCCGCGAGACGCTCGAGCAGCTCTTCGCCAAGACGAAGGCGGGCGGTGGTCCCAAGGAGCTGCGGCTCGTCATCAAGGCGGACGTGCAGGGCTCGGCCGAGGCCGTCAAGGAAGCGGTGCAGAAGCTGTCCACGCACAAGGTCCGGGTGGAGATCATCCACGCGGGTGTGGGCGCCATGACCGAGGGCGACGTGATGCGCGCGGCCGCCTCCAAGGGCATGGTGGTGGGCTTCAACGTGAAGCCCGAGTCCGGCACCGAGGCCGCCGCCAAGGCCCAGGAAGTGACGCTGGAGACCTACGGCATCATCTACGAGCTCATCGATGGTGTGCGTAAGTCCATGGAAGATCTCCTGGAGCCCATCCGCACCGAGCGCAAGCTGGGCCGTGCGGAGGTGCGCAACACCTTCAACGTGCCGAAGCTGGGCACCATCGCCGGCGCGGCGGTGCTCGATGGCGTCATGAAGCGTGGCGCCTTCATCCGCCTGCTGCGCGACAGCAAGCAGATGTACTCGGGGAAGATGGCCTCGCTGCGACGCTTCAAGGACGACGTGAAGGAAGTCGCCCAGGGCTTCGAGTGCGGTATCGGCATCGAGAACTACAGCGATCTCAAGCCCGGCGACATCATCGAGGCCTACGAGATCGAGGAGACGCGGCCGAGCCTGAGCTAGTCCCGCTCGGGGTCGCCGTTCTCCACCACCGGGATTTCTCCCGGTGGCCCGCCCTTCACGGCGCGGTCACCGGGACGAGGGGCGTTGAGTCATGTTCGTGGGTGTCGCGCGGTTGACCCTCCAGATTCCGGATAGTGGCTCCCTCAAGGCCAAACGACAGGTCCTCCGCCGGGTAACGGATCGCTTGAAGGCTCGCTTCAACGTGGCCGTGGCCGAGGTGGATGATCAGGATTTGTGGCAGAAGGCCACACTCGCGCTGGCGGTGGTGGGCAACGACCGCCGCCATGTCGACGAGCAGATGGAGAAGGTCATCCACTTCGTCGAGGAAATGTACGTCGCTCCGCTCATCTCCCGGCAGACGGAGATCATGGGCTTTGGCGACACGCTCTACACCCCCCCGCGCTCCACGCCCCCCGCACGGGACGCGGCGGCCGAGGAGGCGGAGAGCCCCGATGGGGATGAAGACGAGGCGGGGCCGGAGGCGGACCTGGAGGAACTCATCGCCGGCATGGGCCGGGGAGATCGTTCCATGGCCGAGGCCGAGGGCATGGTGGACTGGGAGCGTCGGCCCAACAAGCGGGAGGGCGGACAGCCGAGCATCCCCCCGGAACGGCGGGGCTCGCTGTCCGAGGACGAGGTCCGGGCGCGTGCCCGGAGCCTGCGCAATCCGAGGGAGTGGGAGAAGAAATGAGTACGAGCAATCGGCCGGAGCGCGTGGGCCAGGAGATCCAGGCAGCCATGGGGAGGATGCTCACCCGGGGCGAGCTGAAGGATCCGCGCATTGGCTACATCACCATCACCGGCGTCAAGGTGTCGCCGGACCTGAAGACCGCGCGCATCTACTACTCGATGATGGGCAGCGAGCAGGAGCGCAAGGAGACCCACAAGGGGCTCGAGGCGGCCAAGGGCTTCATCCGCCGGCAGATCACCGAGGCGGTGAACATGCGGGTGTCGCCCGAAGTATTCTTCACCTTCGACGAGTCGTTGGAGCGGGGTGACCGCATCGAGCGGCTGCTGCGCGAGGTGAAGGAGAAGGAAGGTGGGTAGTTGAGCATGGACGGCGTGCTGGTCATCGACAAGCCCAAGGGCCCCACGTCGTTCGACGTGGTTCGACAGGTGCGCGGTCTGCTCCGGGTGAAGAAGGTGGGCCACACCGGCACGCTGGACCCCATGGCGACCGGGGTGCTGCCCCTGTGTCTGGGGGAAGCCACCAAGGTGGCGGGCTTCATCACCGAGGGCGACAAGGCCTATGACGCCGTGGTGCGTCTGGGCGCGGAGACGGACACCCAGGACGCCGAGGGCAAGGTGGTCGCCGAGGCGCCCGTGCCGCCGCTCACCGCCTCGCTGCTCGAGGACGTGCTCGGCCGCTTCCGGGGCACCTTCGAGCAGGTGCCGCCCATGTATTCGGCGGTGAAGGTGGGCGGCAAGCGGCTGTACGAGCTGGCCCGCGCGGGCGAGGAGGTGGAGCGCGCCAGCCGTCAGGTGACGGTGTACGAGCTGGTGCTGCGCGACTTCAACGCCACCCAGCTCCACCTGTCCGTGCGCTGCTCCAAGGGCTTCTTCGTTCGCACGCTCGCCTATGACGTGGGCCGGGCGCTCGGCTGTGGGGCCCACCTGGAGGCGCTGCGGCGCACCGCGAGCGGGCCCTTCTCCCTCGCCCACGCGCTCCCCCTGGCGGACGTGCCCGCGCTGCTTCGCGAGCCCGAGGCCCTGGTGCGGCGCCTGTTGCCCGTGTCCGAGGCGCTCGTGGACCTGCCCGCGGTGCTGGTGAGCGCGGCGGACGCGGAGCGGGTGTCCCATGGCGTGCCCGTCGAGGCCCCCTCGCATCCGGGCCGGGTGCGCGTGGTGGGACCCTCGGGTGTGCTGCTCGCGGTGGCCGAGGTGGTCCGCGGCCGGCTGCGCTACCTGCGTGTGCTCGTCTAGCGTGGCCCGGCCGCTCGACGTCAACGTGGTGGTTCCTCCGCCCCTGCGCCCCCTCTTCGAGGGACGTCGCGAGGTGAGCCTCGGCGTGCCCGGAAACGCGGGCCTGGGCGACGTGCTCGAGACCCTGCTCTCGCTCTACCCCCGGCTGCGCCAGCACCTCGCCGGGGACAGGCCCGCCACCGGCGGCTCCTACGTGCACCTGGCCCTGGACTCCCATGCCCTCGAGGAGCTCGCCCTGGGGGGGACGGGACTGTCGACTGGACGGAGGCTCCACCTCTTCCTGTTGTCGCGTCCCCCTCCGAGCAGTCCCTCGGGCGCTTAAGGTTGACCGCTCATCCGGGCGACGCTTATAAGCGCCCGGTTTATTAGAAGCTGGAGACCCGGTCTGTACCCCTCCGCGGACCGTGGCGACCGCAGTACCTCACTCCGGAGCGGGAAGAGAAGCGAAGGAATCACATGTCGGCATTGCATCAGGACCGCAAGGCAGAGGTCGTCTCGAAGTACCGCACCCACGAGAGCGACACGGGCTCTCCCGAGGTGCAGGTGGCGCTGCTCTCCGAGCGCATCACCATGCTCACCGAGCACTTCAAGACGCACAAGAAGGACCACCACTCCCGCCGCGGTCTGCTCAAGCTCGTCGGTCAGCGCCGCCGCCTGCTCGACTACCTGCGCAGCAAGGACGCCAACCGCTACAAGAAGCTCATCGAGGGCCTCGGCATCCGCAAGTAGGCCTTGAAAAACCCGGGGCGCTGGCATGAGCCGGCGCCCCGAGTTGTTGTCAGCGCTCAAGAAGGACGGTGGAGACGAGACGGACGTTTTGGTTTTCGTTCGGACGGGCCGACCCCCGAAGTCGGGTGGGCCCGCGCGAGCAGGGATCAAAACTCCGGCGTATCCCTCCGGCGCTTCCGAAGGCGCCCCACCGCAGTACACAGTCGCGGTTGCCTGTCTGTGCCTGGTTCCAGGCCTGGCGACCGTATCCACCCCACCGGCCTCACAGCGAGGTGCGTGGTCCCCGGTCTTCGCTTCGCGAGGACGGGGCGCGCGCGGCTCGGGGGGCCACCAGACAGTCACAAGGCAAGACGGACTATGCACCTGAAGAAGAGCGTCAAGATTGGCGAAGCCGAGCTGAGCATCGAGACGGGCCACCTGGCCAAGCAGGCCGATGGCGCCGTGGTGGTTCGCTATGGCGACACCATGCTGCTCGTCACCGCGGTGAGCGCGCGTGAGAAGAAGGACGTGGACTTCCTCCCGCTCACGGTGGAGTTCCAGGAGAAGCTGTACGCGGCCGGCCGCATCCCCGGCAGCTTCTTCAAGCGCGAGGGGCGCCTCACGGAGAAGGAGACGCTGGCCAGCCGCATCGTCGACCGCTCCATGCGTCCGCTCTTCCCCGAGGGCTACGCCTACGAGACCCAGGTCATCGCGAGCGTCATCTCCTCGGACCCCGAGCACGAGGCGGACGTGCACGGCATCACCGGCGCCTCGGCGGCGCTGTGGGTGTCGGACATCCCCTTCAACGGTCCCATCGCGGGCATCCGCGTGGGCCGCGTGGGCGGCAAGCTCGTCGCCAACCCCACCGCCAAGCAGCGTGAGCAGTCGGACATGGACATCGTCCTGGCCGTCAGCCGCGAGGCCATCGTCATGGTGGAGGGTGGCGCCGAGGAGGTGAGCGAGGCGGAGATGGTGGCCGCGCTCGAGTTCGGCAAGCAGTCCGCCCAGCCCGCGCTGGATCTCCAGGACGAGCTGCGCCGCACGCTCAACAAGACCGAGCGCTCCTACGACCGCGTCCCCGCGGTGTCCGAGGATCTCAAGGCCAAGGTGCGCGCGCTGGTCTGGGACGGCATCGTCCATGGCTACACCATCAAGGAGAAGCACGCGCGCTACGACGCGCTCTCCAAGGCCAAGAAGGAGGCCGTGGCGAAGCTCAAGGAGCAGCTCGCCGAGGGCTTCACCCCGCAGGTGGAGAAGCACGCCAAGCAGGTGGTGGAAGACCTGAAGTACGAGCACATGCGCACGCTCACCGTGGACGGCGGCCGCATCGGTGGCCGTGGACACGCCGAGGTGCGTACCATCTCCTGTGAGGTGGGCGTGCTCCCGCGCACCCACGGCAGCGCGCTCTTCACCCGCGGCGAGACGCAGGCGCTCGTCGTCACCACGCTGGGCACCACCGAGGACGAGCAGCGCCTGGAGCTGCTCAACGGCCAGTCCTTCAAGAAGTTCATGCTGCACTACAACTTCCCGCCCTTCAGTGTGAACGAGACCAAGCCCCTGCGCGGCCCCGGCCGTCGCGAGGTCGGCCATGGCGCCCTGGCCGAGCGCGCCCTGCGCAACATGATGCCCGCGAGCGATCGCTTCCCGTACACCATCCGCCTCGTGTCGGAGATCCTCGAGTCCAACGGCTCGTCCTCCATGGCCTCCGTGTGCGGCGGCACCCTGGCGCTCATGGACGCGGGCGTGCCCGTCAAGGCGCCCGTGGCCGGCATCGCCATGGGTCTGGTGAAGGAGGGCGACAAGGTCGCCATCCTCTCGGACATCCTCGGTGACGAGGATCACCTGGGCGACATGGACTTCAAGGTGTGCGGCACCGCCCAGGGCATCACCTCCATCCAGATGGACATCAAGATCACCGGTCTCACCACGGAGATCATGAGCCGCGCGCTGGAGCAGGCGCGTCAGGGCCGTCTGCACATCCTCGGCGAGATGCTCAAGACGATGGCCGAGCCGCGCAAGGAGATCAGCGCCTACGCGCCTCGCATCACCACCCTGCAGATCCGCCCCGAGTTCATCAAGAACGTCATCGGGCCGGGCGGCAAGGTCATCAAGGACATCATCGCCCGCACCGGTACCGTCATCAACATCGACGACTCGGGCCGCGTGGACATCGCCAGCTCCAACGTGGACTCGGTCAAGTCGGCCATCGCGATGATCCAGGCGCTCACGCGCGAGGCGGAGATCGGCAAGATCTACACGGGCACGGTGCGCAAGATCGCCGAGTTCGGCGCCTTCGTGGAGCTGTTCCCCGGCACCGACGGCCTCATCCACATCTCCGAGCTGTCCGACAAGCGCGTCAAGGCCGTCTCGGACATCCTCAAGGAGGGCGACGAGGTGCTCGTGAAGGTCGTGAGCATCGACAAGACGGGCAAGATCCGCCTGTCGCGCAAGGAGGCCATGGCCGAGCGCGCCGCCGCCCAGCAGGGCAGCGTCCCCGCCGCTCCCGTCGAGGCCGCTGCCTCCACCACCGAGGCCACTCAGCCCGGCGCCAAGGCCTGAGCCGGTGTGACTCCTCCGCCCCGCGTCCACCGCGGGGTGGCGTGAGGTGACAGACGCCCTCTCTCCGCTCCGGCGGGGGAGGGCGTCTTGTTTTGCGGGCGCCGTTGGTGGGACAAACCTTTCGGCGGGGCTGGTGCGTTGATGCGTGGGCCCCTCGTCCGGAGCGTCCTGTGTCCCAGGTCTCGTTGACCGCGTTCTCACGCTTCCTCGGCCTCTTCCGGTGGGCCTTCATGCCGCTGGGCCTGCTGGCGCTCATCGCCGTGGGCGTCCACGCGGCGGCGGATACGCTCGATGATCGGCTGCTGACCCTGGTGGATGGGTTCGATGCCGCGTTCGATCAGCTCGTCAGCCGCCATCCCCTCACCGAGCCCCTCGTGGACCTGCTCTCCCTGGAGCGCCGCACGCTGCTCGCGCGCGTCCTCGCCCTCGTCTGGGAGCTCTCCGCGGACGGGGTGCTCGCGCTGCCCGCGCTCGGCTACCGCGAGGGACCTTCCGCCTCGACGGGGGACACGTGGCGCGGGGTGCTCCGGCGCTGCCTGCGCGCCCCCACCACCCTGCGGTGGAGCCGCCCCCTGGCCACCGCGCTCGTCGTCGGGGCCGGTGCCTGCGTCGTGGCACGGCTCGTCCAGGGGACCGTGTACCTCTCGTGGCGCGAGCTGCTGGGCGAGCCGGTGGCGGATGGGGTCGCCCGGCTCCTCGCGCTCGCGGCGCTCGGGGGGCTGCTGTGGCGGTTGGGCGCGCGCGCGGTGCTCCGCAACCTCCAGCACGCCGACGCGGCCTCCGCGGAACATGCGCGTGGCTTCCTTCGCGCCCTCTGCCATGGGCTGCCCGGCTCCGCGGTGGTGGTGCCCCTGGCGATCGCCGCCGCCCTCGACGCCACACCCTTGCACTCCTTCCTGCGCTGAGGAGCGGCCCCGCCCATGTTCTCGCGCCCCACCCGCGGCCTGCTCGACTTCTCCCTGGCCGTCCTCTGTCTATGGACCGCCTGGCACCACACGCCCGCGGGTGCCCTCGTCCGGCGTGGCACGGCCTGGGCGCTCGGCCGCTCGAGCACCGCCCGGCCCCTGCTCTCCTACTACGAGGGCACGGGAGGCGCCGTGGTGCCCCGGTTTCCTCCCGGCTCCCCGGCCAGTCCCCTGCCGCCCCTCGTGGGCGCTGCTCCCGTGCTCGTCTCCGGGGCTCCTCCGCTCGCCCAGGGCACCTTCCTCGCGCTCAAGGGCCTTGCCGCCGAGGCCCGCGCGCCCGTCCATGCGCTCGCGGGTGAGCTGGGGCTCGCTCCCGGCGCGCTGCTGGATGAGGCCAAGGGTCCCGAGGCCGCCCGGCGGTTGCTCGAGGCCCTGGCCCCGGAGTTCCCCGAGGAGGAGGTTCGTCTCGCCGCCCTCTTCGCGGGCCCCATCCCCACCCGCTACGCGCTGGCGCGGGTGACGGCCGAGGGCGGCACGCCGAGCCTGGAACACCTCGCCCGGCACTGGCCCTCGGGGCTCGAGGCGGCCACGGGGGCCGCGGCCCAGGCGCTCGCGCTCGCCACGGCGTTCGGGCTCGCCTGGCCCGTGCCCGAGCACACTCCCGTCTCCAGTCCCTTCGGCTATCGCCTCCACCCCGTGCTGGGCACGCGCAAGCTGCACACGGGGGTGGACCTCGTCGTGCGCGAGGGCTCCGAGGTGCTCGCGGTGGCCGAGGGCAGGGTGCGCCGCGCGAGCGAGGACGCCGTGAATGGCCGCGTGCTCATCATCGACCATGGGCGCGGGGTGACGACGGCCTACTGCCACAACTCGGAGCTGCTGGTGCGTCCGGGGGAGCGGGTGGCGCGTGGCGCGCTCGTCGCCCGCTCGGGCAACACCGGACGCTCCACCGGGCCGCACCTGCACTATCAACTCGCCCTGTCCTCCCAGCCGGTGGATCCCCTGCGCTTTCGCACCCGCTCCCGACCGCCACCGCTCGCGGGGACGGCGGGCGAGCCCTGACGGCGCTCCCGCGCAAGTTCTCGTGCGCCCCGCTCCTGGAACTCGCTTGCTCGGGGGGGCGTGTTACAGCGTCGCCGATGACCTCGCCGATCGTCGTGCGGGTTCGCCGGGTGCGGACCCATCCGGAGCCCCTGCCCCTGCCTCGCTACGAGACGGCGCTCGCCGCCGGGATGGACCTGCGTGCGGACATCGAGGGCGAGTTGACGCTCGGGCCGCTCGAGCGGGCGGCCATTCCCACCGGCCTGGCCCTGGCGCTGCCTCCGGGGTTCGAGGCGCAGCTGCGGCCCCGCTCGGGACTCGCGCTGCGCCATGGCCTCACCCTGTTGAACTCGCCCGGCACGGTGGACGCGGACTACCGGGGGGAGGTGCAGGTGGTGCTGGTGAACCTCTCCTCGCACCCCTTCACCGTGAAGCGAGGCGAGCGCATCGCGCAGCTCGTGGTGGCGCCCGTGTCTCGCGTTTCTCTCGTGGAATGGGAAGTCTTGGACTCCACCGAGCGCGGTGCGGGCGGCTTCGGCTCCACGGGCCGCTGACGGCGGCCTTCCTTGCTCCCCCTTGTCGCGGCGCGGTAAGAGATCTCCGGGTAAACCGGGAGGACCCCCCCTCTCCCCACCTGCCCTCCACCTCCCCCGGAGTTGAACCGTTTTGCTCTGTCAACGCTGCGGCAGCCCTGTCCCCGACAACAGCGCGTCCTGCACCACCTGTGGGCTGAAGCTCGCGGGGGCCTCGGCGGGAGCGGCTCCGCGTCGTCGCACGGCGACGGTGGAAGCCCCCTACAAGCCCGGTGACACCTTCGCCCGGCGCTACGCCATTCGCGAGGTGATCGGCCCGGGCCCGGTGGGCCATGTGTTCCGCGCGCAGGACCTGGAGATGGACGTCGAGGTCGCGCTCAAGATCATCAACCCCCGCCTGGTGCAGATGCAGGAGGAGCGCACCCAGTTCTCGCTCGCGCTGCGCGCGGGCAAGAAGCTCACCCATCCGCACCACATGCGCGTGTACGAAGAGGGCGAGGATCGCAACCGGCCCTTCTTCACCACGCAGCTGCTGGAGGAGGGCACGACGCTGCGGCGCAAGATCGAGCAGCGCGTGTCCCAGGGGCAGCGCTTCTCGCTCAAGGAGGTGGAGGCGCTGCTGGTGCAGCTCGCCGAGGCACTGGACAGCGCCCACCGCTACGGGCCGCACTCGGACCTCAAGCCGGAGAACATCTTCCTGCTGTCGGATCAGCTCAAGGTGACGGACTACGGTCTGGCCCTGGGCATCCCGCGCCTGCCCTACATCCAGGCCCAGAAGGCGTGGAAGGTGGGGTGCTACCTGGCTCCCGAGTACTTCGAGGGGGGAGAGCTGGACACGCGCATGGACCTCTATGCGCTGGGCATCATCGTGGGCGAGATGCTCACGGGGCAGACGCCCGAGGAGGGCGAGGTGTCCGAGCTGCTCGCCTACGAGGCCGATCTCCCCTCGGGCATCGAGGCCCTCTACCGGCGCGCCACCAACGCCAACCCGCTCGCGCGTCCGAAGTCCGCGGGCGAGTTCCTCTCCGACTTCACCGCGGCGCTCTCCTCGCGTCCGCGGCCGGCGGCGGTGCGGCCCGCCACGCAGGGGCCCGGCCGCTCCAAGGCCCGGCAACAGGTGCCCTTCAGCCTCACCGCCGAGCTGGCCACGGCGGCCCCGCGTCCCAACTCGCTACCCCCGCCCGTGCCCACCACGGAGCTGCCCGCGCTCGGGCCGCCCACCGTGCAGGTGCCGACCGTCGGCCACGGCCCCCCTCCCGATGCCGACGATGATGACACGGCGGTGGACGAGGTGCCGAAGGTCACGCAGGAGGCCCCTGTCTCGGAGCGCACCACGCTGGAGCTTCCCCAGGTGTCGGTGACCGAGGAGATCGTCCCGCCGGACGCCACCCAGAAGCTGGATTCCGAGGCCCTCGCGGCGCTCATGGACACGGACCGATCGCCCGTTGCGAGCGCGGCTCCCGCTCCGGCTCCGAAGGCCCGAGCGCAGCCCGTCGCGCGCGCCGAGCCCCGTCCCGCGGCGAAGGCCGCCGCCCCGTCGAGCCGGGCCGCCACGCGCACGGATCCCGTGATTCCCGCGGTCCGCCCCTCGCTGCTGTCCCGGCTGTGGATGCCGCTGCTGGCGGTGGGCGGACTGGGCCTGGGCGCGATGGCGGGCTACGGCCTGTTGAAGTGGCGTCAGGCGTCCCAGGCTCCCGCCGCGCCGGTGGCGGGTGCTCCCTCCGTCGCGGCTCCCCGGGAGGACGCCGCGGGGGCCGAGCCGCTGCTGCCCGCGAGCGAGTGCCCGAAGGGGATGCGCCGGGTGAGCGGGGGCACCTTCAAGATGGGCAAGGAGACGGCCGAGGAGGGGACCGCCGCCGAGCCGCTGCTCATGCCCCGGCAGGTGGCGACTTTCTGCATCGACGAGTTCGAGTTCCCCAACCAGGCGGGGGCCGTTCCCCGGGTGGGCGTGACGTGGGAGGAGGCGCGGGCCGAGTGCGGCAAGCTCGGCAAGCGCCTGTGCTCCGAGGACGAGTGGGAGAAGGCCTGCAAGGGGCCGGGCAGTCTGCGCTACCCCTACGGCGCCACCTTCGATGCCAAGGGGTGCAACACGCAGGGCAATGCCGGGGAGCCGGCCGCCTCGGGTTCGTTCGCCCGCTGCCGCTCGGGGTATGGGGTGGCGGACATGTCGGGCAACGTGGCGGAGTGGACGTCGTCGTCGATGGGAGGCGCCGATCGGGTGCAGAAGGGCGGGGCGTTCGATCGCCAGCAGCCCTCGGTGCGCTGCTCGGCGCGGATGAGCGCGGAACCCGACTCGGGCTCCGCGTCGGTGGGGTTTCGCTGTTGCAAGGGGGAGCCGTGATGAGCCGGTGGGCGGTGCTGCTGTGGTGGGCGTGTTGGGTGCTGCCCTGGGGGGCCGTCGCCGCGGAGCCGGCGCGTCCCCGGGCGGTGGTGGTGAAGTCCGCGGCGCTCGCGCCCTACGCCTCGGTGGTGGCGGGCTTTGGCGCCGAGGTGCGCGCCGAGGTGGTGGAGGTGACGCTGGAGGACAGTGCCCAGGCGGCCTCGCGCGCCTTCCAGCGCATCGCCGCGCAGAAGCCGGCGCTGGTGCTGGCCATCGGCCCGCTGGCGGCCAACACCGCGCGCCGCTCGCTGGGCAAGGACGTGCCCGTGCTCTTCGCCATGGTGCCCTACTACGAGAAGTATGGCCTGGAGGGGCCCAACCTCACCGGCATCGCGCTCACCAGCGACTTCCAACCCGAGCTGTCCGCCCTCAAGGCCGTGTCTCCCACGGTGAAGCGGGTGGGCATCCTGCATGACGCGCGCTTCTCCTCTGGCAGCCTGGCGGCGGCGCGCATCGCCGCGGAGCCGCTCGGCTTGTCCATCGTGCCCCTGGACACGGATGCCGAGTCCAAGGTGGAGAAGGTGCTCGCTGGCGCGAAGGACAAGGTGGACGCCCTGCTCATGGTGGCCGACAAGACGGTGGGCAACGCCTCCGTCGTGGAGCAGCTCATCGCCTTCGCTACCGCCCAGCGCCTGCCGCTGGTGGGCCTCACCCCGAGCCAGGTGCGCGAGGGCGCCACGCTGGCGCTCTCGCCCAGTCCCACCGCCATCGGCCAGCAGGCGGGGCGGCTGGCCAACCGCATCATCCACGAGAAGGTCGACCCGGGAGCGCTCGCCGTGGCACAACCCGAGGGACTGGACCTGGCCATCAACCTCTCCGCCGCCGGCAAGGTGCAGGGCTCCAAGAACGTGGTGCTGGACCTGCTGCGCTTCGCCGCCAGGAGAGACTTCCCCGTGAGGGTTTTCGAGTGATTCCCCGCTATAGCCGCAAGGAGATGTCTTCCCTCTGGACCGACGTGGCCCGTCTGCGCCGCTGGCGCGACGTGGAGCTCGCCGCGCTGGAGGGCATGGTGCAGGGTGGCATCGCGCCGCGCGAGGCGCTGGAGGACTGTCTGGCCCGCGCCGGTGACTTCACCGAGGCGGATGCCGCGCGCATCGAGGAGATCGAGCGCACCACCAAGCACGACGTCATCGCGTTCCTCACCTTCATGGAGGAGCGCATCGGGCCGAGCGCGCGCTGGCTGCACCTGGGGATGACGTCCTCGGACGTGCTGGACACGGCGCTGGGCATGTCGCTGCGTGACGCGGCCAATCTCATCCTCCAGGGGGTGGAGCGGGCCATGGGCGCGGTGGAGAAGCGCGCCTTCGAGCACGCGCGCACGGTGATGATGGGCCGCAGCCACGGCATCCACGCCGAGCCCATCACCTTCGGGCACAAGCTGGCCATCTGGTACGACGAGCTGCGCCGCGCGAGGACGCGCATCGAGCGGGCCCGGGACGTGGTGTCCGTGGGAATGATTTCGGGCGCGGTGGGCACGTTCGCGCACCTGCCGCCGTCGGTGGAGGTGTTCGCCTGCCAGAAGCTGGGCCTCACGCCCGCGCCGGCCTCCAGTCAGATCATCCAGAGAGACAGGCACGCCGAGTACTTCTCCGCGCTGGCGCTCCTGGGCTCGAGCCTGGAGAAGTTCGCGGTGGAGATCCGCCACCTGCAGCGCACCGAGGTGGGCGAGGCCGAGGAGCACTTCACCGCGGGCCAGAAGGGCTCGAGCGCGATGCCGCACAAGCGCAACCCCATCCTCTCGGAGAACCTGTCGGGACTGGCGCGGCTGCTACGCGGCTACGCGCTGAGCGCGCTGGAGGACGTGGCGCTCTGGCACGAGCGCGACATCTCCCACTCGTCGGTGGAGCGGGTGATCGCCCCGGATGCCACCATCGTGGCGGACTTCATGCTGCACCGCTTCTCCGGGCTGATGGAGAACCTGCGCGTCTATCCGGAGCGGATGCAGAAGAACCTGGAGCAGCTCGGCGGGGTGGTGAACTCCCAGCGCATCCTCCTGGAGCTGGCGCGCAAGGGCATGGACCGCCAGGCCGCCTACGTCGTCGTCCAGCGCAACGCCATGCGCATGTTCGAGCAGGGCGTGCCCTTCCGTCAGGCGCTGCTGCAGGACAAGGACTTGCTCGCGGTGATGACGCCGGCGGAGATCGAGGACTGCTTCTCGGCCGGCTATCACCTCAAGCACGTGGACGACATCTTCCAGCGCGTGTTCGGGCGCCGCGCATAAGAGGGCGCGGCGGCCCGGGGGGCTCACTTCAGGTAGCCACGCGCCTTCAGGTTCTTCTCGATGCGCGCGTGCACGTCGCCCGGCTCCAGCGTGAGCGGCGTGCCGGTGAGCTGCGCGTAGGCCGCGAGGTACTTCTCCGCGAGCGACACGCGCACGTCGTCCGGAATGGCGGGCGGCGTGCCGTGGCCCTGGAAGCCGCGCTCGCGGATGAGCCACTGGCGGATGTTCTCCTTGTCCAGCATCCGCTGATCCTCGCCCTTGGCCAGGCGCGCCTCGTACTCGTCGGCCACCCAGTAGCGGCTCGAGTCCGGGGTGTGGATCTCATCGATGACGTACAGCTCATCCCCCACCTTGCCGAACTCGTACTTGGTGTCCACGAGGATGAGGCCGCGCGAGCGCGCCCACTTCTGGCCCTCGAGGAACAGCCCGCGCGCCGCCTCGGTGATGCGCGCCCAGTCCCGCGCGCTCACCAGGCCCCGCGCGAGGATCTCCTTCTCGGAGATGGGCTCGTCGTGCTGGCCGTACTGCGCCTTGGTGGAGGGCGTGAAGAGGGGCTCCGGGAAGGCCTCGTCCTTGCGCATGCCCTCGGGGAAGGCCACCCCGTAGGCGGTGTGCGTGCCCTTCTGCACGTCGCGCCACAGGCTGCCGGTGAGGTAGCCGCGGATCACGACTTCCACCGCGAAGGGCTGGCAGGCACGCGCGACGATCACGTTCGGATCCGGCATGTCCAGCACGTGGTTGGGCACGATGTGGCGCGTGCGCTCGAACCAGAAGTGGGCCAGCCGGTTGAGCACCTCGCCCTTGAAGGGGATGGTGGTCAGCACATGGTCGAACGCGGACAGACGATCCGAGGTGACCAGGACGAGCCGGTCCCCCTGGCGGTAGGTGTCACGCACCTTGCCCTGGTAGTGCTCGCCGAGGGAAGGCAGGTGGACGCGCCCGAGCGTCTGGGTGAGCTGGGCGTGGAGTGCGGAGGTAGTCACGAGAGAAGCGCCTCGGCCCCGTGAAATGGGGCACAGAAAGAGGCGCGGACTCTACTGGACCGCGCCCGGCAGGGAAGCGGGACCGTACGCCGCCGCCATGTACAGGAACGCGGGGTTGATGCGCAGGATGCCGTCCACGTAGGCGGCCGCGTAGGGCGCGCTCGACGCCCGATCCACCTGCACCACGCCCGTGGGATTCACCTTCCAGTGGGCCAAGAGCGTGCGCGCCACCAGTTCGGCGGCCTCGCGCTCGGACAGACCCTGGAAGCTCTCGCGGCGATCCTCCTGCCAGCGTTCGCCCGTGCGCCCATCGAAGTTCAACTGCAGGGGAGCCCCCGCGTCGGGCGCCTGCAACAGATCCGTGCGCCCCTCGATGCCCGGGGCCGCCACCAGCTCCCCGTTCAGGGTGATGGGGAAGAGCATGGAGGACTGCGCGGCCTGGCCCGCTTCCAACTGCGAGAGGCGCGCCACCTCGCGGTACAGCTCCAGGCGGGTGGAGGGACTCTCGAACTCCAACAGCTCGGGCGAGCCGGTGAGGGCCTGCCGGGCACCTGGAGAAGCGCGCACGGGGGCACTCCCGACGCCACAACCCGTCAGGACCACGAGAGAGAGGAGCAGGCCAGCGACCCAGCGACGCATCGTAGGGGAATATACCGATGCGGCTCTGACACGGAAAGCTAAACTCGGGGGCATGCTCCCGGCAGCGAACTTGACGGTTGTCCTGCACCAGACGCGCTCACCCGAGAACATGGGAGCCGTGGCCCGGGTGATGGCCAACTTCGGCTTCTCGCGGCTCATCCTGTCGGATCCCGCCACCTACTCCTTCCGGGGCGCCGAGCGGCTCGCCGTGAAGGGCGGGGCGGTGCTGGAGGGCATGGCCGTGGCACAAAACCTGCCCGAGGCCCTCAAGGACTGCGTGTACGCGGTTGGCACCACCTCTCGCACCCAGATCGAGGGACGTGTCGCCCTCACCCCGGAGGAGGCGGCGGCGCGGCTGGCGGAGCACAGCCGGCGGGGGAGGGTGGCGCTGGTGCTGGGGGGTGAACAGCGGGGGCTGTCCAACGAGGAGCTGGCGTTCTGCTCGGACTTCCTCGTCATCCCCACCAGCGAGGTGCAGCCCTCGATGAACCTGGCGCAGGCGGCGGCGGTGCTGCTCTACCTGTGCTCACGCGAGGGCCGGGGCGCGCCCGAGCGGGCGGCGGAGGTGGCGCCGGAGTTCCAGGGCGCGCGCATGGGCACGGTGAGCGCGCTGGGGGAGCGGATGCGCGAGGTGTTGCTGCGCGCGCAGTTCCTCAACCCGCAGGCGCCGGAGCACGTGCTGCGCGAGCTGGAGCGGAGTCTGTTGCGAGCGGAACTCACCCAGCGCGAGGCGGAGCTGTGGCTCACGGCCTTCAAGCACGTGGGGAGGATGATGGGCGGGGGCAAGGGCCCTTCCGAGCAGGAAGCGCCCTCGCGAGACCCGCGCCGGAACGCCTAGGCCGCGGCGGTCTTGTAGGTCTCGGCGTAGTGCTTGGCGCACAGGCCGCCCTTCTCGGTCTTCACGCGGCACTCCGCCTTGGAGCAGGTGCGGTAGCGCGAGTGGGGCAGCTCGCCCTGGCGCCACTTCTTGAAGTGGAAGAAGCAGTAGCTCTTGGCGCGGTAGGGGCGCTTGCAACCCTCGACGGTGCAGGCCTTCTTGCCCCCGCCCTTGGCCGTGCGCGGCCAGTTCTTCAGGGTGGTCTTCTGTGCTTCAGGCATGACAGCTCCTCAATGCAACGCAGCGAAAATCGTGCGGAAAGGAGCCTCGTGTAGCGCTGGCCGCCGCGGAACGCAAGGAGGCAGGCGGGGACGCGGGCGCCCCCCTCCGCCTTCCAGCTCAGGGCGAGCCCGCCTTCTTGCCCGCCTGCCCGGAGCCTCCCGTTCCCTCGGTCTCCGCGGGTTGGACGTGCTTGGACGGTGCCGAGAGGACGGCCGTGGCGGGCACCGTCTCGCCTGGCTGCTCCTCCAGCCGCACCTTCATCTTCAGGGGCTGCTCCCCCCGGCGCACGTGCAGCATCACCCGGCCGCCCACGCCCCGGGCCGCCACCTGCCAGCGCAGTTTGTGGGCCCGCTCCACGTGGAGTGTATCCAGTCCCTCGATGACGTCGCCCACCTGCAGGCCGGCGCGCGCGGCGGGTCCTCCATCCATCACCTCCGACACCACCACGCCCCGGGGGTGTCCCAGGCCATAGGCCTCGATGACGTCCGGGGTGCAGTCCTGCACGGACACGCCCATCCAGCCCCGGCGCACCCGGCCGTACTTCTGCAGGTGCGGCAGCACCGCCTTGGCGATGTCCACGGGGATGGCGAAGCCGATGCCCTGGCCCGCCACGTTCACGGCGTTGGCGATCGCCACCACCTCCCCATTGAGGTCCAACACCGGCCCGCCCGAGTTGCCCGGGTTGATGGAGGCGTCCACCTGCATGTAGTCGAAGTCACCGTCCCGCCCATTGGGCGTCACGTCCGTGCGGCCCTTGGCGCTCACCACTCCCGCCGTCACCGAGTGCGTCAGTCCGAACGGGTTGCCAATCACCATCACCCAGTCGCCCACCTCCACCCGCGAGGCCGACGACAGCTTGAGCACGGGCAGCTTGCGCGGGGCGTGGATCCTCAGGAGCGCCGAGTCCGTGCGCGTGTCCTCGCCCACGAGCTCCGCCGGATACTCCTCCGCGTAACCCCCCGGCGACAGCACCGAGATGGTGATGTCCTGCGCCCCCTCGACGACGTGCGCGCTGGTGAGGATGAAGCCGTCGGAGTGGATGATGAGGCCCGAGCCGATGCCCTTCTGCGTCTCTCCCTCGGCGCCGGGCGTGGGGCTGGGCTGGCGCGTGGTGATGGAGACCACCGCGGGCATGGCCGCTCGCGCCACCTGACTGAGCGCCGAGCGTTGCTCTCGCACCGCGCGTTGCTTGGCTTCCACCCACAGCCTGCCCGCTTGTGCGCTCGGGCTCGCCCAGGCCGGCGCGCTCAACAACACGGCCAGCGCGATCCCCGTCCACCACCGTTGACCCGCCATCATCCCCGCCTCTCCCCAGACCGCCTTCTGACAACCTAGGGTGGGAGGGAGCGGAGCGGAAGCGGGGCCCTCCCGCCCCCTCCGGGCAACTACTTCTTCTGGGCGATGATGCGATCAATCGCCGCGCGATCCTCGGGGGTGATGCGCTCGCGCGGTCCCGCCGCGGGGGCCGGAGCCGGGGACGGGGCCTTCACCGCCGCCGGGGTCGCCTGCCTGGTCGTCCGCTTCACCGCGTCCTCGGCGTCGTCGAGCGCGTCCCGCAGGCTGTTCGTCACCCGCTCCACACGGCTCGGCTGCACCTGGCGCTTCCACTCCCGCTGCACGTACTCCACTGGCGTGCGGCCGTTGAAGTCCACCGTGGCCAGGAAGACCCCGAGCCCCATCGCGCAAGCCGTCCACACCAGGAACTTCAGGAAACCCATCGTTCACACCCTCCTACCCAGTCGTACATCGGAGCAGACCAGGAGGCCAGTTTCCGGCGGAGGGAGGGGAAGGGCGCTGACAGCGGACGGGGCTCCTTCTAATGTGCGCGGCCTTGCAGCCCGACGAGTTCTTCCAGGCCGCCCGGAAGCGGGCGGAGGCCATGTCCCTTCCGCGAGCGCACGAGGCGCGCGAGCCGTTGCGCGCCCAGGCGCTGGCGCTGTTCCCCCGGATTCCGGAGCCCCCCGTGTACCACCGGGCGGAGGATCCGGCGCGCAAGGCGGCCGAGGCGCTGCTGCCGGAGCTGGAGCAGGTGTTGGCGCTGGGGCTGGCGGTGCGGCGCGACGCGGGGCCGGCGGAGGCCACGGATCGGCTCCTCGAGGCGCTGCGGGCGCACGGGGAAGCGCTGTGCCATACGGTGGATGGACGGCTGTCCCAGGCGGAGGAGGCGTGGCGGCGCGCGGTGGAGCTGGAGCGCGTGGCGCACCCCACGCGTTCGCTCGGCACCCGGGAGCAGGCCGTGGGGCCGGTGTATGACCGGCACACGGGGGCGTCGCGCTACGATCCCCGCGAGGAGCCCGTGGCGCAGGTGTGGCTCGCCTGCCCCAACATGGGCTGCAAGCGCATCAACGAATACGGGTACGTGCCGGGGCCCGGCATCCACGCGTATGTGTGTTCCGCCTGCCAGGTGCCCTTCCGGGCCTACTTCGGCGAGCTGCGCTCGGTGGAGATCGAAACGAAGCCCAGCTCCAAGCGTTTCCTGTTCACGGTGGACGAGGTGCGGGGCGCGGGCAGCTCGCGCATCGAGTTCGAGGAGGCCAGTGGCGAGGACTTCCCGTCGACGCGGGGGGACTTGCTGGTCTTCCTGTACACCGAGGCGCGCGAGCTCAAGGCGGTGATGAACCAGACGAACAAGCGGCTGATGTGGATTTCACCGGCCAGTTCGTGCTTCGTGGTGACGGCGGCGTTCGGAGAGGGCGCGCCGGAGTTGGTGACGTTCCGGGCGTTCCGGGACGAGGTGTTGCGCCGCCACGCATGGGGGCGCGGGTTCATTCGCGTCTACTACCGGCATGGGCCGGGGCTGGCGCGCTGGGTGGTGGGCCGGCCGCGGGTGAGGCGCGAGGTGCGGCGGGTGCTCACGCAGGTACATCGGGTGTTGAAGACGACGAGGGAGTCACGCACGTGACGGAGCCACAGACTGGAGACGCCGGGCAGCAGCAGCCACCGCAGCCGCCGCGCCATGGGTGGAGCAAGGTGTTGTTGGTGGTGACGGGGCTGTTGGGGCTGGCGGGACTGTCGTACCTGGGCGTGAGCGAGGCGCTGCGGGCACGGCTCGCGTCCGACGGCACCGTGGCCCCGGTGATGAAGCTGCAGAAGTACGACAACGGGACGATGTCGCTGGCGGATCTCCAGGGCAAGGTGGTGATGCTGGACTTCTGGGCGACGTGGTGCGCGCCGTGCCAGGCGGAGATGCCGTCGCTCATCAAGCTCGCCAAGGAGTACGAGGACAAGGGCCTGGTGTTCGTGGCGGCGAGCCGGGACGAGATGCCGGACGCGCCGCTGTTCGTGCAGGAGTTCGTGCAGAGCCGCATGCCGGAACTGGCGCCGTACGTGGTGTTCGCGCCGGATGAGCTGGCGGCGGTCTTCCAGGTGACGGCCCTGCCGACGCTCTACTTCCTGGACCGCAAGGGGCAGGTGGTGGACGCGCAGCGCGGCATGTTGTCGGAGGCGGCGCTGCGCCAGCGGATCGAGCGGGCCCTCAAGTAGGGCCGCCGCCGTGCGCCGCGGGGCGCCTGGGCTTCAGCGCGACGCGCCGGGTGCCGCCGCCGCGCGCTGGAGCTTCACCACCTCGGCGCTCAGCGTGACGCTGCTGGGCAGGGGGATGAAGAAGAAGAGGACGCCCAGCGCCTTCGTCACCGGCAGGTACTGCGTCTGGTGGAAGCGCACGTTGATGGCGCCATCGCCTCCCATGCGCCGCACCTGGGGGATGAGCGCCTGATGGAAGCCCGCCTCGAGGTCGGTGCCCACCACGTCCGCGAAGCCGAAGAGCAGCACCCCCGAGCGCGTGACCTGCACGAGGCCGAGCGACTCATGGGGCTCGGAGATGTCGCCCGCCGTCACGAAGATGTCCTGGCCGTCGCGGCTGGAGGGAACGGAGGCGGTGTTGACGACGGTGCACCCGGTGAACGCCAGGAGCGCGAGCACGGTGGGAAGTCGCATCGGAGGGAGTCTCACGGGGAGGGGAGGAACTGGATGACTTCACCGGTGACGAGCACGTTGCGGTCCCGGGTCTTCACGCCCCCCTGGCCGCTCAACCCGTTGGAGATGGACTCGGACAGGTCCGAGGCGCGCTCCACATCCGTGGGCGGGTTCTGGTCCTCGAACTCGATGTGGATGACGCCATCGCCGCCCATCTTCAGGGCTGCGTCCGCGAGCGCGCCCTGGATGGTCTGATCGATGGCGGCGTGTCCCACGTCCGTGAGCCCCGCCACGGTGACGCCGTAGCCGGTGATCTGGGCGAAGCCGATCGTGCGGAAGGGCCAGGGCGAGCCCCCCGTGCTGAGATACAGGCCTCGCCCGGTGTGGGGCGGACGGTCCGACAGCCTCGAGCCGCGCGACACGGCGTTGCAGCCCGCGCACAGCAGCAAGCAGAACAAGAGGGGAAGTCTCACCGGAGTTCCTGGCGGTTGGGGGTCAGCGCGACGGGCTGTTGGGAGGAGGTGGCGGAAGACCCTCGGGATCGAGCCGCACCACTTCGCCGCTGAAGGTGACCTGGGAGGGCAGGGGGATGAAGAAGAGCAGGGCGAAGAGCAGGCGCGTGGGCAGCGCGTACTGCGTCTGATGGAAGCGCACGTTCATGATGCCGTCGCCGCCCATGCGCCGCACTTCGGGGAGCAGGGTGTCCCGCAGTCCGTCCTCGAGGCTGGTGCCCGCGGGATCCGCGAAGCCGAAGAGCAGCACGCCCTTGCGAGTGGCCTGCACCAGTCCGAGGCTCTGGTAGGGAACCTGGACATCGGAGGTGGTGACGAAGACGTCGCGCGTGTCCCGGGAAGAGGGCAGCGACGCCACGTTCACCGTCGTGCAACCAGTCAGCCCCACCGACAAGAGGAGCCCGAGTGTCCTGCGCATGCGATCCCGCCCCCAATCACGAAGAGGGCCGAGCATGGGACACGAATGGGGTCCGGGGCAATGTCCCCGTTCTCCGTGTGCGCACCACGGCCGTGAGCGCGGAGTTGCCTCGGTACAAGGCACCTTCCGCGCCACGCGGCGCGAAGCGCGCGCCGTGGTGCGTTCCCGGTTTCAGCATGTCCCGTTTCAAGGGGTGCACCGGCCCTCGCGGCTGAACTCACCAGCGAGGACCGGCTCCAACCTTCCCCATCCCCTACCCCCCGAGCCGTATCCGCGAGCGATCACTCCCACTCGCTACCTACGTCCGTCACCGACCCGCCCAACCCCGTACTGCCCCGTGCTGCTCCGTACTGCCCCGACCCGCCCAACCCCGTACTGCCCCGTGCTGCTCCGTACTGCCCCGACCCGCCCAACCCCGTGCTGCTCCGTACTGCCCCGACCCGCCCAACCCCGTACCGCCCCGTACTGCCCCGACCCGCCCAACCCCGTGCTGCTCCGTACTGCCCCGACCCGCCCAACCCCGTACCGCCCCGTGCTGCCCCGACCCGCCCAACCCCGTACCGCCCCGTGCTGCCCCATCCACCGGACCCACATCGTCCGCGAGGATGGCTTTAGCATCAGCCGTGCCGAACCCCCTCAATCCGAGTCTCCGCTGTGAATTCAAGGAGATATGCGCGCGGGTTACTCCTGCGTGGAGGACGCCGCCGTCCCGAACCGGAAAAATGTGCTGTGGGATGGATGCGAGCCCGCACTCTTGGGAGGGCGGAGTGTGTGGCACGCTACCCTCCATGAACCGCTTTGCTCTGACGCTGTGCTTGCTCCTGGGCTGTGTCGCCGCCTGCTCGCGCCAACTGGAGTCTCAGGCGCTCGGGCTCCAGTACGAGCCTCCTTCCGGCATGGCCCTGCGCTCCGAGCAACCAGGCCCTCCGGCCGTGGCCTGGTTCGAGGGCGGGCTGGAAGTACGCTCGGTGCCGGGACCCGCGCCCAAGCTGGACGCGGAGCCGGAAGCGGTGCTTGAGGCCGCGGGCGTCCCGGTGCCGGGCCGACGGCTCAACGCCACCCAGGGCACGCTCCCCGCGGGTCCCGTGGCCCGTTACGAGTTCCAGCAGGGCACTTCCCGCACGCTCGTCTACCTGCTGCCTCGCGAGGAGCGTTTCGTGCTCGTCCTCTACACGGCCGCCGAGCGGGACTACGGCCCGGGTTCAGCGCGCGTCGAGCGCTCGCTCTCCACGCTCAAGCCCACGCGCTGAACCGGACCGACCTCAGGGCTTCTCGGCACTGGCCTTGGGCGCGGCCTCGGGCCTGGCCTTGGTGGTCGGCTTGGTGGAGGACTCGGGCTTCGGCTTGGTGGCGGCCTCGGGTTTGGCCTTGGTCGCCGCCTCGGACTTCACCTTGGTGGCCGTCTCGGGCCTGGCCTTGGTCTCCGACTTGCCGTTTCCCTCGGGCTTCGCCTTGGTGTCCCCCTCGGGCTTCTTGTCCTGGGGGACGATGCGCGGGGCCGTTTCCACCTCGGACTTGATGAGGCGGAACTCGACGCGGCGGTTCTTCGCGCGTCCGAGCGGAGTGCCGTTGGTGGCGATGGGCTGGGACTCGCCGAAGCCCTTGGCGCGCAGGCGATGGGCCTCGATCTCCTTGGAGATGAGGTAGTCCATGACGGACTGGGCGCGGCGCTGGGACAGGCTCAGGTTGAGGGTGTCCGAGCCCACGTTGTCGGTGTGCCCTTCGATGAGCACGGGTCCGAGTGACGGATTGCGATCGAGCACGGTGGCCACCTCGTCGAGCAGCTTGAGGGATTGCTTCTGGATGGTGGCCGAGCCGGTCTCGAAGAGGATGTTGCCCTTGATGCGGATGCGATCCGACTCGACGATGACGAACGGCGGATTGTCGATGGGGCAGCCATCGTTCTCGGGGGGGCCAGACTGGTCGGGGCACTTGTCCACGTTGTCGGGCACCTCGTCCCCGTCGGTATCCGGGCAGCCGTCGTAGCCCGGAGGGCCGGGCTTGTTGGGGCACTGGTCCATGCCATCCGGCACGCCGTCATTGTCCGAGTCCAGGCAGCTGTCCGGACCGTTGGGGCACGTGTCCTGGCCGTCGGTGATGCCGTCCCCGTCGTTGTCGGGCTCCGGGCAGCCGTCGTCGTCCTGATAGCCATCCACGTCCTCGCCCTCGGTGGGGCACTTGTCGCGCGAGTCGGGAACGCCGTCGCCATCGGAGTCGAGGAACGCCTGGTCGTAGCGCACGGAGAGCAGCACGCGCAGCTCCTCGCGGCCGTAGCCGCTGCCGAGCGTCACGCCGCGGCCCACGTCGAGCTCGAGCCCCCAGGGGCCGTAAATGCGGGTGCGCGCGCCGACGAGCACGCCCCAGGGCGTCTTGAGGGAGGCGGCCTGGTGGAAGTTGAAGGGGGCGGACATCGGCGTGGCCAGGTGCATCTCGGCGAGTCCCTGCACGTTCGTGAGGGGGCCCACGTCCGGCAGGTCCACGATGGCGCCCGCGCCGAACGTCACCTCGTTGCCCACGTAGAGGTTGAGGTACTGGGCGGGGCGGGGACGCAGGCGCACGCCCACGTTGCCGAGCACCCGCACCGGACCGAAGGCGCGCTCCACCGCGAGCCTCGGGGCCACGAGCACGCCGCGCTCGCCGAGGAAGCTCTGCCCGTCACCGGTGGGCAGCCGCACCTCGGCGGACAGGGCGAGGCCCACGGGGAACTCGTCGGGCAGCAGCAGGAAGGCGCGGGGTTGCAGCCGGATGTCGCCGAGCCCCCAGCGCCTCACGCCGGCGGCGCCCGGGAAGTCCGGCGCGGCGAGCGCGTCGCGCAGCAACTGGAAGTTGTCGCCCTGCACGAGGGTGAAGGGCAGGTCCGCGCCGATCTCCAGCCGGCGGTGCAACTGCCAGGCGAAGAGCGCGTGGGCATCGAGCCGGTAGGGCAGCAGGTTGCCCAGCTTCTCCTCGCCCAGCTTCAGGGCGAGCACCCCGTGGGTGTAGTCGAAGAGGAGGGCGGCCCGGTAGCTCTGGGCGGTTTCCGGGGTGGCGCCCTCGAGCGCGATGCCGCTGTTCTGCGCGGGCGTCGCCTTCAGGGGGACGGCGTCGAAGCCTCGCACGAAGGGATCCTCCGCGCGTGCCGGGACACCGGCCACCAGGAGGATCATCACGGCGAGTCGGATGGCTGTGCTTCGCAAGGACCGCTCCGGGGTGGCGGCCCGGAAATTCGGGCCTTGGAACCCGTCCGGCTCTTACCACCGCCTCCCCGGGGGGTGAAGAAAACCCCCGGGGTGCCTGCCCTGGGTATGTCCGCCAGCCGCTATTTTTCCATGAAGGTGTCCGCGGGGACGACCTGGATGGCGTCGGGGCGGATGGGCAGGGGCCGCGCGCCAATCGCCTTGTCCTGCTCCAGCAGCTCGGGGCTCTTGGGCGAGGCGTAGGTGATGGGCGAGGGGGCCTGCTCCTTCAACTGCTTCACCAGGTCCTCGGCGTTCTGGGTGACGAAGGCGAAGTCGAGGGCCTCGGGACGCACGTGGCGGCGCACGGCGGCGTGCACGGACTCGGGCGTCATCTTCGCGAGCGCGGCGCGGTACTGCTCCAGGTAGTCCGGCGTGCCGTGGAAGAGCGCGTCGATGGCGTAGCCCAGGCGGCGTTGATCCGTCTGCTCCCACAGGCGCGTGTAGCCCAGGAGGAAGCCCCGGCTGCGCTCGAACCGGTCCGCGGGGATGGGCTGGGCCACCAGTTGATCGAGGAAGTAGAGCGTGCCCCGGGTGGCGAACATCGCGTTGTCGGGCACCACGGGGCGGATCCACAACGAGAGATCCTGCTGGGTGCGCGCGATGTTGGTGCGGCTGTACGTGGAGCCGCGCTCCTCGATGAAGTGCTCGGCGTAGGCGTAGTCGCCGTAGTTGAGGCCCCGCTTCTCGCGCAGCTCGTTGAAGAGCACGCCGCCCAGCTGGCGGTGCTCCCCGAGGTACGACAGGGCGAAGGCCACGGGGAAGAAGTCCGGATCCCCCCGGCGCAGCGGGGTGACATAGCCCAGGGAGATGGCCGTGGAGAGGGTGGGCTTCTGCACGACGAGGGCGCGGCCGCCGGGGGTGGGCACGGCGGGCAGTTGCACGCGCGGCGCGCCGGTGGCGGGCAGCGCGGACAGCCGCGAGACGACGGTGCGCTGGAGCTGCTCGTCCACCGGACCCGCCAGCCCGATGACGAGCCGGTCCTGGGTGAAGACGCGCGCGGCGTGGGCCTTCACGTCCTCCAGGGTGATGGCCTCGAGGCCCTTCTCGGTGCCGCCCACGAAGTGCGCGTAGGGGTGGCCCGCGTAGAGGAGCGCGTCGAGCGCCACCTTGCCCAACGCCTCGTCGTTCTCGCTGCGCAGCCCGTTGCGCAGGTCGCTGAGGGCCAGCGAGCGCAGCCGCTCGAACTCCTGGGGATCGAAGCGGGGCTTGAGCAGCACGTCGGTGAACAGCTCGAGGAAGCGCGGCAGGAAGTCCTTGTGGACGCGGCCGGAGAAGACCGTGAACTCCTTGTCGGTGGAGGCGTCCAGCTCGGCCGCCATGGGAAAGAGGACCGCGAGGAGCTGGGCGGAGGTGAGGCTCTGCGTGCCTCCCTCGGCGAGCAGCTGCGCGGTGAGGGCGCCAAGGCCTTCCTTGCCCTGGGGGTCATCCACCGAGCCCGCGTGGAAGACGAGCCGGAAGCTGACGATGGGGCTGTCCGGGTGGGCCTGGACGACGAGCCGCGCGGGCTCCGGCTGTCGCAGGGGCCGGGCGGGGACGGACGTGGGCGCGGGGGGCTCGGCGGGCGTCTGGGCCTGGGCCGGGGGGGGCGCGGGGGGCGGAGCCGCTTCGGGAGTGGGGGCGGTGCGGGACGCGGTGGCGCAGCCGCCGAGGTACAGCGCGGCGCCGAGGGCAAGGGAGCGGGAGAGGAGCGGACGCATCACTTCTGACCTCCGGCCTGCTTGGGGGTGAGGGAGAGCACGGTGCGGTTGGCGGCGGGGAGGTAGCGGCGGGCGAAGGCGACGAGGTCGCCGGGCTTCACCTCGGAGATCTTCTGGGCATGGCGGGCGAGCGCGTCCGGGGTGCCGTAGATGCCGGCGTACCAGGAGAGCTGCTGGGCCACGTCCTTGGCGGTCTCCATGTTCATGAGCAGCCCGTAGCGGGTGCGGCTCTTGATGGCCTCGACGCGGGCGGCGTCCACCTTGCCGGTGACGAGCTCCTTCACCGCGGCGTTGAGGGCGGAGCGGACGGCGGCGCGGTTCTCCTCCTTCTGGAGGGTGGCGGAGATGCTGAAGAGGTGGGGATCCCGGTGGGGCGTGGTGCTGCCGTCCAGGTCCTGGGCGAGCTGCTTGTCCAGGACGAGCTCCTTGTAGAGCGGGCTGGTGGTGCCCACGAGGTAGGTGCCGAGCACGGCCTGGACGGCGGCGTCGGAGGTGTCGAGCCGCGCCGCCGGGGTGCGCCAGGCGTAGAGCAGTTGGGGCTGGGTGCTCTGGGGCCAGTCGATGTGGACGAAGCGCTCCTGCTTCTGGGGCGGCTCCTTGGGCAGTTGGATGGAGGCGCTCTTGCCCTCCCAGGGGCCATAGTGCTGCTGCACGGCCGCCATCAGCGCGGCGTCATCGAAGTCCCCGACGATGACGAGCAGGACGTTGTCGGGGGTGTACCAGCGCTCGAAGAAGGCCCGGCTGTAGGCGTAGGCCTGGGGCATGGCCTTGATGTCCTCGTAGTAGCCGAGCGTGGTGTGGCCGTAGGGGTGGCGGGTGAAGGCGGTGCGCGAGAGCTCCTCCTCGAGCTTCAGCCAGGGCAGGGCGGCGTTCTTGTGGTACTCGCCCAGCACGGCGAGCGCCTCGGTCTGGAAGGAAGGCTCGGGGTACTCGAGGTGGCGGAAGCGATCGGCCTCGAGCTCCACCAGCTTGAGCAGCCCGGCGGTGGGCCCGTACGAGTGGTAGACGGTGATGTCGTCCGAGGTGAAGGCGTTGTCGTCGTAGCCGTAGGCGGCGATGACCTTCTCGCGCTCACCCTCGGGGAAGTTCTTCGTGCCCTTGAACATCATGTGCTCGAAGAAGTGGGCGAAGCCCGTGCGGCCCGGCTCCACCTCGTTGCGCGAGCCCACGCGCACCACCGTGTGGTAGGCGATGAGCCCGGGCGAGTTGAAGGGCACCCGGATGACCGTGAGCCCGTTGGGCAGGCGGTCGACCTTCATGGGGTAGGGGAAGAAGGGGGAAGCGGGCTGCTCGGCGGCCGAGGCGGGGAGCGCCGCGCCCCACAGGACGAGCAGAAGGGGAATGAGCCATCGATGCATGCAGGTCCTCATGTGGCTGAAGCACCCACGAGGTGGGTGCCCGCGAACCACACGGCTCGGCCGCTATTCCCAAGAGGGAGCAGGCGAGAGCGGATGCCGGAGAATCAACGGGGAGGGACGTCAGGAGGATTGACGTGGACCTGTCGGCGGTTAATGTAGGAGAAGCCGTGACGTGGCGTAGCAGTGAGTGAGCAGTACCCAAGAAACGGGGGCGACCTGGTTTCGACGGGGGCATGGAAGTTCGAGACGCGTGCCGAGCATGTTGGTCGCTCGTAAAAACGCCCAACACAGACACAAAAGCCAACGACAACGTTGAGCTCGCGCTGGCTGCCTAACTAGCAGTCTCACAGTGCGCGGTCCCCTCGCTCTCGGCCCGTGGGGTGGGGTAGGACCGTCATAATGCGGGCTGGCCGTCGAGGGAGCCTGGGCTCTTGGCGGTGAGATCTTCCAGGACCGTCTCACAGGATTCCGTCCGTGGAAGCCTGGGAGCCGTAACAAATCGCGGACTACGCACGTAGGGTCGAAGAGCGGAAGGCTTTCGGACGCGGGTTCGATTCCCGCCGCCTCCACAGAGAGAAGCAGTGAGAGCCCCGGGCGCCATCAGGCGACCCGGGGTTTTCTTTTTCCGCCGAGGCCGTGGGGGGCAGCCGGATGAACTGGCCGCGCTCGTGGCGCTGGACACCTTGAGCTTCGCCCCCTCAGCGCGGAGGGTCTCCCACGGGAACGTGGTGTTGAGCCTGCCCCGGTTTTGTGGCTCTCCCGCACTTCATGTGCTCCGCGCATTGGGACGCCTGATGTCCCAACGAACATTGATCGCCGCATGACCGGCGAGCACACAATGTGCGGGAGAGCCACGTAACCGGGGCAAGCCCAGCCCTGCGCGGCAACCCGGACGAGCGCTACCAGAGTGGCGGTGAGATGAGGGACGAGCTGTGCGCATGGCTGAGCGGCCAGGGCAAGCAGTTCGGACGCACCATGGCAGCGGCGGAACTGCGAGCCCTCGACCGCGACAAGCCAGCTCAGTGGACCGCTGGAGGCTGCTCCTCCGCGGCGGGCCGCTCCGCCCGCTCCTCCATGGCCTCCACCTCCTCGAACTTGAACTCACCCTCGCGGAAGTCGACGCGCACCTGGCTGTTCTCGCGCAGCTTGCCGCTGATGAGGGACTCGGAGATGGGGCCCTCGATGGAGCGCTGGATCTCGCGCCGCATCGGCCGGGCCCCGTAGCTGGGGTCCCACCCACGCTCCAGAAGCGCGTCAATGCCGGCGGGCGTCACCTCCATCTGGATGGCCTGCCCGTGGAGCAGGCGCCGCGTCCTCTCGAGCATCAGGTTGATGATCTCACGGATCTGCGCGCGGTTGAGAGGCTCGAACATCACCGCCTCGTCGATGCGGTTGAGGAACTCCGGCGGGAAGTGCCCCTTCAGCACGGACATCACCCGCTCGCGGATGCGGTCCTGCGGCTCCTTGCGCTCGGTCGCCTCCTGGATGATCTTGGAGCCGAGGTTGCTCGTGCCGATGATGACCGTGTTTTTGAAGCTCACCACCTTGCCCTGGGCGTCGGTGAGCCGCCCGTCGTCGAGGACCTGCAGCAGGATGTGGAACACGTCAGGGTGGGCCTTCTCGACCTCGTCGAACAGGAGCACCGAGTAGGGGCGGCGCCGCACGGCCTCGGTCAGCTGACCGCCCTCCTCGTAGCCGACGTAGCCTGGAGGGGCGCCCACCAGCCGGCTCACGGTGTGCTTCTCCATGTACTCGCTCATGTCGAAGCGGATGAGCGCCTTCTCGTCCCCGAACATCAGCTCGGCCAGGGCCTTGGCCAGCTCCGTCTTGCCGACGCCCGTGGGGCCCAGGAAGAGGAAGGAGCCGATGGGCTTGTTCGGGTCCTTCAGCCCGGCCCTCGCCCGGCGGATGGCCTGCGAGAGCGCACGGATGGCCTCGTCCTGGCCGATGACGCGCTCGTGCAGCCGCTGCTCGAGGTACATGAGCTTCCTGCGCTCATCCTCGGTCATCTGGGTGACGGGGATGCCCGTCATGCGCGAGAGCACCTCGGCGATGTCCCTGTCCGTCACCTCCGGCGTCTCCTCACGCTTGGCAGACTTCCACTCCCTCTCCGCGGCCGACTCCTCCTTCTTCGCCTCCTTCAGCCTCGCCTCGCACTCCTGGGCGCGCTTCTTGTCCTTGCGGTCACGCGCCTCGGCGAGCGAGCGCTGCACCTTCGCCACCGAGTGCTTGGCGTTGGTCAGCCGCTCGGGGCGTGCGGACTGCCTCAGCCGCACGCGCGCCGCGGCCTGGTCCACCAGGTCGATGGCCTTGTCCGGCAGGAAGCGTCCCTGGATGTAGCGGTCGGAGAGCTCCACCGCGGCCACGATGGCCTCATCGTTGATGCGCACGCGGTGGTGCGACTCGTAGCGGTCCTTGAGGCCCTCGAGGATCTCGATGGCCTGCTCCGGGGTGGGCTCGGGGACCAGCACCGGCTGGAAGCGGCGCTCGAGGGCCGCATCCTTCTCGATGTTCTTGCGGTACTCGTTGAGGGTCGTGGCCCCGATGGCGTGCAGCTCCCCGCGGGCCAGGGCCGGCTTGAGCATGTTGCCGGCGTCCATGGCGCCCTCGGCGGCGCCCGCCCCCACGAGGGTGTGCACCTCGTCGATGAAGAGGATGATCTCCTCGCTGTGGCCCTTCACCTCGTCCATCACCTTCTTGAGCCGCTCCTCGAACTCGCCGCGGTACTTGCTGCCCGCCAGCAGTGCGGAGAGGTCCAGTTGCAGCACGCGCTTGTCGCGCAGCGTGTCGGGCACGGACTGGGAGGTGATGCGCTGGGCGATGCCCTCCGCGATGGCCGTCTTGCCCACGCCCGGCTCGCCGATGAGGCAGGGGTTGTGTTCTTCGTGCGGCGGGAGAGGATTTCCAGCGTGGTCTCGATTTCGTTCGCCCGCCCCACCACCGGGTCCAGCTTGCCTTCGGAGGCCAGCTCCGTCAGATCACGGCAGTACTCGTCCAGCGTGGGCGTGTCGGACCTGCGCTTCTCCGCGCCCGGGGCGAGCGCCTCCTTGACGGCCTCGCGCGCGTCCTGGTGCTTGACGCCCAGCTCCCGCAGGATTTCCGACGCCGTCCCCTCGCCCTCCTGCAGCAGGCCCAGCAGCACGTGCTCCGGGCCCACATAGGAGTGGCCGAGCGCGTAGGCCTCCTCGTAGGCGAGCTCCAACGCACGCTTGGCGTGGGGCGACAGCTCGGGCCGCTCCATGGGCCGCTTGCCCCTTCGCATCTCCGCCTCGGCGCGCTGGGCCACCCGGGCCGGGTCCATCTTCAGGCGGGTGAGCACCTCCTGGCCGCGCGGGTCCCGTGCGATGGCCACCAGGAGATGCTCGGTGTCGATGGCGGGTGCGCCCGCCTGCTGCGCGGCCTCGACGGCCGAGGTGAGCACCCGGCGGGTGTCCTCCGAGAAGGCCTCGGTGATGTCGTAGCGCTCCACCGGCTGCCGGATGGCCTCGGGTGTTCCGCGCAGGCCCCCGAAGTCCTCTTCGTCGAAGCCGCTGAAGAACTGGTCGAACAGTGACGTGCCCAGTCCTACGCGCCCGAAGCGCGAGCGCTGGCTGGCGCACACGTCACACAGCTCCTCGACGTTCCTCCGGTTGCCCACAACCCGCGTCACCCGGGTCGTCGCGGGGCGTTGCTGGCAGAGCTGACAAAGGTTGGCCATGGCGCAGAGTCCCCCTTCAGGGCCGTCACACCGGTGGCGCCCCGAATCTCGGTTGAACGTAAAGCTAGGGACCGCAACGCGTCCGCAGCATGAGGCCCCGAGTCGCTGCCCACTCGAACCTCGGGGCGTGCAGCGCTCCGCAGCGCGCCTGCCGCTGCCTCACGTCTGCACCTCCGGCCCCACCTGGCGCACACGGCGAGGGGCGCCACCCGAACAGCCAGCCGGCTGCTCTGGCACGCCCCCAGGCTCATCCTCCCCGGTGGGTTCTTGGCTCGGGCTTGTTGCGCACCTTCCCCGGTAGGGGCCGTCGTACGTCAGTGCTCGAAACGTCACCAGGTCCCGAACGCGCGGTTCGCGAGGCCCTGGGGGCCCATCAAGCGGCCCCCTCCCTTCCCCCGCTTCCGCGCAGGCTCATGCGGCCGGCTGCAGGACGACCTTGGTCCAGCCCCTGTCGCGCTTGTCGAAGTGCTGGTAGCCGTCCGGCGCCTTGTCGAGCGGGAGCGTGTGCGAGACGATCCACGAGGGCTTCACCTTGCCCAGGTGGATGAGCTCGCGCAGCTGGCGGTTGTAGGCCTTCACGTTGCACTGGCCGGTCGCCACGCGCTGCCCCTTGAACCAGAGCATGCCCCAGTCGAAGACGATCTCACCCTTCTTGGCCAAGGAGTCGGGGCCGCCGGGGTCATTGGGGATGAAGACGCCCACCACGCCGATGCCGCCGGTGAACTTCACCGCCTTCACCAGGTTGTTCATCGTCAGGTTGGGGTGCTCCCTCCCCTGCGGGTCGTGCGCCTGGTAGCCCACGCACTCGCAGCCGCGGTCGGCGCCCTTGCCTTTGGTGAGCTCCTTCACCCGCTCGACGGGGTCCACCTTCGAGTAGTCGATGGGGATGGCGCCAATCTTCTCGGCGAGAGCGAGCCGGTCCGGATGGCAGTCGACGACCATCACCTTGCTCGCGCTCTTGATGGTGGCGGAGAGCGCGGCCATCTGTCCCACGGGCCCTCCACCGAAGATGACGACGGATTCGCCCGGCATGAGCCCGGCGAGCTCGGTGACGTGGTAGCCGGTGGGCAAGATGTCGGCGAGCATCACGTAGTCGAGCTGCTTCTCCTCGGCGTCCTCCGGCAGCCGCAAGCAGTTGAAGTCGGCCCAGGGCACGCGCAGGTACTCGGCCTGCCCGCCGTTGTAGGGCCCCATGTCGGCGAAGCCGTAGGCGGCGCCGGCCGTCCCCGACGGGTTGGCGTTGAGGCAGAAGGCGGTCAGGCCGTGCTCGCAGTTCTCGCAGTGGCCACAGCTGACGTTGAAGGGAACGGCCACCCAGTCGCCCACCTTCAGCTTGTCCACCGCCGAGCCGACCTCGACCACCTCTCCGAGGTTCTCGTGCCCGAGCACCCGGCCCGACTCCATGTCGGTGCGGCCTTCGTACATGTGCAGGTCGGAGCCGCAGATGTTGGTACTGCGAATGCGCACCACCACATCGGTGGGCCGCTCAATCTTCGCGTCCGGCACTTCTTTCACACTGACCTTGCGCGGTCCCTCGTAGACGAGTGCCTTCATGGTGTCTCCCTGTGCATGGCGCTGCAGTAGTCCTCGACAAGCCTTGGCAGGAACGCACGTCAGGACAACCCGCCCCACCGAGGGAGCTGGCCGCGCGGCGGAAGGGTAACCGACGCACTGCAGGGCCTGCGCTGACGTCTGCTGCCTGCGGCCGTGGCCACCTCATCGAGGATGAGCAGCGTCCCGTAGCGGCGGCACAGACGCTGGAGGCCGCGCATGAACTGCGCGTCGGGGACGAGTGCGCCCAGGTTGCAGATGATGGGCTCCATGATGAAGGCGGCGACGTCCCGCTTGCGCAGGAGCCGCTCCACCCGGTCCACCGCGTTGGCGTCCAGGGGGCGCTTCACCTTGAGGCAGCCGCGCAGCAGGTTGGGCAGGTCCTCCCGGTACTCGGAGGCGCCCACGCTCATCGTGCCCAGGGAGTTGCCGTGGTAGCTGTCCTCGATGGACACGAACTTCGAGCGGCCGGTGGAGGCCATGGCCAGCTGGAGGGCAATCGGACGTAGCTGCCCCGGGAGCCGACGAACTGGACGTCGTGCGGCGGGGAGCCGCGGCCCATGTACCGCTGGTCCGCGCGCTTCACGCTCGCGCTCGCCCCCGAGGACTCTCGTCGCGATGCCATCACAGGGCCCCTGCGCCCCCTACATGCATGCGCGACTGGGGCCGGCCCATGCGCGGCACGCGGTCGCCTTCCCAGGGAAGCCCCGTCATCGGCTCGATGTCGGGCCCCACCCGCTGCTCGATGGCGGCGAGCAGCGCCTCGGCCGTGTAGGCGCCGTTGTGGCGCTCCCCGTTGATGAAGAAGGTCGGGGTGCCGTTCACGCCACTGCGCACGCCCTCGATGAAGTCGCGCTGGACCTTCGGCAGGGAGCGGTGCTCCTGGAGGTCGCGAGTGAAGCGGCCCATGTCGAGCCCCAGGTCGGCCGCGGACGTCAGCAGCGCGGGAGCCTCCAGGTTCTGCTGGTTCTGGAAGAGCACGTCCTGCATCTCCCAGAACCTTCCCTGCGCGCCGGCGGCCTCCGCGGCCTCCGCGGCCAGCAGCGCGTGCGGGTGGAGCTGGGTGAGGGGGAAGTGGCGGAAGACGAAGCGGACCCGGTCTCCGATAGCGCTCTCGAGCCGCTTCAGCTCCCAGGCGGCGCGCCCACAGAAGGGACACTCGAAGTCGCCGTACTCCAGGAGGGTGACGGGGGCATCGGCCGGCCCCTTCGCCCAGTCATTGGTGTCCACGCCTCTGTGAAGTCTGCTCATGTCCGGGCCTCCGGCTGAGGTGGCTGCTGCTGTGGCTGGAAGGTGGGGAACTCCATCTGCTTGCCGGTCAGCCGCTCGAGCGCGTCGATGACGCCGTCCGCGCCGGGGTTGAGCTCGATGGGCGAGACGTAGCTCCAGTAGATGTCGCCCTTGCCGTCGATGACGTAGAGCGCCCGCTCGCAGATGCCGACGTCCTCCCGGTAGACGTTGTAGCGGCGCGAGACCTCTCCCTTCGGATGGAAGTCGGAGAGGAGCGGAATCTGGATGTGGAGCTCCTTGGCGAAGGCGATGTGGCTCCAGAGGGAGTCGCACGAGATGCCGAACACCTTCGCGCCGAACTGGCCGAACACGGGCATCAGCTCGTTGAAGAGCCCCAGTTCGTTGGTGCAGACGGGGGTGAAGTCCCCCGGGTAGAAGACGAGGACGGCGGGGGAGCCCTTCTGGTCCGAGAGCTTGACCCGTCGCCCATCAGGGGTGGATGGAAGGTCCAGCTCGGGTGCGCGCGTACCGGCTGGCAGACCGTGCACAAGGACGCCCGAAGCTGGAGGAGGAGGAGCGAGTGTGGCCATGGGGAGAAGTCCCTTTCGCCACAATATTGGCCACGCGGGGGGCCAGCGCCCACCCCTCTGCCATGAGGAGAGGATGAGGTGCGCGCTCCCCCTCCCCCCGGCCCCCTCACGGAGGAGAGGGAGGCGCGGCTCACTTCACCTTGCGCATCTCGACGAGGAAGTCCTTGGGCGCAAGGAAGCCCGTCACGCGGGGTTGGGTGAGCACCTCGCCGGTGCTGGAGAGGAAGAGGACGGGTCCGTTCGTCCTCCGCTCGTCCTCCGCTCGCCGCGACCACCCCTGAGGCTCCCTCCCGGCCATGCGCTCCGGCGTCCATGACCTCGCAGGTCATCGCGCCGTTTACCCGGAGGAAGCTATCGACGCGTGCATCCACCCCGCCTCAGGAGGCGCGATGCGCGACCCCTTCCTCCCGACGTCCGACGGAACCCGGCTCTTCCACCTCGACTGGGGTCGTGGCGCTCCCGTGGTGTTCGTGCACGCCTGGTCCCGCTCCACGTACCAGGGCAGGCCGCGCCCTACCTCGCTCGCCTCCGCCAGCAGCTTCCAGCAGGTGTCGTTCTTCGAGCGGTAGCACGGCGCCTTCGCATCCCCGTCACGTCCCTGGCTGGGGGAACACCAGGAGCTCGCTTGCCGGGTCCCAGACGGCGAAATCGCGAAGCTTGTGAGCTTCGAGCACGCGCTGCAGGACGTAGCTCATGCGGCTCTCAGCCGAGGCCGAGGGCGGAAACGAAGAAGGGGAAGCCTTCCGGCTTCCCCCCTGTCGCCTTAGTAATAGGACTGGCCTTCCAGGTAGGTCGTCCCATACGGCCCCAGGAAGGCGACGTAGTAGTTCGACGCATAACTCACGGGCTTCGCAACCCACACCACGAAGCCACTGTAGTAACCCGAACAAGCGCCAGCGGCGACAACATCAGGCCGGTACACCGTTTGACGGACCTCGAGAACAGGCAGACTGACATTGCCATGAGCGACGGCGACCTGTGTTGAAGGCACACCATAGTCGGCCGTGCCCGGACGGACACAGGCCCATCCACGAATGCTCATCGTCGTCGTTGGCCCAACGATGAAACCAGGGTACGGCTCATTCCCAATGGAATCGACCCACCCTCGCTGAATTGCATTGGGATCATACGCAAACGCATGCGAGGAGCCGAGGAGAACGACCGCACCCGCGATACCTGAAAGAACACCCTTGAGATTCATGTCCGACCGATTTCCTTTCTCTTCCTCAAGTACAAACGCACATGCCGTCAACCCGGAGCCGCACGAGCAGTTCGCTTGTCCTATAGACGCACCGTGTATCATTTTTAACTTTGGGTAGATGTCCTGCCTGGCGAGGATTGTTGACTTCTGGACAGAGTCGAGACTTCCTGCCGAGGAGGAGCAGAGCCCGTCGGGACGAGCCTGACCCGTAAGGCTTTGGGCGCATGGCCGCTCCCTTCCTTGGGTGGACAGGCAACCCAGGCCCTCCCACCAGGCTTGATCCAAAGTCCTGGGGGGAGGTTTTGAGGAGGGGTGGGAGGGAGACAAGCCGTATCAGGCAATGAGGTGGCGTTCTCCCAGACGGCCCTCGCGAGAGGCGCCCCCCGGAGAGGGATACTGGCTGAAGACGGACCCGCGAAGCCGAGGAGGTGGAAGCAGAGGAGACCGGAGCCAGGCGCTGGCGGGCGCTCAGGCAAGTGCGGCCAGAGTCTCCGGGAGCACCGCCAGGCCCAGCAAGCCTTGGTAGAGCACTTCCTGGGTGCGAGCATAGGACACGGGCCTGCCGTCTTTTGGGGGCAGGTGTGTGCGCACCAACGCCAACAGGTTGTAGGCCAGCAGCCGCAGCCAACTGAGCACCACGGGAGCCTGCCCCCGTAGGCTGGCCGAGGCCGTGTCTTCCTCCAGCACCACGTCCGCCGTCCAGTTCGGCCCGTTCTCTATTCCCCAATGCCCTCTCACTACTGTCAGCATCTGCTCCCCCGACAACTCCCCACTGGGAATGGAGGTGAGAAACAGTCGCGTCTGCACCTCGGGCAAACGCCCCTCGCGCTCCCGCGTGCTGCGCACCCATATCCATTGCCGGGCTTCGGGAAACTCTTCTGTCTCGGGTACGGGCGTGACTCTCAACTCCCTTTCCACCCACTCGCCCCGCGCCTTCTCTCTCACTCTCACCTGTACCGGGGCCGTTGCCAGCGCTATCCACGCCACGTCGTGCAACCGGCTGAAGTTCTCCTTGAGCGCGAACAGGTAATGTTTGCCCGCTTCCCTCACCGCCCTCGCGTTCGCCGCGCTCGTCAGCCCCGCGTCCCCTGTCACATACTTGAAGTGCTCGCCATACTTCTCCACGACTCGTCCGAGCAACTTCGCAAAGGCCGTCGCTTCTCCTTGCTTGCCTTCCAACATCATCTGGTCGAGCACCGGGCACGCCCTGCTGCTGGTGAGCGCCGCCCGGAGCGCGAAGGGGTACCAATACTCCTGCCCTTGCTCATCCCGGAGTGTGTGACAGGGCTCGCACGGCGCTTGTCCTCGCGTGCTCTCCCCCGCCTTGCCGTCAATCGACACCACTCCCGCCGCCAGCTTGTCTTGCCTCAGCACTCCCTGCTCGAGTGCTGTCCGCACCGACTGCTGCAACACCTTGTCCCATCCCTCGGGCCCAAGCTGACTGAGCAGTCTATCCAACGTCGTGTCCGACACCGCTCCGCTCAACCCCTTCGGCTCCGTCCCTTCACGCACCAGGTCCTCCCCCAATGCCTCTACCTGTCGCAGCACTCTTCTTCCCGTCGCCATCCCCACCACCAGCAGCGACAGGAGCGCCCCCAACCCGTGCCTCTTGCCGCGACTGGCCCGCGGGCCCACTATCTCCTTGAACGTCAGTCCCAATCGCGTCAGCATCTGCTGCACGGCCGAGGTGTTTGCTCCCTGCTGCTTCCTCGTCCCTGTTTGCTTCTCAGGGGGTGTGGAGGGCCCGCCAGCTCTCCCGCCCCGGTTTTTCTCCCCGTCCACGTCGACTCTCCAACGGCCTCATCTGGCCCGCGTCCTACCTGTGCCGGACTCGTGCCTCGCGATCAGCCCACCGCTGCCCGCGCCACCTCGTCCCATGGATGGGCACCTTACCTCGCCCGTAGGTCCAGGTGGGATAACTTCTCTCGTGGGACTTTGAATCAAGCCTGCCACCGGGCCCCGCTACTCATAGGACCGGCCCGGTAATGACGGGCCAGGCCGAACCGTCGCGCGTGAGTGGTCAACAGGTCCGCGACTTGCCGAGTCCTGCAAGGGCACACGCCGCGCACGAGCGGCCTAGTTGACCCATACATGTAGGGAACATTTCTGTACTGATTTCCCTGACTCGGGCCTGATCGCGCAATCCGTGCATTATATGTTTCGTATATGTTCGGGACTCCCGGGCTTCCCCTGCTCACATGACTGTGTTACCTCTCCGGGCGTTTCGCTGTCTCACCAACCAACACGCTGGAGGTGGTGCCCCGTGCTGAGCGAACCGCGCTCTCGTATGAGGTTGATTTCCGTTGCCTGCTTTTCGGTTCATGCCCCGCTGAGCTTGCTTGTGCTGCTGGCGGTGCTCGCCTCCGGCGCGACTGCGTGCGCGAGCCGCCCGCCCCCGGAGGCCCTTGCCGCTACCCGCGACGCGCTGTCGGGCCTCGACGAGTTCGGCGCGCTGCTGCTGGGGGCCGGGCTGCCTGTTGAAGCCATCCCCGAGGGGCGGAGCGTGTCGCCTGTGCAGGCCGAGCGGCTGCGTCGGCACCTCGCGATCCTGCCTTACCTGCCGCAGCACTACGCGCCCCGTTTTGTTGCCGACGAGATGCTGCGCTACGTCGAGCAGCACGGACAAGGGCTGTCCCGCTGGGACCTGAGCCGGATGGTGCAGGAGTACCGGAGCCTTTTCCTTCTCCGTCAGGATGGCTTTCTCGCGGCAGCGCTTACCGGCGAGCCCGCGCGGTGGATTGGTCGGGTCGAGGTTCGCGACCACGGGGCAGGCGCGGCTGAGTTTGAAATGGGCGTGTTCTACACACGCGCGGACGGCGAGAACTGGCGACGTGCGGACAGCCCCAACCTCGGCAGGCTGTAGAGCTTCGTAAGGAGAGCACAACATGGCGGACAGCTCCGGCCCGCGTCTTATCTTCGAATTCGAGGGCTTCAAATACGAGGTTTACGACACCCAGGTTCTAAACCGGGATTACGACACGCTTCTTCTTGCCTGGAGGCACCCCATCAGCGGAAGCATGGGCCGTCGCTCAAGGGTCATTCTCAAGCCTGTGCAGGTGTCCTCAGACCGTGAGAGGGGTGAGCGGGTTTGGGAAGAGGTGCAGCTCGCGTCGCACCTGGAGCACCCGGGCATCGCCAAGGTTTACGGCTTCGCTTCCCATGGCGACACCGCCTATGTGGTCATGGAGCACTTGCGCGGTTGCTACCTCCTCACCGCGATGGATTTCGCGCTGCTGGTGGAGCGTCGTCTGTCGCCCGCCTTTGCGGCATACGTCGCGGCGGAAGTAGCGGGTGCGCTTGGTTACGCTCACCAGCGCATCAGCAGTGAAGGCCACCCGATGCACATCGTCCATCGCGCCGTGGGTCCCATGCGGATCCGTCTCGGGTTTGATGGGCGCGTCAAGCTCACGAACTTCGGTGCTGCGTACTCGGAGCTGCGCGACCGCTTGAAGACGCCGCCCGGCTTGCTGCGCGGCGACCCGGCCTACTGTTCGCCCGAGGTTCTGCGAGCTGTGATGGAGTCCACCGGGAGCCGAACCGACCCGCTTATCGGGGGAATGATTGACGGCAGAGCGGACGTGTTCTCGCTCGGGCTTGTGCTGCTGGAAATGCTGCTGGCTGAATACCCGCTCGACCTGACTGATACCCCTGTGGAGGGTGCCCCGGTCGGGTTCTCATTCCCTGTGCGTGCCGAGCGGACCACACAGCTTAGCCTGGACGTGTTGGCTTACCGGCTGCTGCGCTTTCACCCTTCGGAAGCGGAACGTCGACTTGAGTTCGCGCCCGGTCCTTTGCGGTCCATTGTCCGGCGTGCGCTCCAACCGGATCCGCGCGAGCGTTTTTCTGCCGCCGAGATGCGCGAAGAGCTGCTCGTCTACCTGGGGACCGTAGAGCCGCCGGTCCTCGCTGATGAGGCCGCAGCAGAGCTGAAGGCGATTTTCGAGGCTGCCGCAAGGGTCAAGCGACTGACGGCGAACCCCATCGAGCGGACGGCGCTAACGCCCGACGAGGACGAGGGTTAGGTCAATGAAAGGGAAGCCAGGTAAAAAGGAGGGCGCCACCAAGGGGAGAAACCGAACCGAACTCAGTATTCAAATCGGCAAGGCTGCGCGGGCGGCCCGGTTGAAATTGAAACTGACTCAGGAGGACATAGCCGAGCGAGTCGGGTTGACGCCGGAAGTGTATGGGAGGCTGGAGCGAGGCGCCATGCTTCCGAGCACGCCAACGCTAACGAAGATCTGCGTTGCACTTGGGCTCTCTGCTGACTTGCTTGTGGGGCTCGTCGAAAGGGAAGCCACTCAGACCCAACCGGCACCCGACGAAGAACTGACGCCGGAGATCAGGCGGTTGCTGCGGCTGGTGCGAACGATGGATCCCCAGCAGCTCGCCATTTTCAAGGGAACGGCGACCGGGTTGGCCAGGCTCAACAAGAGGCGGCAGCAGCAAGGCAAGCGTGATAGGGAACACGGCGCCATCATCTGAGAGGCATACCGCATGGAAGATGACCTTCTACAAAAGAGACTCGGCGAGGCAGCCCGAACCGCACGAGAGGCGCTCGGGCTCACTCAGGCACAAGTAGCCGATGCGGCAAGGATGAGTCCGGCCGTGTATGGGCGCATCGAGCGCGGCGGGATGATGCCGAGCGTTCCGGCGCTGCGAAGGCTCGCGGTCGCCTTGGGTGTTTCCCCGGCTGTGCTCCTGGATATGAGCGCGCGAGAGATGCCTACCACCGACAAGGATCTGTCCCCCGAGATCCGAAAAGCTGTCGGGATCCTGCGGACGTGGCCGGAGTCCAAGGTCGCGGTCGGGTGTGCACTGCTGCGCGTGCTCGACGCTGCGCCGATGCGCGAGGAAGAGGCCCGTCTCGAAAAAGGGGCGGGGGCGGTGGGTGGGGCGGCCGACTTGGAGCGGTCGCCAGCCTTTGAGGGGTCCACCTGCCGCCCCGGTCCCGCTGTCTGAGCCGTATTCCTGCGGTTATGCTACGCTCCCCCATCTAGGAGGTGAGGTAGAGCGTGGGACTGGTACTCAGACACCCGGAAATCGAAGAGATGATCGGGGACTACAAGGTCGTGGGGCTTTTGGGCGCGGGGGGCCTCGGGATCGTCTACAAGGTCGAGCGCGGGGGCCGCTTCTTCGCGTTGAAGCTCCTCCTGGTCTCCACGCTGGACGGCAGGGGCAAGCGGGAGATCGGCATTCTCATTCACCTGGAGAATCCCGGTGTCGTCCGTTACGTAGGATCGGACTTCTGGCCCGACCCGGCTATCGGCCATCCCTATATCGTGATGGAATTCGTGCCGGGCGACACTCTCTTTGCGTTTGCCTACAGCCAGAATCCATCGGCGCGGAAGGCGACGCGCATCGTTCTGGAAGTGGCGGTGACGCTCGGGGAGGTACACGCGGCGGGCGTGTTTCACCGTGACGTGAAGCCGGAGAACATCCTCATTCGGGAAGGGAGCGAGAAGCCGATCTTGATTGATTTCGGAATTGGTTCTCTTGCCTGTGCCCCGACGGTCACCGGCTCGCAGCTCCCGCCCGGGACAGAGGAATACCGCTCCCCCGAGCAGATACGCTTCCAGCGCGCCAACCCAGACGGCACGGGTCAATACGAGTACGGGCCTGCCGACGAGATGTGGGCGTTGGGCGTGGCCTATTACTGGCTGCTGACGGATGAGCTGCCCTTTGGCGAGCGCACGGATCCGGGTGGACTGGATGGACTGCGCGAGCGCATTTTGACGTACAGGCCGGATGCGCCCCACGTCGTCAATCCGCGCGTGCCGCTGGCAGCCTCGCTGCTGTGCATGAGGATGCTTGCTGCGCGACCGGAGGAGCGTTTCCCGGTGGTTGCGACGCTGTGCGCGGCTTTGAATGAGTCCCTGTCCACCGCTGAGAGCGACGCCACCTGGGAAGTGCCGCTCGGGGACCCGGACGATCCGCAGCTCACAACCACGGCCGAGGACCCGGAACGGCAAGAGGCGAGCGAGCAGCGGCGCGCGTTTCTAAGGCTGAGGAAGCAACGCCCCCGGCGCGGGCGTCCCCTGCCGAAAAGGGACCGGGTGTTCTTCCTGCCCGAGCAGATGGCAGCCCCACGGGTCCCACCAGCAGCCGCACACCCGGACGAGATCCCCACGGGGGGCGCTCCGGGCGTGGCCGCGCCCGCTGGGGGGCACGAGCCGCCCGCTCCGAGCGCCCCGGTGCCGCCAGCTCGCGAACTCAAGCCCGCCGCCGCCGCTCCCCACCCCCGTCGCGCCGCGTGGCGCCTGGGGCTCGCTGGGGCCGTGCTGCTGGTGGCCGTCGTTGCCCTGTCCGTGGGCGCGAACCTGGGGGGACCTGGCTCTATGGGGCGCACCAGCGAGGCAGGGCCGGAGCTGCCACTACCATCCACGTCCCCCGCCACCAGCGCAACCGATGCAGGCGTGCGCGGTCGTGAAGTGGCGCCCGATGCAAAGGCGCTGGAATCTCTCCCCGGAGGAGACGCGACACCCGTTGGGGCTCAACTTCCCGCGTCTACCGCTAACGCCATGCTTCGCACGTCCGCTCAGACGCCCAAGAACGAAACGCCGAAACCACAGATGCAAGGTGCAGGGTTCCGCTTGCTGGTGAAGCCCGCAGCCGTCGCGGTCTGTGCGCTGCTCGATGGGGGATGCACCGCGCCCACTTCCCAGGTGCGCCCCGAGCCCCCCGCGATTACGTGCCCCCAGGCTTGGCGGGAGACCCACAAGCGGTTCAACGTTGCTCGCGTTACCCCGATTGCAACGGTGAGAGGGTACAAGGGAGAGGCCGGAGAGGCGGCCAGGGTGAAGGATGGCCCCGCTGTCCTCGAAGTGGGTGTCCCTACCTCAATGGGTAGCGTTGGGGATTTTCCTGACGGGACCTTGCTTCTTGGCGCGTGGAAGCTGGGCGATAGCCGCCTTTTCGGCACCTTCACCGAGGCAAAGGTTCCAGGCGAGGGGACTCTCCCCGTGTGTTTGGTTGCTGGCCTGGATGCCGTCACGGTCTACGCGGACGAGCACGACAAGCCTTTCGATTGTCCCCCTGGATTGGGCGTCTGCCTCACTCCCGGAACCACGCCCGGCAACGCCAAAACACCTACGCGCGTTTTTCTCGATGTGCCTGTCGAGCAGCCCTGATTATTGCCTTGCCCTTTGGAGGTTGAGTTTCCGTGCTGCCCCCCTCTCCCGGTGCCGTCCTGCTGGCCGCCCTGCTCACTGGCGCCGCGCAAGCCGCAGAGCCGCCCCCCGTCCCCCGCTGCGCCGCGACAGCTCGCTTTGACTTGGCGGCGGAGTCCCCGGAGGGGGCTCTCGGCGTGTGCGTCAGCGCGGACGAGCCGACGACGTTCGTCTTTGATTCCCTCTTGCCGCCGGGAGCCGTGGAAATGCTGCCGGACAATCGCTCCATAGGTGTTGCGCAGGGGGATGACTTCGTGACCGTGAATCCCAGGCGGGGATTTTTGCCCGGGGAGCGAGTCAAGGTGACGGTGCGCTTCGCGGATGGTGCGGCCCCGGCCAGTGCGACCTTTTGGCTGGTGGGGCATGGTGGACTCGGGGCGCGAAGGGTGGAGGTTTTCCGCCAGCCTCGCCCGCCTGACGTGCTCAAGAAAGAGCGTGACGAAGCACAGGCCGAAGCGCGCCAGTGCCAGGAAGACAAAGCGAGGCTTTTGGCCGAGCGTGAGGAGCCGGGCGGGCTCATGGGAGCCGCGTGGCTGGAGGGGGCCGGGGTCGTGGCGTACAAGCAGCTTGGCTTGCTGATGCAGCAGCCAGCCAATGCGCTGCGGCTCGATGAAGCCCGGAGCTACAGCTACACGCCCACGGGCGAGACCCACCCGGCAAGCGTGGCTGTGCGGTTGCTCCTCAAGAACCCCGGCGCCGAGCCCTGGACGCTGGCGGGGGCGGCGCTGGTGGACTCGGCGGGGGAACAGGTGGAGCTTGCCCGTTGGCCACTGGCGCCCATCCCCGCGAAGGGTGCCGGTGCCGTCGTGGTGGGCATCAAGGAGGAGCGCGCGCAGCTCGGCTGCCCCTGCACCCTCAAGCTATGGGAGGCAACCGGGCCGCGCACCGTCACCCTCGGGAACGTCGAGTTCCCGGTGAGCCAGCCGGCGGGGCCCTGAGCACGGCCAGCGCGAGCCGTGCCGAGACTCAAGGGGCTGCGCGCCCTCCAATCTCCGGGAAGCGCTCGTGGGCCCGTTTGAGCGCGTCCGGGGAGGCCGGGTTGTCCAGGTCGAGCGGCGCGTCCGTGAGCCCGCGGCACGCGACCTCCATTCTACAACGGCATGCGGTCCTTCGCTCCTCCGAGCAGCTCGAACGCTGCGTCCCATGTCTGGGAATCGGATTCAGCGCGCGGTGGCATGCAGTAATGAGCGGGCCGCTTGTCTTCGTCTGGGGCCCTCGGGTCAGCGCCTGCGGCGAGCAGCAGCTTGATCATGGGGAGGTCCAATCGAAGTGCCGCAAGCCCGAGAGCCGTGTATCCGGAAATCCCGCCCCAGTCGTTGATGGTCCGGGCGGCCCCCGCGTACAGCAGCAGAGCCGCCATAGCCAAGTAGCCCGACTCCGCGCATATCCGCAGCGGCGTGTCGCCTCCGCCGCTGCGCACATTGGGGTCGGCCCCCGCCCTCACGAGCACCTCGAGGGCTTCCACCTCTTGCTCGCAGACGGCCGTCAATAGAGGGGTTTGGTCCCGCTCGACATCCCAGGCATTGACGTCCGCGCCGTGCTCGATGAGCACCTGGAGCATGTCGACCTCGCCTCCATCGCAGAGTGCGAAGATGGCCTCTTGCAGCGGGCGCAGCCCCCGCCCCTCTGACTGTGGCTCGTTCGGATTGGCTCCCCCTTCTAGCAGTGCCTTGACCCGTGCTGTATCGTGCTGCCTGATCGCAGCGAAAAGATCCTTCGACATGATTTACCTATCTGCCATCGGATGACCTGAGGCGCAATTCGTCCCTTCGAGTCGCTTCAGGTACGCGATGCCTTTTTCGAGTTCACCGATTGCTTTATCATGGCCAGCATCAGATTTTCCTCCGAAGCATTTTTTCTTGATCTCCTCACGTTTATCAAGAACCTTCTGCATGGCTTTGAGACGATTCCGGATGTTGGAGCACGGGATCTCCGGCTCCCATCTCTCGTTCGACGAATTAGGATGCCTCGGATCGAGGACAGGGATTTTCGTATAGAGTACGCGCTTTTCCTCTTCGAGTTCGTCGAGCTTACTGTTCTTACAGATTTGACCCTCGTGACGGGGAACACGGTCATATTCCTCCACACTGGTGTAGAACTCACCCGTCGCTGGATTTACCGTGTTCCGCCAAGTCTTGGGTTTCCCGGCGGCCATAAGCGGGGCCGAATCAAAGTCCGGCTCGGCATCCTGTGGTACACGCTCCTCCATGAGCCGCCGCGACTCCTCCGCCAATTCCCGTAGACGGGCCGCGTACTCCCATTGCGCGTCCACCCACTCCGGGCGACGGTCGACCTCTGTCCCGGCGGTGCTGGAGGGGTAGAGCAGGGCGAGGCCCACGAGTAACGGGCCCACCCGGGGGAGGAATTCAGCCAGCGTCATGGCGCGTCCCGCCTGCACGAGGCCCTCCGCCCCCCTCACCACCTCGGCGGCTTGCCCGCTCGCTTTCGCGGCGCGCGAGAAGCGCTCGAAGGCCCGTTCCGCTGCGGTGAGCTTGCGGTTCAACTGTTCCCATTGACGCGGCTCGATGTCTTGGCGTGCCCGAGATAGCAGTGCCCTGGCCTTGTCCAGGTCCGCCCTTCCAATCCACGACCGTTCCGGTGTCGGCTCCATCGGCGAGGAAACGAGCCGGATGCGCGGGCCCGAGGTGGGAGCCGACGCGAAGGCATGGGGCCGTGGCATCGACTGTGGGGCGGGCGCGCTAGCGCAGGCTGAGGCCAAGAGCAGAAGTACAAGGCAGGCTCGGAAGCGCATGGGGTCCTCTATTCGAGCTAGGACCTAGTGGGTCCTGGCGAGACCGCTCGGAGTATGACGGGTCGCCCTGACTGACAGCTACGAACGAGCGCGCCGGGGGCACGGAAGGGGCCAGGGTGCCGCAGCCGCAACTCGGGCCAGGGCGAGCGCGAACGCAGCGGGCAGCCCATGCTCGGGGGCGGTGCAGGCTCTAGGGCGCTAGGTTGCACGCCCCGTGTCCCGGGCCGGTGGAACGGTGAGGCGTGCACCTGGACCGCGCTAGTAGGCTCCAGCGGCGCGGCTGCTAGGGCTCGGGGTTGGGTGGAGGGAACGATCAGCCGCATTTGGGGCTGTACCTCCTCCAATTTCGAGATCGGCTCTAGCCGCCTTCCAGCCCTTCCCGATACTCGCCGGGACTGAGGGTAACGTCGTGGTGGGCACTGAGAGGCGACCGGGACCGCTCTCGCGCCCCTGTACGTTCAAGTTGTGGGATGCAACTGAGACACGGGTCGTGACCCTCGGAAATATCACCTTCCCCGAGGGGCCGACGGCAGGCCACTGACTTCAATCTGTGGGGGACACCGATAACGCGCGTCTTTAACCTTCGGGAACATCACCTTCCCGACGGGCCGAAGATGGGGCGTTGAGTATGTGCCCTCACACACGCCGCGCCCACGTTGTTATGAGCTGGACACGAGGGCAGAGATGATGCTTTACCGCTCACAATTCTGTAATCAGCTCGTACTAATTACTCAGTCCTCGTTCGAAGCTGATGGGAAGAGCCTTTTGACCTCCTGGTGAAATTTATGGTAACGGGCCCATGAGTTTTTTCGCAAAGTCTCCAAATCAAGCTCGATGTATTTAGAGCGCAGATGAGCCATGAGTGCAGAATGCGCTTTCTTGAGTGACCGTATTTCTTCTTTCGCTTTATTGTACGCTTTATTGTAGTCCTCTTCGTGGGTTGGGGAATTTAAAGTGTCATTAGACAAGTTCCAAATGTAAAATTCTCCGGGTCCACGTTGGTATTGAGTCTCATGAGATAGGACATCGCCCCAGTATTGGTGCACCTGCATCATCAGGTTTTTGGCCGTTTCATCGTACAAATGAGTCGATGATGCCTCCCAGAGGGCATTGAAGCCTTCCCAGAAATCGAATACAGCAAAATAAATTCGATGGGGTGCATCCTCCCAGAGACTGTCGAAGACGTCCGGATTCAGGTGTAGAAGTAGATCATTTAGAGTTCGAATGTCGCGCTGCCTCTTGAGTGAGGTTGCGTCAGTCACAACGGCGACCGGGCGATTTGGAGAGGTCTTTACAATCTCTTCAATGGCGAGAGTTAGGTCTTTAGTTAGTGCGCCTAGGGCATTTGATGCGGAGTCTTTATCCTTCTTCGCGTCTCCGGTCAGGAGCGGGCATTTGAATTGGGTGATTCTTCTTGGCCTGATGTCGAAAGGAAGGTCGTCTATGCTTCCAAACTCCTTATTGGCAATCATGATAATTCGCGCCCATCCATGAAGAGCTGCTGCATAACCGAGTTCGACTAGCACGTTCGGGTTCGGTGTCTTGCGACCGGTTGTCGTGCTGCTGTTTATGATGGAGATGTCGGAAATGATGACATCTGCGGATTCTATCTTGCGAAATATAGTGCTCGGTATATCAGGACTCCCAGCTTCGCCACGTGTTGCTTCGTCGAGAATTAGTTGCACACCCGGAAGCTTCGCTTCAATGGCGCTTGCTGCATCACGTAGGGCGCTCCTGATTAATTTTCTGCCTTGATTGTCGGGCATGTCTGACTGCCAAGAATAGAAAAGAGTGTAGGTCTTGGAGGTGTCAGCAACTGTCGTCATTGTCTCGCTTCCCCGTGGCAGATGGGTTGCCGCAAAATCTAGGCTGGATGGTTGAAAATTCCACAAAATCGCTTCGCTCTTCCATGGCTCAACCTCTAGGGGAGCGGTGTAGCGGTTGTGGCTGCGTCTAGCAACTCTCAGGGGATTGGTCGTGGAGTGCACGGCGAAAATGGCAGCTAGCACCAGCTCGCTCTTACGGACAGTGCCGGGTCAGGCACCGCTTGCCCAAAACTGGAGAGAGGCCGGGTATCCAGGCGGCTGACGCCTCGAATGGCGTCCCGGCATCAAGCCGGTTGAGTCCCTGTGGCCTTTAGCCCCGCAGCAGTCCTGGCAAGAGAACCCGGCAGCGAGGGGCGAGCTACACGTTCAGGGCGGTCATGGGAGCGGCGAGCCACACGGCACGGGATAACCCTCCGGCGGGAGGTAGGCAGCCCCGGCCGTGTTGCACGTATGTCGCAGGAGCGTGCGGAATGGGCCGGAACGGGGCGGTACAGGAGGGGACGCGGCGGGATATCGACTCCCAAGCACTCCGGGCGGTTACGAGGTAAGGGCGCGATTCTGCTGGGAGTTTCGCACCGCCCGACGCGGGTTCGATTCCCGCCGCCTCCACTGTCTTCAGCCGTGATCACGGGTGGTTAGAAGCCGCATCCATCCGGTGTGCCGCACTACGGAATGATATCTGGCGCGTTGGTAAAGAGCGTGTGGAGGAGAGTGGTTTTCGGAGGCTCTAGAAGTCCGGCGAAGAGATGCACGGGCGTCTCCGCGATCTCACGAGGAACCGCGCTGAATCCGAATGATGCCTCAATCGTTCTGGCGACGACCTGGGCTGGCAGGATCATGTTGGGAGGCGGCGGTTCGAAGCTGGCTTTATTTCTTCGAAGACGGCCTTCGATATAGTCGCATTCCACTCCATATACGAAATAGACGGGTGCCAACAAGCTTACACATCCCACGACAATCCAACTGGCGAAAGGCGTGTTCGACTCCTTTGGTGGGTAGATTATGCAGCGGGGCCCCCCATCGGCCGACGAGTACGTCTCCCCGATTTTATAATTTGGAAGCTCGCTTCTTAATTTGGCCCTGAACGCTCTCCAGGGGCCCATGTTCTCAATCCACTGTGTCCACAGTGCCTGACGTCGATTTTCTTCGGGGCTTGGCTCTGGCGTAAAGTGAAATTCGTTGCTTGAGTCGTAGTAATTCCGAACGACCCTGATGAGGTCTTCTGCTGAGAGAGATGGAGGCATGGATGTCTCAATCAGTCATGGCATGGGCGCGGGGACGCCGAATACAACCGGCTTTGCGCGGGGATCGCAGTTTGGTTTGACTCGCGAGCCCATGATGGCGGCATTGAGTCTCACTCCATAGGCTTCTCTGATAGTGGTGCACAGTGTATACATCAGCGGCGGTGGAGGTTTGGTGAGTGTCGAGAGCACCGCATAGGCGGCCTCATTGGCGATGTTTGCCGAGATGCGTTGGGCAAGGGGGTGGAGATGGGGCCATCTTCGTTTTCTAGCGGCATCTCTACCCCGATCCGGCAGGTGTATGTTTCTTTTGTTGCGCCGTTATTGATCTGCGCGTGAACACATGCCACGCGCCACCCGCCTGGGCCGGCTTCTGTTTGCGGTACTGTCGTCGTGAACTGAAAATGTGACGGTTGGATTCGGCCTTCCACGCCTGACGCGCATCCCAAAAGCAGAGCAAATAGCGTCAGAAGCGCAGTCGGCTGGACAAGCCGTTGTTCCATGACGGCTGCGCGCTTGGGTCGCGAGCGCAAGGCGTCAGTGGCGACCTCTTTCCTCACGAGACGTGACGTAAGGCCATTTCTTATCCCTCTCGGAATGGACACCCGCAGTGGCTGTGTCGGCGGCGGTTTGTGGGCTAATGGTTCGAGCAACATTAAAAGCGGCTTATCTGATAAGTGTGGATGAAGGTGGGAACTGGTAAAGCTCGGGCTTCGCGAGTACTTAGTAGGCTAAACGGAAAGAGGTCCCCTGTGTCAACTCGTAGTGGACGCGATACCGGACGCTCCAGGTCGCGTTTTAGACCGAGCGACGGTGAAGAGGCGTGCTCTGGGGTTCCGATCAACCATCCGAAGGAGAAGTCAGCGTTGCGGTCCGAACCTCAACGGGAGGGGAGTACCAGCCACGCCGCGACATCGCCCCCACCGAAGGGAGGGGAAACGCCCCTCACCGGCTCCTCGTGCGTTGGTGTCATGTCGGAGCACCCGCGTCCCTGGGCCGCCAGCTCTCGTTGGGCCCCCGGGGCGCGGGCGCTACCAGGAGGGCGGGTTGCGCGCTGCGTCACCAAGCCTGCACTCAAGGGGACGGGTGAGCGAGCTTTCCCGTGCCCGCCTCGCGCTCGCAGCGCTCCTTGAGGATGCCAAGGATATAGCGTTGGACGTCGCGCATGACGAAGTCCGTCCAGGCGCCCGAGTACGAATTGAAGTGGGTGGAGAGCCGGTGTGTGCTGGAGAGGTGGAGCCGCACGCGCCCCGCTCCCAGGGGCTCCAGTCGGTAGCGTCCATCGAGCACGTCGAAGTACGGACCGCCCACGGTGACGTGCTCGTCGAGCGCGGAGGGCGGGATGGTGCCGGGGTCCGCGCGGATGGAGAAGGCGAGCTCGCGCTCGGGCTCCCAGGTGGTGACGGTCTCCACGAAGAGGACGCCTCGTTCGAAGGTGGCGTGGCGAACCCCTCCCACCCCCTCGTGGGAGAGCGTGGCCTCCACGGGGCGGGGAAAGCCGATGACATGCGAGAACGCGACACGGTGCTCCTCGGACCGGAAGGCGGGCACGCGGATGATGTGGCGCCAGACGGTGGCCGGCGGCGCGTCGATGTCGATGGCGGTGTCCACCTCCCGCAGCTGCGTGGCCGCCGCCAGCCGGCTTTCCAGGGGGGCGGCGAGGAACGGCAGGACGAGCACCGTCGCCATGAGGCGCCCCTGCCGCGGTCCGCGTGCGTGGCGCCACCGCGCCACGAGCCCCGCGGCGGCACCTCCCAGGCTGGACATCAGCAGGAAGAGCGGCAGCCAGAGGGCAATGCAGATGATGCCTTCCCAGGCGAGCACCAGTGCCGCCGCGAGCGACACCAGGGCCGGCACCCAGGGAGCCGTGAGCCGCCGCCCCCATGACCACGTGCCGTCCCGCTCCCCGAGCGCCACCGCCAGGAAGCCGAGCGAGAAGGGCACGCCAAAGATGAACGCCACGCTCATCACCGCGAAGGGGCCCTGGAGCACCTTCAGCCCGAAGACGAGTCGCGCGAGCAAGCCGTAGAGCACCCCACAGATCACTCCGACCCAGGCCACGCGAGAGCGAGTGAGGGAAGTCGGCGCGGGGTGAGCGGGGGTGCCGGGATCTGCCATGCCTGGTGTCTCCTTGCCCTTTCCCGCGAGAACGCGCGGCGGCGGTCGCGAGTGTAGGAGGGATGAGGCCCCGGGTGTGGGCCGAGAAGGGTGTCGAGAAGGGTGTCAGACGACCTCTGGGCCCGTCCTCGGCCGCGACCGGGTGCTGGTCAGAGACGCCAGCACCTGACGCCTGCCTCCACACCGGGGCAAGCCCACACCTCATTGTCACCGACTGAACGCCCGGCATGCACCGGCGGGCCGTCATCCGTACCCTCCCGCGAAGGGGAGGAGCATGGCGAATCCACTCGTTCGACTCACTCGCCGTACGGTGGGCGGGGCCAAGCGCCTCAAGCGCCGGGCCAAGAAGCGCCTCGGGCTGTTCGATCCGCTGCAGATTCTGCCCTTCCGCGGCTACGGCACCCGTGAGTGCCTCGTCGTCAGCGGCCGGCTCCTCGAGCGAGAGGGCGTCATCCATGACGCCGACGAGGCGGCGGCCTCGGAGGACGCCACCCGCGCGAGCAACGGGCGCCTCGACAACCTGCGCGCCTCCATCCGGCGCTTCCGCAGCGATGAGATTCCGGATGCACGCATCGCGGTCCGCTTCGGCCCGGTCCGCCAGGAGGCCGTCACCGACGAGGAGGGCTTCTTCCGCCTGGAGCTGCCGCTGCCCGAGCCCGTGGAGCCTGGCTGGAAGGAGGTGGAACTCGAACTCCTCGAGTCGATGGCTGGCTCCGAGGGCATCCGAGCGAAGGCGCACGTCTTCGTGCCGCCCGACGAGGCGGAGTTCGGAATCATCAGCGACGTGGACGACACGGTCATCCTCACCCGCGCCACCCACCGGCTGCGGATGATCCATACCGTCCTCTTCAACGATGCGAGGAGCCGCAAGCCTTTCCCTGGCGTGGCCGCCTTCTACCGCGCTCTGGAGCAGGGCCCGGATGGCAAGGGCATCAACCCTATTTTCTACGTCTCGCGCAGTGGCTGGAACCTCTATGATCTGCTGGACGCCTTCTTCGAGGTCCAGGACGTCCCGCACGGGCCGCTCTTCCTCACCGACATCTCCCTCATCGAGCCGAAGTCGAAGGCCCTCGGCGAGGGCCAGGACAAGCTGACGCGCATCCGCGGGCTGCTCGAGACCTACCCTTCGCTGCCCTTCGTCCTCATCGGGGACAGCGGCCAGCAGGACCCGGAGGTGTACGGCACCATCGTCCGTGAACATCCGGGCCGCATCCGCGCCGTCTACATCCGCGACGTCACCGGCCCCCGGCGCGACCAGGAGGTGCGAGCACAGATGGAGCAGCTGCGCGCGCTCGGAGTCCCCGCGCTGGCGGTGGGGGACTCCTGCGAAGCGGCAAGGCACGCGGTGGACCAGGGACTTATCGGTCGCTCCGCCCTCTCCCTCATCGAGGAGTCCTCGCGCGCGGACGAGGCGCCGGAGAAGGTGTCAGACGAATCGCATGAGGGCGGGTCGACACGAATCCTTTGACACCATCCAGCGGACACCATCCAGCGCTCATCTCCGCGTCGGATATGGTGGCCTGCACGATGAAGAAAATCGACCTGTCCGCCGTGCCCGTCCAGACCGGAAGCAGCTATCCGCCGCCCTTCGACTCGCCCTGTAACGCTCAATCCTTCCAGCGGCTGGCGCGCCACGCGGGTCTGACCCGGTTCGGCGTCAACCTGACCGTCATCGAGCCCGGCGCCTGGTCCAGCCAGCGGCACTGGCACAGCCACGAGGACGAGTTCATCTGGGTGCTGGAGGGCGAGCTGACGCTGGTCACCGACGCCGGCGAAGAGGTGTTGCGCCCCGGCGACTGCGTCGCCTTCAAGCGAGGAGACCCCGATGGCCACCACCTGATCAACAAGTCCGGCCGCCCGGCCAAGGTGCTCGAGATCGGCAACTCCGACCCACAGGACCGCTGCGTGTATTCGGACATCGACATGGTCGCCGAGCCGGGCAGAGCGAGGTACATCCACCGGGATGGGACGCCGTATCCCGTGAAGGGATAGGGGCGGCCCGGTGGAGCCGGAGAAGGTGTCAGACGAATCGCACGAGGGCTGACACTGCCGCGCGGGGTCTACTGCGCGGGGGCGTGATCCGCGTTGTCGACGATGGAGCGGGCTCCGGCGGCGCGGGCGCAATGGGCACAGCAGTAGAAGGTGCCATTGGCCTCGATGCCGTGGCCCAGCACCTTGCAGTCACAGTGGTCGCAGACGGGCGCCAGCTTGTGGATGGCGCACTCGAAGCTGTCGAAGGTGTGGGTGACGCCAGCGGTGATGACCTGGAAGGCCAGGTAGTACTCGTTGCCGCAAACCTCGCACTTGGCCATGGAAGCCTCCTGGAAGAAGAGTGGGTCCTCGCACGAGGCGAGCCACCTGCCCCCAAGTCCGAGCGGCTCGCGTCAGCCGCCGGTCCTCTCCCTGGCATCCAGCAGAGCGCCTGGACGCTCGTCCCAGACGTCAACCGAGCGACGCCTTGAGCCACCCGTCCAGCTTCTCCGGCAGATTCCTGGGCGGCTGCTCGACCAGTCTGGTCTCAGCTGTATTGAGCGTGAGGCCTCACCCGAGGCTCACCGCCGCGGCTGCTTCCCCAGGATCCGCGGCGGACGTCACTCAATCGTGGAGTCGGTGACCACGATGGGCGTATCCGCGTGATTCGATATCTGGGGATACGTCGCGTACCACGAGCCACCCGTGTTGTTGCGGATGACCGAGCGGTCGATGCGGATGTCGCCAGAGTGATCATTGCTGACGAAGAAGATGGCGCTGCCGTGGGCGTTGACCTCGTTGTGCTCGATTCGCGTGCCGCAGAGGGACAGCGTCATCGTGTTGCCGTCGTTGTAGATGGCCCCGCCGCTGCCCCCGCCCGGGGTCCCCTCCCTGGCGGGATTCGCGCCGTTGCCAATGGCCCGGTTGTGGGAGAAGAGGCTGTTGATGATGGTCCACGACACGCCGATGCTGCTGATGCCGCCGCCGTTGGAGCAGGCCCCGCCGTAGCCCTGCTCGCCGCCGAAGGTCGTGTTCACCACGTAGACGGGCCGTCCCTCGTACTGGCTGAACACACGAAGGGCGCCGCCCCCGACGTCGGGCCCGACATCCGCGCAGACGTTGTTGAAGAAGCGGGAGTTGATGACCTTCACGCGCCCACCACGCACCCAGACCGCCCCGCCTCCGTCGAACTCCGTCTCGCTCTTGGAGCTGGCGTCCACGAACGTCAGGTTCTGGAGCGTCAGCCGGGGATGGTCCTGGTTCTGGCAGTGGGAGGTCGTCCACACCTGCGCCTTGTCGCAGGTGTTCATGTACAGGATGCGGTGCTTGCCCGCTCCGCTGAGCGTCACCAGGCCCTTGCCGTCGATGACGATCTCCGGCCCCTTGTCGTTGAAGACCTTCGCCGTCCTGTCGAGCGTGAGGGTGACAGGCTCCGGTCCACAGTCGAACGTGATGACTCCGCCCCTGGCCACGGCGTCGACGAAGGCCGCGCTGGTACAACTCGCCGGAGTTCCCGTACCGACGACGGTGGTGGGCCTGGAGACGTCCGCGAGGCCTGCCTCGGCCGGGACGCCGCACGTGGCCTCCGCGTTCGGATTGCCGGCGGGCGGCCCGTCCTTGGGATGGGTCAGCGGGTTGGGCACGTCCACGCCCGGCTCGTCGCTCGAGCAGCCTGAAGCGCAGGCGAGAGCGAACCCCGCGGCCAGCGAGAGGACGGTGGGCGCGGGACCGCGGCGAAGTCTCTTCGGGTGCATGAAGCCAGTGTACACGGGGATGCGCCTTTCAGCGGCGCAGGAGTCCTGCCTCGACGCCGCGGACGAGGTCCACCAGACGAGGGCCGAGGTCATTCATGAGGCGCTCGCGAGACAGCTGGCACGAGGGGCCGCCGCAGTTGAACGCCAGGACCTGACTGCCATCGGGCGGGATGAGGGCGACACCCACGGCATTCACATCCGACGTCCATTCACCGACGGAGAGCGTGAACCCATGGGTCCGGTACTCCTCGAGGGCTTGCTCGATGCCGTCGCGCAGGCGCGGCCACTGGTCCGGCTCCTGCCTGGCGATGCGCTCCATCATCACACGTTGCTCCAACTCGGGCAGGGTGGCGAGCAGCGCCCGCCCCATGGCCGTGGTCGCCAGCGGAATGCGTGCGCCCACGTCGAGGCGCACGGTCACCGCGGAGGGGGAGCGGCAGTGCTCGACGTACACCATGCTGAGCCGGTCTCGGGTGCCCAGGGAGACCATGGCGTTGACCTGGTGGGCCATCTCCTGCATCAGGGGCCTGGCCATCTGGCGGGCGTCCATGCTGGAGAGCGCCGCGTAGCCCAGCGATAGCACTCCCGTGCCGAGCTGGTACTTTCCCGAGCGCTCCGAATATTTGAGATAGCCGAGTCGGGTCAGGGTGTGGGTCAGTCGGGAGATGGTCGGCTTGGGCAGGCCGGTGCTCGCCGCGAGCTCCCGGTTGCCGAGCAGCGGGGTGTGAGGCGTGAACGCACGGAGCACCTCGAGCCCGCGCGCCAGTGCCGTCACGAACTGGCGGTCCTTGGCCTCTTCCTCGTCCGGATCGTGCAGGAGTCCCACGCCCGGGACGTTAGGCGCTCCAAAGACTTCGGGTCAACGCGCGCGGAGTTCAGTTTCGCCTGGAGAACAAGGAGTGGGGGAGGGCTGGGCGTCAGGCTCCCGGGCTCGTCCAGGGTCTCGTGGGCGCCTCCAGGCAGGTGAACACCGGAGAGCCCACGCCGTCCTCTTCGCTAGGGCTGGGTGAACTGCGTCAGCCAATTCAGGTTGGTCCTCAATGACCAGTCGTAGGTCCCCGTGCGCCACTTCTGGTCCAGCGTCAGGCCAACGCAGCTTCCCTGACGCATGTAGCAGTGGTCGGCGACTCCATCCGAGGCCTCGGAATTCTCCACGATGTACCAGCCGCTGCCGTTGTCGCGGAAGCAGGAGGTCGCCAACGGGCAGGACAGCCCCGTCATGGCCTGGATCTGGCTGCGCACGGTGAGCTCGGTCGAGCCCATGAACGCGTCGTTTTCTCCATTCACGACCCGGAGCCGGTCTCCCGGCAATGAGCGGTTGCCATTGGCGACGCAGGAGCGGAGATCGTAGACGGAATACTCGACGCCCGCTCCCAGCCCATAGGCGGCCCGCACCCGGTCGTCATGGTTCTTGGCCAGGATGGCCATGATGGACCCCTGGCTGAATCCGGCCACGACCACGCCCTTGGAGCAATCCGCCTTGGCGCGCGAACAGATCGTGTTGATGGCGCTGGTCGAGCGGGTCGAATCGAAGATGCACCTGGCGCGGCTCTCGAGCGTGGAGCAGGTGCCAAAGGTGGCGTTGTCATACTCGACGGTGGCCGCGACATAGCCGCGGCTCGCCATCTCCTCGACGGCGGCCATCGCCGAGGAATGATCGAACCCCTCCGTGGTGCCCACCGTGTAGATGAACACCGGGTATCTGCTTTGCGAGGACAACGGCTCCTTGCCGATGATGCTGTACGTCGTGCCACAGATGGCGCCACTGCCGCCCCTGTACGTCGCCGTGAAGCTGGTCAGACTCTGGGCCTGGGCGGAGAAGCTCCACGCCATGGACAAGAGCAGCGCAACGAGGATCCTGGAACCTGCCGTCGCTTTCATGATTTCTCCCCTGGCCTGGGAGGGGCGGACCGCATCCCCAGGCAATCAGAGACACTACATGGGGAATACAGAAAATCAAGCCAGGGTGGTCAGGTCAGCCGTTGCGATACGGTGGGTTTCGCCATGCGAAACAGCCCATGTTTCACAGTCCGTTTCGCTAGGCGAAATGAGGCCATGGCGGTTGGAGGCGCGGCTCCTGCTGGAAGCCGCGGCACCCGTATCTTGGTGGTATTTACATGGCAGCGATTGGCGGGTTGCGTCATGCCAGCGCTTCCAGCCGAGCGGCACCTCCATCCGTCCAGGAGGCCGACGGCGCCTCGCACCAGCACTCCTCATTCCAGAGTCCTGGTGAAGTTCAGCTCCCGCGGTAGGTCCCCCTTGGGCGAGTGATTTTACAGTCCTCCTCGAAATTCACGTTTCCCCAGTTGGTTCAGGGAAACCGAGGTCGCGCAGTTGCAACTGAGTTGCTTCTGCTATAGGGTTGCGCCCGCTTCAATCGTGAAGCGAATCCCCCTCCCCATACATCAGTAGTCACAAAGGAAGACTCCATGCGCGCGACGCGTAATGTGCTGTTCCTTGGCTCTGTGCTGTCCCTGGCGGCTTGCGGTGGTAATGAGATGGATATGGCGGTCGAGCCCGAGGAGCTCGGCCAAGGCGTGGCACCGTTGCATCAGGCCGTTCCGGGCATGCGCCTGGAGGGTGAGTACATCGTGAAGCTGAGGGATGGGGCGCAGGCCCGCTCCGTGGCGGCCGTCCTGGGCGTCTCGCCGAACCTCGTGTACACGCAGGCCGTCAATGGCTTCTCGGTGACGCTGAACGAGACCCAGTTGCGCGCCCTGCGCCACAATCCCAACGTCGAGTATGTCGAGGAGGACCAGTTCGTCTCGACGACCGCCTCCCAGACGGGCGCCACCTGGGGCCTGGATCGCATCGACCAGACCTCCAGCACGCTCAACAGCACCTATTCGTACACCAGCACGGGCGCCGGTGTGCACGCGTACATCATCGACACGGGCATCCTGACGAGCCACTCGAACTTCGGTGGCCGCGCCACCGCCGTGTATGACGCGCTCGGCGGCAACGGCCAGGACTGCAACGGTCACGGCACCCACGTGGCCGGCACGGTGGGCAGCTCCACCTACGGCGTCGCCAAGGGCGTCTCCCTGCACGGCGTGCGCGTTCTGGACTGCAATGGTTCTGGCTCCAACTCGGGTGTCATCGCCGGCATCGACTACGTACGCACCAAGCACGTCAAGCCGGCCGTGGCCAACATGAGCCTGGGCGGTGGCTACTCCTCCACCATCAACACGGCGGTGACCAACCTGGCCAACGCGGGCGTGTTCGTCGCCGTGGCCGCGGGCAATGACAACGCCGACGCCTGCAACTACTCGCCAGCCAGCGCCCCGGTCGTCACCACGGTGGCCGCGACCACCAAGACCACCGCCCGCGCCTCGTACTCCAACTACGGCAGCTGCGTGGACATCTACGCCCCGGGCTCCAGCATCACCTCGACCTGGTCCAACGGCAGCACCAACACCATCAGCGGCACCTCCATGGCCTCTCCGCACGTGGCCGGCGTGGCCGCGCTCTACAAGGCGACCTATGGTGACGCCTCCCAGGCCACCATCGACGCCTGGCTGAAGAACAACGCCACCAGCAACGCCGTCACCAGCAACATCTCCGGCACGCCCAACAAGCTGCTCAACAAGGGCTCGCTGTAAGACGCCGCTGACGCACGGATGAACCCACTGGGGGCCGTGGCCTCATCCCACGGTCCCCGGTGTGCATCGCGGGTAGACAGGGAGGCCACCGCCATGACCGATTTCATCGAAGTCCACGACGACGTGCTTCCTCCCGGGCTCTGCCAGGACATCATCAAGCGCTTCGAGCGGAGTCCGCACAAGCATCGAGGCCAGACCGGGGGCGGTGTCGACCTGAGCAAGAAGGACAGCTACGATCTCCTGCTCAACGCCCACCCCGAATACCAGGAGCCGCTCCGACTCCTCCTGGATCGTGCCTTCCCTCCGCTCAGGAGCTACCTGACCAGGTACCTGTATGCCCTGGTCGGCGCCGTCTCGCTGTCGATGAAGCACCCCCAGACGGGACAGTTGATGACGATCACCCGGGAGAGCTTCTCCCAGTTGCAGGGTCCCGTCCTCGATCAGCTCATCGGCACGGTCTACCGCTACGGCAACCTCCAGGTGCAGAAATACCTCCAGGGCTCTGGGGGCTATCCGCACTGGCACTCGGAGATCTTTCCCAAGGATGCCAGCTGCGAGCCCCTGCACCGAGTCCTCGCGTTCCAGTTCTACCTGAACGACGTGAGCGATGGCGGCGAGACCGAGTTCTTCTACCAGGAGAAGAAGGTTCAATCGAAAGCCGGCCGGATGCTCATCTTCCCCGCGGGGTTCACCCACACCCACCGGGGCAATGTCCCGCGCTCGGGTGACAAATACATCATCACTTCCTGGGTGCTCTTCCACCGCGCCGAGACGCTGTACGGCGGTGGGCCTCCCGCGTAGCGCCCGCGCGCTCCCAGGGGCCCAGGACGAACCCGACGCGGCTGCATGGCGCCTGGTCCGCGCAGGAGACGTCGTCCTGGGAGGATGGCGCACCTCTGACCCACGGATTTCCCGCGGTCCCCGTTGCTCAGGTGCCGCCGAGGAGTCCCAGGCTGTGCAGCAGGATGAGCAGGATGAGCACGGGGGTGACGTAACGGACCAGGACGTGGACCCCAGCGTCGTACCAGGCTGGCTCGCCGTGGCCCTTGCTCATCTCGTCGCGGAGGACGGCGCGCGGGACGAGCCAGCCGCCCACCACCGTGACGGCCAGACCGCCCAGCGGCAGCAGGACATTGGAGGACACGAAGTCGAAGAGGGAGAAGAGGTCCCGGCCCAGCACGCGCAGGTGCGAGAGCGCCGGCCCCTGCGACAGGGTGGCGGGGATGCCCAGCACCGCCATGAACAGCGCGGTGAGGAGCGCGGCCGTGGGGCGGCGCAGCCGGGCGGAGCGGATGAGCCACGCCACGGGGACCTCCATCAGGCTGACCATGGCGCCCAGGGTGGCCACCGCCGCGAGCACGAAGAAGAGGGCGGTGAAGAGCTCGCCGCCGGGCATCTGCGCGAAGACGCGCGGGATGGTGACGAAGAGCAGGCCCGGGCCGCCCGCCGGTGTGTCACCCAGGGCGAAGACGGCCGGGAAGATGGCCAGGCCCGCCAGCAGTGACACCAGCGTGTCGGCGAGCGCCACGCGCGTCGCATTGGGCACCAGGCGCGTGTCGTCCGGCAGGTACGAGCCGTACGTCGTCATGGTGCCCATGCCCAGCGACAGCTTGAAGAAGGCGAGCCCCAGGGCCGACAGCAGCACCGCGCTCGAGAGCTTCGAGAGATCGGGCGTGAAGAGGTAGGCCACGCCGGCCGACGCACCCGGCAGCGTGAGCGCGCGCACGTCGCAGGCCAGCAGCAGCAGCAGCAACAGCGGCATGAGTGTCTTGGTCACCTTCTCGATGCCACCCGACACACCCGCGGCCACCACGCCCACCGTGATGGTCAGCACGGCCAGCTGCCACAGCACGGGCTCCCACGTGCCGCCCACCAGCGCCTGGAACGTGGCGGGCGTGAGGGGCGCGCCCGAGACGAAGGCACCCAGCGACTTGAAGACGTAGGCCAGCACCCACCCGGCCACGTCCGTGTAGAAGGCCATGATGAGGAGCGACGAGGCAAGTCCCGCCCAGCCGATGGCGGCCCAGAAGCGCTGGCGCGGCACGATGCGCGCGTAGGCTTGCACCGCGTCCACGCGCAGGTGCCGGCCGATGGCGTGCTCCACCACCATCACCGGCAGCGCGGCGAGCGCCACCGCCAGCAGGTAGGTGAGCACGAAGGCCGCTCCGCCGTTGGAGCCGGTGAGGTAGGGGAACTTCCAGATGTTGCCGAGGCCGACGGCGGAGCCGAGCGTCGCGGCGAAAGCTCCGAGGGAGGAGCCGAAGGCATCCCGCTTCGTGGGGGTAGGTTCGGGCATGAGCGTGGGGCCCGGGCGCGGTGCGCCCCGGGGGCGGGAGCCTCTACCATGGCCCTGTTCCCGTCACACTCCCCAAGGCGCCTGCGAATCTCACTGGACGGCACCCCTCCTAGGAAGAGAGGCTTGCGGACATGACCATCGCAGGCATTCCTCCCGCTCCCCTTGCTGCCGATCAAGCGCTCCAGCGTCTGCGCGACGGCAACCACCGCTTCGTCCAGAACGTGCGAAGCATGGACACGGCCATCGGCCAGTCGGCGCGAGCCTCGCTGGCCGCGAGGCAGACTCCGTTCGCCGTCATCCTCTCGTGCTCGGACTCCCGGGTGCCCTCGGAGATCGTCTTCGATCAGGGGCTCGGGGATCTCTTCGTCATCCGCGTGGCGGGCAACGTGGTGGCGCCCTCGCTGGTGGGAAGCGTGGAGTTCGCGGCGGCTACCTTCGGGACGCGCCTGGTGGTGGTGATGGGCCACACGCGCTGCGGCGCCATCAAGGCCACGCTGGACTTCATCCAGCACAGCGTGGGCGCGCCGTCGGAGAACATCCACGACATCGTGGACCGGTGCCGGCCCGCGGTGGAGAGCGTGGTGAGCGCCGCCGGTCCGGACGTGGTGCAGGAGCGCCTGGTGCAGGAGGCCGTGCGCGCCAACGTGCGGCAGTCCTGCTCCCACCTGCGCCACGCCAGCCGGATGCTCGAGCGGCTCATCCAGGAGGAGGGGCTGCTGGTGGTGGGCGCGGAGTACTCGCTGGACACCGGAAAGGTCGACTTCTTCGACGCGCCCCAGCGCTGAGCCTTCCGCCCCGGGGCGTGGAGCGCTCCTCTTCCGCAGGAGAGCGCTCCTCTTCCGCCTATGCGCCGAGGCCTACCACGTGTACAAGCCCGCCCACGAATACTCCCCACCCGACACGGCGAAGTAGTAGTAACCGTCGGACGAGCGCGTCAAAGGCATCTGGCTACAGGTTCGCGCCTGCCCACCGACGGTGACCGTCCGGCCGTCGAAGTTGTGGCAACCCCAACCGTTGATGTTGGCGTTGGTCCGATAGCACGCGGCGCCGGTCGTGTTGAAGTTGCCCGTGCTGCCCGAGAACGTGATGGGGTTGGAACACGTCGTGCTGCCTCCGCTCGTGTTGAACGTCGCGGTCACCGAACGCGCGGCCGTCATCGACACCGTGCAGGTTCCCGTGCCACTGCATGCACCACTCCAGCCCGCGAACGTCGAGCCGCTCGCCGCGGCGGCGGAGAGGGTCACGGAGGTACCGCTCGAGTAGTTCGCGCCGCACGTGCTTCCACAATCAATCCCCGACGGCGACGACGTCACCGTGCCGCCGCCCGCGCCCGACTTAGTGACCGTGAGCGTGAAACTGTTCGGGTTGACGGGACCGGCGCCTCGCCGGATGGCATCCAGGGCGCCTTGATCGACGACGGCCCCGTTGCTCCGGTTGAACAAGGCGAAGCCGTTGGTCTGACCGGGGTTGACGCCGTTGTCCCAGTAGAAGGTCTTGATGCCGTTGGCAGCCGCGGCGCGATTGACGTACTCGAGGTAGTACTGCCGCGATTCCAGGTTGAGGTTCGGACGCGTCGCCACGCCGTACTCGCCGATGATCACCGGGACCCCCTGGGCGATCCACTTCGCCTTCACACGCGCGAACAGGTCGTCATGGTAGGCCTCCTGCGCCCAGGAGCATGCGCCCTGCACCGGATAGGGGGCGCCCCAGTACGCGCACGTGTTGTTTGTGTTCAGCGTGTAGTCGTAGGGATCGTAGTGATGGACTTCGACGATCAGCCGGTTGGCGATCGTGTCCGACGGCAGGGAGAAGTAATCGAGGCCGTGCCAGCTGTTCGTATTGTAGGTCTGCACCACGAGCGTCCGTGATGCGTTGTTCCCGCCCGTCGCGCGCACGGCGTCGACGAAGGTCTGGAGATACGACTGCTGCACGGTGATGTGCTCGGTCGTCGGCGTGCCGTAGTCGGCATGTACCTCGTTGGTGCCGGCGAACAGCAGGCGCTCGTTGTAGCCCTTGAACGTGTTGGCGATCTGCGTCCAGTAGGCGCGCTGCTTCTTGTTGACGGCCTGTTGATGCGAATACAACGGGTGTTCCTCGAGCCAGCCACCATCCCAGTGGATGTTGAGGATCACATACATCCCCTGGCCGTAGGCGTAGTCCACCACCTCCTTCACGCGAGTCATCCATGCCGGATCGATCGTGAGCGTGCTCTGATCGGCGTGGCAATCCCAGGCAGCGGGAATGCGCACGGCATTGAACCCAGCGGCCTTGACGCTGTTGATGAACTGCTGGGTGACGGTCGGGTTGCCCCACGCGGTTTCACCGCAGATGGCCTCGAGTGTATTCCCGAGGTTCCAGCCGATGGTGATCTGGCCGGCCACCTGCGGCGCCGGCGGAAGCGTCTGGGCGAATGCAGCCACCGGTAGGATAAGCAGGGCCACACAGATGCGTAATGCACGCTTGAACCACAGAGACGAGTAATGACTCATGGGGAGACTCCGTTTCTTGAATCAGGTGACTCGATGACTCTATTCATGGCTGAAATCCGTTTTCAATGAATAGTGTGAAATGGCTGCGTTCTCCCCAAGGCAGGCGCGGAGAAGGCGAGCGTGGCGCCCCAGGCAGCGGTCAGAAGGCCGAGTGTATGAATGAGGACACCTCGGGACCCATCACCCCGGCGAGGAGCCGAGGGGGGGCCGAGGTGTCCTTCCTCCCCGGGGCGCGGGGCATACTCCCCGTGCGCTTGTCTGCGCCCCCATCCCATGAGGGATGCTGGTGGACACATGCCGTATCCATCCAACTCCCGTTCTACCCTCGCGCGCCGAACCCTCTTGCAGATGGCGGGGCGCATCGGGGTGGTCATCGCCTTGACCACCCTCGTCAGCTACCTCCACATCCTGAGGACCATGCGCGACGAGAGCCTGGAGCATCTGGCTCGGCACGTCGAGGAGCGCGGCCAACGGGAGCAGGCCATCTTCGTCCTCGTGGAGGAGGCCCACGCCCTCCTCAAGCAGGCCTTCGAAGAACGGCTCCAGGCCGGAAGCCAGGAGGATCCCACCTCCCGCTTCGACAGCATGTTCGAGCTCCGGTCCGATGGGACGATTCGCACCCGGCCCCAAGGCTTCGATGGAACGCGGGTGCCGGGCGTCTGGGTCACCCCGGGGGTGAAGGCCGATACCGCGTTCCAACGCCGGCTCCTGGCCTCGTATGACGTGATCGCCCAATACGGGCCCGCCTACCGCACCCGCCACGCCAACACGTACATCTTCCTGACGGAGGGCGTGAACGTGCTCTACTGGCCGGAGGTCCCCAACTGGACCCAGGACGCCAGTCCCGACTACCCGCTGCTCTCCTTCGAGTACTCCCTCATCTCCCGGCCCCAGGAGAATCCCCTGCGGCGGATGGCCTGGACGCGCAGCTACAAGGATGACGTCTCCGGAAAATGGCTGATCTCCGCCGTCACCCCGGTGGACCAGGACGGCCAGCATGTCGCGACGCTCGGCAACGACGTGATCGTCGATGATCTGCTGTCGCGCACCCGCATCGACCACCTGCCCGGCGCGCACAACCTCATCTTCCGCGATGATGGCCAGCTCGTCGCCCATCCCGACATCAAGCTGGACAGCACGACGGGCGGCTACGACATCCTGGCCGCCCAACAGCCGGAGGGCTCACGGCCGGGGCTTCCCACCGCGAAGCAGCAGGCCCATCTGCGGAGCATCTTCGAAGCGGTGAAGCGCCGCGCGCCCGGGCAGACCGTGGTGGGGCTGCCCGAGTACGGCGAGTACATCGCCGTGGCGCGGCTGCAGGGTCCGGGCTGGAACTTCGTCACGGTGCTGCCCGAGAGCGTGGTGACCTCGAAAGCCATCGAGGCCGCGCGCTATGTGCTGGTGTTCGGCCTCGTGTCGCTGCTCGTGGAGCTGCTCATCATGTTCTGGGTGCTCAGGGATCAGATCTCCCGCCCGCTCCAGACCTTCACCCGGGCCACGGACCAGGTGGCGGCCGGCGACTTCGGGGTCTCCCTGGAGACCTCACGCGAGGACGAGCTGGGACAGCTGGCCCGCTCCTTCGAGCTGATGGCCCGGGAGGTGCGGCAACGCGAGGAGGCCCTGCGGCAGGCCAACGAGGGCCTGGAGCAACGCGTCGAGGAGCGCACCCGGGAGCTGAAGGATGTCCACCAGCAGCTCATGCGGGCGGCACGGCAGGCGGGCATGGCGGAGATCGCCACCAACGTGCTGCACAACGTGGGCAATGTCCTCAACAGCGTCTACACCGCGGCCCAGCTCGCCCGGGAGCGCATGAACGGGATGAAGCTCGAGCACGTGGGCCGGGTGGCCCGCCTGCTCCAGGATCATCAGGGCGAGCTCACGACCTTCGTCATCCAGGACGAGCGCGGGCGACATCTCCTCCCCTTCCTGGACAAGTTGGGGCAGAACCTGCTGGACGAGCGAGGGAGTATGCTCGAGCTGCTCGGCGACATCGGCCGGTACACCGAGCACATCGGTGACATCGTCAAGGTGCAACAGAATCATGCCCGGATGCCGCGGATCCAGGAGTCGGTCAGCCTGGCGGAGTTGGTGGAGGACGCACTGCGCATCAACGCGGCCGGTCTCTCCCGCCATCAGGTGAAGGTGGATCGGCAATGGGCCCCGCTGCCCTCCGTGCTCACCGACAAGCACAAGGTCCTGATGATCCTCGTCAACCTGTTCAGCAACGCCAAATATGCCATGGATGGGGTACCGCCGGAGGAGCGGCTGCTGGCCGTGAAGATGGCGCTCGCCGCCGCCGACCGCGTCCGCATCGAGGTGCGAGACACCGGGATGGGAATCGCACCGGAGCATCTCACGAGCATCTTCCAGTACGGATTCACCACGCGCCAGGAGGGCCACGGCTTTGGCCTGCACTCCAGTGCGCTGGCGGCCCAGGAGATGGGCGGCTCGCTGACGGTCCACAGCGAGGGAGCGGGGCGCGGGGCCACCTTCGTCCTGGAGCTGCCCCTGAACTTCGCCGGCCTGGCTCACGCCTCGTAGCCATTGCCGTAGAGTGGGGCCCCGTATGAGTTTTCCCTCACTGGACGATATCGAGACCCCGGCGGCGCTCGTGGACGAGGAGCGCCTGGAGCGCAACCTGGCGAAGGCCTCCGCGTACATGCGTGAGCACGGACTGAGGTGGCGGCCGCATACGAAGACGCACAAGGTGCCGGAACTGGCGGCGAGGCAGCTCCAGGCCGGCGCGGTGGGCGTCACGGTGGCCACGCCCCGCGAGGCGGAGGTGATGGGCGCGGTGGCGGACGACGTGCTCCTGGCCTATTCGCCCGTGGGCGCCTCGAAGCTGGCGCGGCTGATGGCGTTGCCCCGGCGCGTGCGGCTCTCGGTGGCGCTGGACTCGCGCGAGGTGCTGGCGGGGCTGGCGGAGGCCGCGCGTGGGGTGGGGCGCACGGTGGGCGTGCTGGTGGAACTGGACCTGGGGATGCGCCGGGTGGGCGTGCAGACGCCGGAGGAGGCCGTGGCGCTGGCCCGCGAGGCCTCGGGGGAGGAGGGCCTCGAGTACCAGGGTGTGATGTTCTACCCGGGGCACCTCCGCATGTCGCTGGCCGAGCAGGGCCCGGCGCTCGCGGAGGTGTCGAGGCGGCTGGGCACGTTCCTGGACGCGCTGGGGGCGGTGGGGTTGAAGCCGGGAATCGTGAGTGGCGGCTCCACGCCCACCCTGTGGCGTTCGCACGAGGTGGTGGGGATGAACGAGGTCCGTCCGGGCATCGCGCCCTTCTTCGACCGGGCGAGCGCGTGGATGGGCGCGTGCGGTTGGGAGGAGGTCGCGTACTCGGTGCTCGCGACGGTGGTGAGCACGGCGGTGCCGGGGCAGGCCGTCATCGACGCGGGCTCCAAGGCGCTGGCCAAGGAGGAGCTGCCCGTGGAGGGCTATGGCGCGCTGCTGGACCGGCCCGAGGTGGTGGTGCGGACGATCTCCGAGGAGCATGGAGTCCTGGACCTGTCGCGCACGGCGTGGAGGCCGCGCGTGGGCGAGCGGGTGCGGGTGGTGCCCAACCACGTCTGTGTCTCGGTGAACCTGCAGTCCGAGCTGTGGGCCGTGCGCGGCGGTCAGGTGGTGAAGCGCTGGGACGTGACGGGGCGGGGCCGGGGCCCGGTGTAGAATTCAGGTGCGAAGGGGGCAACACCATGAAGCGCATGTCGCTGTTCGAGTTCGAGGACTTCCGCTGGTTTCCAGGTGGCCTCCGGGAGTGCCTGACGCTCTACATCGCCGCGATGCACCGCGTGCTCGGCACCGAGCGGCTCCTGGCGCCCCTGCTGGCGAGGGCCCTGGAGGCAGCGGGCACCGACCGGGTCGTGGACCTCTGCTCGGGGGGCGGTGGACCCCTGCTCCAGACCACCGAACGGCTCGCCGCCGACCACGGCCTCCGGCCGAGCGTGACCCTCACCGACCTCTTCCCGAACACGGACGCCGCCACGCGCATCAACGCGGCGGGGGACGCGGCGCGGGTCCGCTACCACACGAGCCCGGTCGACGCGGGCCAGGTCCCCGACGCGCTCCAGGGCGTGCGGACCATGATCTGCAGCTTCCACCACATGCCCCCGCCAGTCGCGCGCCGCATCCTCCAGGACGCGTTCGAGAAGCGGCAGGCGATCTGCGTGCTCGAGATGAGCGACAACTCCCATCCGCGCTGGCTCTGGTGGACGGCCATCCCCGCCAGCGTGCTGATGGTGCTGCTGCTGACGCCCTTCATCCGTCCCCTCCGGCCGCGGCAGGTGCTGTTCACCTACGCGCTCCCCGTGCTCCCGCTGCTCATCGCCTGGGACGGGGCCGTGTCGAACGCGCGCACGTACACCGAGGAGGACCTGCGGGAGCTCCTGGCGGGGCTGGAGGCGCCGGACTACCAGTGGGAAATCGCCCACCCGCGGGCGCCTGGAGCCCCCGCGACGATGCTCACCCTCGTGGGGCTGCCCCGCAAGGCGTAGAGGACATTGATCGCGGAGATCACGGACGAGTTCAGCTGGAAGTCCCCCGTCGAGTTGGTGGCGTAGTTGGCCGCGCAATCGCGGCCCAGGGCCGGCTTGCAGCTGCCATTCGCCGTCGACAGGTTGGAATCGAGCGGGGCGAAAACCTTGTGATGGTTTGATTCTCCGCGACCAGGAGCATCACCCAAGTAGTGCTTGAAAAGGGCAAGCGCGGAAACGTTTCCGACGAAGCCACGGAACGAAGCGGACTGAAGTCGTTGCTTCGGGAGCCTGAGCATATGAGTCTCCTCGAGAAAATAACCTTCCTGCTGTAAATGAACCCTGCTGGATTTCGATCGCAGGCGATATTTTTCGCCCAGGGGAAAATCAGATCGTATGCCGCGCGATGACTCGAGGGGATAAACGGGTTTTAAGCGATTTTCAAGTATTGCGTGTTCGAAACGATTCGATATAGGATTTCTCCTGCGAACACTGGAAGCCTCGGTCGAAGGGCCTCCGGACGGATCGAACTCGAGGGGACATCATGCAGAGCAAATTGTTTGGCGGTCTGGCCGTCATGTTGCTGGCCTCCGGGGCCCAGGCGGCCACGGACTCTCCCACCGGCTCCAGCTCGAGCATCGCGGCCACCGCCAAATACGTCGAGAAACTCGGCCGCGGCGTGGTCGCCGTCCCGGCGGCCAGAGGCATGCTGGTGAGCTGGCGTCTGCTCGGCACCGATCCCTCGGGCATCGGCTTCAATGTCTACCGCGGTACCACCAAGCTCAACAGCAGTGTGCTCACCGGCGGCACCAACTACACCGACACGGTGGGCACCACCAGCTCGACCTATACCGTCAAGCCTGTGCTCAACGGTGTCGAGCAGGCCGGCAGCAACGCCACGGTGCTGACCAATCCCTACCTCACGATTGCTCTCCACAAGCCCGCCGGTGGCACCACGCCCGACGGCGTGGCCTACACCTACGAAGCCAATGACGGCTCGGTGGCCGATCTCGACGGCGATGGCGAATACGAGATCGTGCTCAAGTGGCAGCCGACCAATGCCAAGGACAACTCCCAGTCTGGCTACACCGGCAACACCTACATCGATGCCTACAAGCTCAACGGCAAACGCCTGTGGCGCATCCATCCGGGCATGAACATCCGCGCCGGCGCACACTACACCTCGATGGTCGTGTATGACCTCGACGGAGACGGCAAGGCCGAGGTGATGATCAAGACCGCCGACGGCACCGTGGACGGCAAGGGCACGGTGATCGGCTCCAGCTCGGCCGACTACCGCAACAGCTCCGGTTACGTCCTCTCCGGTCCGGAGTACCTGACCATCTTCGAAGGTGCCACCGGTGTCGCCCTGGCCACCACCAACTACCTGCCCGCGCGCGGCACCGTGTCCAAATGGGGCGACAGCTACGGCAATCGCGTGGACCGCTTCCTCGCCGGCGTGGCCTATCTCGACGGCTCCCGGCCCTCCGCCGTGTTCGCTCGCGGCTACTACACCCGCGCGGTGCTCGTGGCCTGGGACTGGCGTGACGGCAAGCTGACCCAGCGCTGGCTCCACGACAGCCCGACCTCTGGTTCGGGCGCCTACGGCCAAGGCGCGCACTGGTTCAGCGTTGCCGATGTGAACGACGACGGCAAGGACGACATCATCTACGGCGCCGCCACGATCAACAGCGACGGGAGCCTGCGCTACCGCACCGGCCTTGGCCACGGCGATGCGCTGCATGTCGGCGTTCTCAACCCGAACCGCGGCGGCAAGCAGATCTTCATGGTGCACGAGGATCCGGGCTCGTACGGCAGCAATCGCGGCATGGAAATCCATGATGCCGCCACCGGCGCCATCCTGTGGGGCTACGGTTCGGGCGCGGACGTCGGCCGCGGCATGTGCGCGGACATCGACCCGGCCGATCCGGGCGAGGAGTGCTGGAGCACCGCCGGTTCGGTGCTGATGAGCGCCGGGGGCGTGCAGATCTCCTCGACCAAGCGCCCGAGCAGCGTGAACATGGCCGTGTGGTGGGATGGAGACCTCTCGCGCGAGCTGCTCGATGGCGTGAAGATCGACAAATGGGTACCCAGCTCCCTGAGCCTGACCCGCCTGCTGACCGCTTCGGATTACGGCGCCGCGTCCAACAACAGCACCAAGTCCAACCCGGTGATCGCCGCCGACATCCTCGGTGACTGGCGCGAAGAGGTCGTGCTGCGCAACAGCGATAGTACCTCCCTGCTGCTCTTCACCACCCCGATCGAGACCAGCTACCGCATCCCGACGCTGATGCACGATCCGCAGTACCGTGTGCAGGTCGCCGGTCAGAACATGGGTTACAACCAGCCTGCCCACCCGGGCTTCTTCCTCGGCAACGGCATGGGCAGTGTGACCCTGCCGGCGATCCGCACGCCCTGAGCGAGCCGCGTTGCACGACCCCCGGAGCTGTGCCATCGGCCCGGGACGTTCAGTGAGTCCGTCGTCTCGGAATGGCCCACCACGCGGCGGCGAGGAGCAGTGCCCCGGGGACGGCTCCGGGGGCGCTCTGGCACCCGCGGGAGGGCTCCCCGGACGGAGACTCGGCCGGAGCCTCGGAGGAGATGCGCAGCCGGCCATAGCGGCCGTCGCCCGAGTGGCGCCCGTTCACCACCGCCACCACCACGCGCGTGGCGTCCTCGGCGGAGACCCGGGCGGAGAGCACTCCGGGCCCGTCCGCGCGGACGATGCGCAGCACCTCGCGCTCGGTCACCGCCACCACCAGCAGGTGCAGCCCCGCGCTGTCCGTGCCCTCCCTCGGCTCGAAGGACACCGAGACGCCCGGTGTCCCGCCCGCCACGTCGAAGTAACGCGTCGAGGCAGCCGCCACGCGCACCGAGGGCTCGTCCACCGGCAGGTCCCTGGCGGCGGGAACGAGCCCGGAGTAGCCCGCGCCCCGTGCGTACCCACTGCCTTCCCGCGCGCGCTGCCCGGTGGCCAGGTTCCACGCGGCGAACTCGCTGAACGCGGTGTCGAAGTCCGTGCCCGCGTCGCGGCGCAGCACCCTCTCCAGCAGCTCCGCCCAGTGCGAGGAGGGCGCGCGCACGCTCTCCTCCCACATCGCCCGGAGTATTCCGTCGCCCAGGCGCTCGCCGAGGAATTGGAAGAAGAGCGAGGCCCCATAACTGAAGGACTGCGCCGGTCCGTCCGGCTCCACCACCAGGCTGCGATCCGCGCGCGACAGGTATGCCGGGACGAAGTGCTCCAGGTCGTCCAGCTCGGGAGCGAAGCGTTCGGAGGCCCACACCGCCGTGCCTTCCTCCGCCACGCGTCCGAGCGCCGTGCCATATGCCGCCTGCACGGCGTGGAAGAACTCATGGCTCGCCAGCGTCGTCACGGCCTGCTCGTAGGAGGCATAGGCATAGCCGGCGAAGTCGTTCTCCTGGAGCATGTACCCGTGGCAACCCAGCTCCACCGAGAGGCAGTCCTCGCGCCGGAAGGCCCCATCCGCCCGTCCGGCGAAGTCCACCAGGTAGACGTCGAAGCGTCCGTCGCCTCCCGCCTCGCCGGAGCCTCCGGAGTCCTCGGGCGGCGAGCGGTAGCCCAACTCCGCGTAGAAGGCCGCCACGGCGTCGTAGGTGCGCGCCACGGTGTCCACTGCATCCGGAACACCGTTGCCCTCCGCGTCCGCGAGCGCCACCGCGTTGGGTCCGCTCCGCGAGAAGTGGATCCGGAAGCGGCCTCCGGGAGACACCACCGACTCCACCGGCTCGCCGGGCTCGAATCGCGGTGGCTCCGCCGTGGCCTCGGTGGGTCGTCCCCCCAGGAGCAACGTCCGCGACTCCTCCTCGAACACTTCATGCGGCGGCCGAGCCGGGTCGCCACACCCGGCGATCAGGAACAGCGGCCACACGGGGAGCCTCATGGCAGGAAGGCCCACCGGATGCGCAGCTGGGCGGCGCCGCTGGGTTGGGGCACCTCGCCCGTCTCATCGCAGACCCGCTGCGGCTCCGGATCGTAGTAGTGCATCACCTGAAGCTTCACGTGCCTGCCATCCGCCAGGCGCAGCACGAACACCGCGCCGGTCATGGACAGACAGGCCTCATAGCCCCAGAAGTCCTCCAGCCGCGTCGCCAGGCCCAGGCCGTACTGTCCGGGGATGGCCTCACAGGACTCGGTGAAGTAGTCCTCGGTGCTGAACCCCCAGGCGGCGTCCACCGCCGTCACCGACTCGAAGCTCGTGCCCGCCGGAGTCCGAGCCACCGCGACGCACGAGGGGCCGGACACGCCGCTGTTCACCCGGATCGTGTAGCGGCGCAAGGCGATGTCCCAGTCCGTCGAGGCCAGGGCCGCCTGGTCATCCACCGCCACCCGGCTCAGGCCCTGGGGCGTGAAGCGGCCATAGGTATACGACTGCGTGGCGGAGGCGCCTCCCGCCCGCGCGTCCACGTAGGTCTGGAACTCGCCCGCGACCGTTCCCTCCTCGCGGATCTCCCCCGTGGAGACCGTGGTGAGCAGGTTCAATTGATCGATGCTCCGCTCGGCGCAGCGCACCGGGCTCGCCTCGCACCGCGGGGCCTCGACCGGGGGCGGATCCACGGGCTCGTTGACGCCACAGGCGCCCAGCCACAGGGCCAGCGTCAGGGGGGCGATGTGCCAGGGGCCTCGCGGCATGCCGTGCTTCACTCGGGTCTCGGGGAAGGGGCGGGTCTTCATGGGAGTCGTCCTCGTGCGTGTGTCAGGGAAGGGCTCGGTGGATCCACCTGCTTCCACCGGAAGGAGAGCACCGCGGGAGAGCCAGCCGGGTCGTAGTAGCTCAGCATCCGCAGCTTGAAGTAGCGGCCCGCGTCGCTGCGCAGGACGTAGGTCCGCGCGCGCGGCGTGAGCGTGTGGGTCATCACGTCGTAGCTGTACCAGCCGTCCTCCACCCGCTCGAAGACGTTGTCCGGCTCGCTGTCCGTGTCGTCGCTGTCCGCGGCATCCTCGTGGTAGCCCGAGGCGGGCGCCTGGGTGATCGACTCGAAGGTGTCCGGCAGCAGCGCCACCCCGACGCCGCCCGTGCCGTTGACGCCTCCGCGCGTGCGGATGTGGAAGCGCTGGAAGGACACATCCCAGGCGGACTGCACGGCGGCCTCCGCGGCCTCGCTCGTGTCCAGGTCCAGGGCGCGCCACGCCGCCCCATCGGTCGCGTCGACGATCGTGGTCACCGAGCCGTCAGACTCGCGGGTGTGGCGGAACAAGGGGGCCGGCTCGCCGTCCGTGGGCAGAGCCGGGCCCGGCTCCGGTTGGATGTCCTCGCCGCACGCGGCGAGGCCGAGCAGCAGGAAGGGGCCCAGGGCCCAGCGGTGTCGCGACTGCCTGGCGGTGCGTTGCATGCGTCCTCCCTCACACGTCGAGGATGAGCCCCGCGTAGAAGGCGCGAGGCGGAATGGGCAGGTAGTTGGGCTCTCCCGCGCCCAGCAGGTTGCGGCCGGCGACGAAGAGCCGGACCGACTCCAGCACCCCATGGGCAAGCCGCGCGTCCAGGGTCGCGTAGGCGGGGGCGAGGACGGTTCGCGCCGTGCCGTCGGGGGCCTGGTAGTAGGGGCGGGGGCCCACCCAGGAGCCCTGCACGGACGCCTCCAGGCGCCAGGGCCGGTAGCGCAGGCCGAGCTGCGTGGTGAGCCGGTGCGCGCTCTGTCCCTCGAGAGGGCGGTCCTCCTCGAGATCCCGCGCGTGGATGAACGTGTAACCCACGTCCAGCCACGCCCCGAGCGGCAGCCGCTGCTTGAAGCCCACCTCGGCGCCCTGCACGGTGGCGCGCGCGACGTTGTCGTAGCTGAAGCGCAGGGTGGGGGAGAGTGGATCCTGCACCACGGTGATCATGTCGGAGAGGTCGTTGCGGAACAGGTTCGTCCACAGGAGGCTCCGGCTGCCGACGCGCCACTCCGCGGACACGGTCGCGCCGCGCGAGTGCTCGGGGCGCAGCGCGGGGTTGCCCGCGACCACGTAGCCCACGCTGGGGTTCTCGAAGTCGATGAGCTGCTCCTGGAAGCTCGGCGCCCGGAAGGCGAGGCCGTAGCTGGCGCGCACCGTGAGCGCCTCCACCGGCTCCAGCCGCACGGCGAGCCGGGGGGTGAGCACCGTGCCGAACTCCGAGTCCACGTCCAGCCGCAGGCCGGGCACGACGTGGAGCGCCACCGGCAGGGGCGTCTTCCAGGAGTCCTGTCCGTAGAGGGACAGCCGGCCACGCTGGCCCGGGCTGGAGAGCCGATCGGAGTCGAGCGTCTCGCCAATCGCCTCGACGCCCACCACGAGCTGGTGCGCCTGGGCCAGGGTCTGGTCGAGCTGGAGGCCCACCCGCGCCATCTGCTCGCGCGTCTCCTCCACCTGATCCAGCGCGGAGGACTGGCGTTGATCCGACACGTAGCGATGGCGGAAGCGCGAGTAGCGGCCCGAGAGCTGGAGCGAGCCGGTGGGGGAGAGCACCCACGAGGGGGCCAGCGTCACCTCCTGGCTCTCGTTCTGGCTCGCGCGATCGAACAGCGCGCCGGCCACGCCCTCGTCGACGCCCCGTTGCACCTGCCGGGACGCGCCCGCCCGGGCCTCGAGCCGGAGCGCGTCCGTCACGCGCACGTCGCCGCGCCCGGAGACCTGGAAGCCCTCGAGCGAGCTGCCCGTGGTGGCCGGGGTGTCGGGGGTCAGGTCATAGCCATCCCGGCGCTGGAAGCCGCCACTGAGCCGCAGTCCCGCCCGTTCGCCGCGCAGCTCCGCGGAGCCATCCGCCTCGAACTGCCACAGGCCGCCGAGCGAGGCCTGGGCCGTGGCCCCCAGCGGCCGCTGGGCCTTGCGGGTGATGATGTTCACCACGCCCGCCACGGCGTCGCTGCCATAGAGGACCGAGGAGGGGCCCCGGATGATCTCCACCTGTTCGATGTCCTCCGTGGAGAACCGGGAGAAGTCCAGGGCCCCGCCGAGCCGCCCCGTCACGCGCTCGCCGTCCACCAGCACGAGGGTGTACTCGGGGGACAGTCCCTGGACCCGCAGCTCCGTGCCCGCGAAGCCGCGCCGCAACTCCAGGCCCGGCCGCGCGCCCAGCGCCTCGGCCAGGTCTCTCGCGCCCGTGGCCTCGATGTCCCTGCGGGTGATGACCTCGACGGCCACCGGGGTGTCCTGGAGCCGCTCCACCGAGCGCGACGCCGTCACCACCGTCTGTATCACCGGCGCCTCCTCGGCGATCCCTCCGTCCACGGACGGCTCGCCCTGCCGTGCCAGCGCCGGCACGCTCACGAGCAACCCGAGAACCCATCCCATCCAGCGCATCCGCGGCCCCTTCGACGAGGTGACGCTCCGCGTCCTAGTTGAAATCGATAATCAAAGTCAATTTCAGCATAAGGGTGAGCCACGGCAGTCCGACCGTCACCAGGAATAAACGCAGGGCCCGTCCATTTCCGGGCGTGTTCAGCCCCGATGCCTGGTGCAGCGTCCACCCCCGGGCGTTTCCCATGGCCGCGTCCGCCCAGGTCCTGTATGGGGGCCGATCGCCCCCTGCCCCCTTCATGCCCTTGATGCGTTCCGCCTTCGCCGTCCCCATCTGTGCCTGGCTCGTCTTGTGTGCGCCCGCTGTGTGGGCCCAGGGGGACACCGATTCGTCGGCCCCATCCACCGAGGAGCCACTGACGCTGGAGCGCGCGGTGTCGCTCGCGGCCGAGCAGAACGAGACGGCGCGGGCGGCCGGAGCGCGGGCCGAGGCGGCCGAGGCGCGGGTGGCCAAGGCCCGGGCCTTCTTCTTGCCGCGACTCTCCGTCAGTGGCACCTACACCCGCCGTCCGCAGGAGCTGACACGGGAAGTGGGGGGCGAGACGGTGGTCGTCCAGCGTGCCAACGCCCTGGGCGCCAGTGTCGCCGCGCGGGTGCCGCTCCTCGACGCGCGCGGCTTCCCGCTGTACCAGGCGGCGGCGAGGGATCAGGAGGCGACGGCCCTGGATGCGCGGGAGGCGCGCCGGCAGGTGGCCTTCCAGGCCGCCAATGCCTTTTTGTCCACCCTGGGGCAGCTCCAGGTGGCGGACGCGGCCGAGCGCCGGCTCGCCCTGGCGCGGCAGTCGCTGGAGGATGCCCGGGCGCGGGCCACGGCGGGGCTGGCGAGCACCAATGACGTGACGCGCGCGGAGCTGGACGTGGCCACCGCGGAGGCGACGCTCGCCGAGGCGGTGGGACAGGCGGAGACGAGCCGCCTGGAGCTGGGCTACCTCCTGGTGACGCCCACGCGGGGCCCGCTGGCGCCGCCCGAGACGTTGCTCGGCGAGGCCTCGCGCCCCGTGGACGCGTTCGCGGGACTGGAGCAGGGGGCCCTGGAGCGTCGGCCGGATCTGCTCTCCGCGAGGCTGCGGGTGGAGCAGCAGCGGGCCCTGGCGCGCGAGCCCCTGGCGCGGCTGTTCCCCGCGCTCTCCGCCTCCGCGCAGTACACCTTCAACAACGAGTCGGGTCTGTCCGGGCGCACGGGCAATGGGTTCCTCGCGCTGGAGCTGTCCTGGACCCTGTTCGATGGGGGCGAGCGCTACGCGGATCGCCACGAGCGGCTCGCCCTGGCGCGGGCGCTGGAGTGGGAGACGGTGGCGCGCGAGCGGCGGGTGGACGTGGCGGTGGAGAGCGCGCGGGTGTCGCTGCGCACCGCCCAGGCGTCGTTCGCCCGCGGCGAGGTGGCCGTCCGGGCCGCGCGCCAGAACGCCGAGGAGACGAGCATCCTGTATCGTCAGGGACTCGCGTCCTCGCTGGCATTGAGTGACGCGCAGGTGAGTCAATACGAGGCCGAGGTCTCCCTGGCGCAGGCCCGGTACGCGCTGGGCAGGGCCCTGTTGGAGCTGCGGGCCGCGGTGGGACTCGATCCCCTTGGGAAGGAGCCGTAAGTGAGCAGGCATGGGATGACACGAGGGCTGGGCATCGCGCTCATCCTGACCCTGGCGTGTGGCAAGCCGTCCGGGGAGGCCTCCGCTGGCGGCAAGGGGGGCGGCCGGGGAGGGGGCAAGGGGGGACCCATCGAGTTCCCGGTGGAGGTGGAACCCGTGGCGGCGCGGGACGTGGAGTACGTCATCTCCGCGGTGGGCTCGGTGGAGGCGTTCGAGCAGGTGCAGATCACCGCGCGCGTGGCGGGCGTGGTGGAGCAGGTGCGCTTCCTGGAAGGGCAGTCGGTGAAGAAGGGGCAGGTGCTCGCGGAGATCGAGCCCACGCGCTACGGCATCGCGGTGCGCGCGGCGCGGGCGGCGCTGGAGCGGGCCGAGGCCTCGCGCATGCAGGCGCAGGCCGCGTCCCAGCGGCGCGCGTCGGTCAACGAGGTGAAGCCGGGCCTCCTGCCCGCCGAGCAGCTCGAGAGCGCGGAGGCGCTGGCGCTCGGGGCGGCGGCGGACACGGCGGCGGCGAAGGCGGCGGTGGAGCAGGCGGAGCTGAACCTGCGTGACGCGTACGTGAAGGCGCCGCTGGATGGGGTGCTTCAGACGCGCACGGTGCAGACGGGGCAGTACGTGCAGCCGGGCACGGTGCTGGCCACGCTGCTGCGCCGCGAGCCGCTGCTCCTGCACTTCACCGTGGCGGAGGCGGAAGTGGGGCGGGTGAAGCCCGGCATGCCGGCGCGCTTCACGGTGCGCGGGGACGGGCGCGCCTACGAGGGCCGCGTCATCCACGTGGCGGACGCGGCGGATCCAGCGAGCCGCATGGTGAAGGTGATGGCCGAGGTGGCAGGCGCGGAGGCCCAGGGACTGCGGCCGGGCTCGTTCGCCTCGGTGAGGGTTCCGGTGGAGACGGCCCACGGGGCGCCCGTCATTCCCCAGACGGCGGTGCGCCCGAGTGAGCGTGGCTTCCTGGCCTTCGTGGTGCGCGAGGGCAAGGCGCGCGAGCGCGTGGTGGAGTTGGGCCTGCGCACGGCGGATGGGCGCGTGGAGGTGCGGGAGGGGCTCGAGCCCGGCGAGCAGCTCGTGGTGCGGGGCGGCGAGGCCCTCAAGGAGGGCGTGGCGGTGCGGCTGGCCAAGGGGGACGAGCCGTCCTTCACCGGCGAGCCCCGCGTGATGAGTACGGATGGCGGCACGGGAGCGGTGCGATGAACATCACCGAGGTCTGCATCAAGAAACCCGTCTTCGCCTGGATGTTGATGGCGGCCACCATCACCTTCGGGCTGGTGGCGGCGCAGCGCATCGGCATCAGCCAGTTTCCGGATGTGGACTACCCCGTCATCAGCATCGGCGTGACGTGGGAGGGCGCTTCGCCCGAGGCGGTGGAGAGCGACATCATCGAGCCGCTGGAGGAAGCGGTGATGCAGGTGGAGGGCGTCAAGTCCATCACCTCCAGCGCGCGGCAGTCGAGCGGCTCCATCACGGTGGAGCTGGACTTGGCGCGCAACGTGGACCTGTCGTTGCAGGACGTGCAGGCCAAGGTGAGCCAGGCCCAGCGCCGGCTGCCGGAGGACATGGATCCGCCGGTCGTCTCCAAGAGCAACCCCGAGGATCAGCCCATCATGACGGTGGGCGTGTCCGGTCCCTTCTCCCCGCAGTACCTCTCCGACTTCGCCCGCTACCGGCTCAAGGAGCTGCTGCAGACGGTGCCCGGGGTGGGGGAGGTGGCGCTCAACAGCTCGCTGGAGCGCAACGTGCGCATCTGGGTGGACGCGGCGAAGCTGGACGCGCGGGGGCTCACCGTCGCGGACGTGCTCGCCGCGCTGCAACGCGAGCACGTGGAGCTGCCCGCCGGGCGCATCGAGGCGGAGGGCCGGGAGATCAACGTGCGCGTGATGGGCGAGGCGTTGGATCTGGAGACGCTGCGCCACCTCGTGGTGCGCGAGGCCGAGGGGGCACCCGTCTACCTGTCCGACGTGGCGCTGGTGGAGGATGGCTTCGAGGACCAGCGCCGCCTGGCGCGCGTCAACGGCGAGCCCGCGCAGGGCCTGGGCATCAAGAAGCAGCGCGGTGCCAACGCCGTCGCGGTGGCCCAGGGCGTGCGCGAGAAGATGGCGCAGATCCAGGCGGATGCCCCCGAGGGCCTGGAGGTGAGCGTCAACTTCGACTCCACCCAGTTCATCGAGGAGAGCGTGCACGAGATCGAGTTCGAGCTGCTGCTCGCGTGCCTCCTGACGGCGCTGGTGTGCTGGGCGTTCCTCGGCTCGCTCTCGAGCACCTTCAACGTCATCCTCGCCATCCCCATGTCGCTGCTCGGCACGGTGGCGGTCATCTACTTCCTGGGCTTCACGCTCAACACCTTCACGCTGCTGGGGCTGTCACTGGCGGTGGGCATCGTGGTGGATGACGCCATCATGGTGATGGAGAACATCTTCCGGCACGCGGAGGAGGGCGCGGACCGGGTACGTGCCGCGCGCGAGGGCACGCACGAGATCACCTTCGCGGCCCTGGCGGCCACGCTGGCGGTGGTGGCCATCTTCCTGCCCGTCATCTTCATGAAGGGCATCATCGGCAAGTTCTTCCTCCAGTTCGGCGTCACGCTGTGCGTGGCGGTGCTGCTGTCGTACGTGGAGGCCATCACCCTGGCGCCGGCGCGCTGCGCGCAGCTGCTCAAGACGGGGCGCGAGGGGCGCGGCCGGGTGGGGCTCGCCGTGGATCGCGCCTTCCAGTGGTTGGAGGGGCGCTATGGCGGGGTGCTCGCGCGCGCGCTGCGCCATCCCTGGTGGGTGCTGGGCGGGGCGGTGGTGCTGCTGGCGGTGTCCGGGCTGGCCTTCAAGACGCTGTCGAGCGAGTTCGTGCCCTCGCAGGATCAGAGCCGGTTGATGGTGCGGATGCAGACGCCGGTGGGCAGCACGCTGGAGGAGAGCAACCGGCTGTTCCAGAAGGCCGAGGCCTTCCTGCTCGGGCGGCCCGAGGTGGCGCGGCTCTACGCGGTGGTGGGCGGTGGTGGCGGGGTGAGCAGCGTCAATGGTGGCATGCTCAACGTCACCCTGGTGCCGCCGGATCAGCGCATGAGCCAGGCCGAGTTCCAGCAGGTGTTGCGCAAGGAACTCAATTCCTATCCGGGGCTGCGCGCGGTGGTGATGGACTTGTCGCAGAGTGGCTTCACCGCCTCGCGCGGCTTCCCGGTGGAGTTCAGCGTGCGTGGCGCGGACTGGGAGCGGCTCATCGAGGCGAGCACGCAGATTCGCGAGCAGCTCCAGGCGAGCGGCAAGGTGGTGGACGTGGACACCGACTACCAGATTGGCATGCCCGAGCTGCGCATCACCCCGGATCGGGCGCGCGCCGCGGATCTGGGGGTGTCCATGGAGACGGTGGGCAGCACGCTCAACTCGCTGGTGGGCGGGGTGCGCGTGGGCAAGTACAGCACGGGCGGGCGGCGCATCGACGTGCGCATGCGCCTGCTCAAGGATCAGCGCGCGCGGCCGGAGGACTTGTCTCTGCTCAAGGTGCGGACCGGGTCGGGTGAACTGGTGCCGTTGTCGTCGCTGGTGGCGCAGGAGGAGCGCCCGGCGCTGCAGGCCATCACCCGGAGGGATCGCGAGCGTGCCATCAGCATCTTCGCCAACGTGGCCCCGGGCGCCACGCAGCAGGAGGCGATGGACACGGTGGAGCGTCTGGCCCAGGAGCTGCCTGGAGGCACGCGCGTGGTGTTCGGCGGCTCGAGCGTGGCCTTCCAGGAGTCCATCAGCAGCCTGCTCTTCGCGTTGGTGCTGGGAATTCTCGTGGCCTACATGGTGCTCGCCTCGCAGTTCAACTCGTTCCTGCACCCGGTGACGGTGCTCACCATCCTGCCGTTGTCCATCGCCGGGGCGGCCTTCGCGATGGCGGCCACGGGCACGACGCTCAACATCTTCAGCATGATCGGCCTGCTGTTGCTCATGGGCATCGTGAAGAAGAACTCCATCATCCTGGTGGACTACGCGCTGTTGCAGCGCGAGCAGGGGGCGGACGCGACCGAGGCCATGCTTCGCGCGGGGCCGGTGCGCCTGCGGCCCATCCTCATGACGACGCTGGCCACGATGATGGCGGCGGTGCCGGCGGCGCTGGCGCTGGGCGCGGGCAGCGAGACACGCGCCCCCATGTCGGTGGCGGTGCTCGGAGGACTGTCGCTGTCCACGGTGCTCAGCCTGCTGGTGGTGCCCGCCTTCTACGTGGTGGCGGACCGGATGAAGACGCGGCTGGGGCGGCGCTTGGGTGGCTCCTCCGGGGATGCGCCTCTTCCCGAGGGAGACAAGCCCGGGCTCGCCGGGCCCTGAGGGTGTGGGTGAGCCCGGCACGCCTGGCCCTCGCCTCGCTCCTGCTCCTGGCGGGTTGCGCCACGGGCGCGATTGGCGGCTCCGGCGGCGTGGCTGGGGAGGTGTCCACTTGTGCCACCCAGACCCTTGCTCCAGGTTGGCCCAACCTCTCTTCTGGCGGTTCCCAGGCGCTCCTGGAGCCTTTCCTCTCCTGTGCCTCGCCCGGCGACTTTCTCGCCTTGCAGCGGCGCGTGGACATGCCCCGGCTGGTGGCGCGGTTGGATCCATGGAGCGCCGTGCGGCTCGGGGCGCTGGGGCCGGTGTGCGAGGAGGCATCTGGCCCGCTCAACCGCCAGCGCACCGTCTTCCTGCTCCAATCGCTGGAGCACTACGGCGCCGCCAACACCGAGGTGCTCGCCCACTTCGTGCTCGACTCCTGCCATGACGATGACCTGAGGGACATCCTCCGCCTGCTCGCCCAGGACAAGCAGCTCACGGAACTGCTCGAGCAACTGCCCTCCCTGGGCCCCGCGCTGAAGGCTCGTGGCCTCGAGCCTTCGTCTCATCCCGAGCGTGACTTCCAATGGAATGACGTGGGCCGAGGCCTGTCCCGCGCGGCGAAGGACGCGCTGTCCACCATCCCCGTGGTGAATGGAGCCCAATCCACGCTCATGGCGTTGCAGGCGCTCAAGGCCCAACTGCCGCCGCCCTACCAGCGGGCGCTCGACGCGGTGGAGCACGAGCAGCTCGAGCAGCGATTCTCAGCGGGCTCCGTGGCGGTGGGCGTCGTGGACCACATGACCTTCGGAGTGCCACTGGGCTTCTACGGCCTGGTGGCCGGGACGGGCCAGGGGGCAGAGGCGCCTGGCGGAAATAAAGGAGGGCAAGGCCTCCAAGGGTCCTCTGCGCTGGGAGGCCTACGAGCGGCTGTGGGGATGGTTCACCCGGGGGCTGGCCTTCGAGCGCACCATGGTGGAGCGGCTGAAGGCCGACGCGGCGCTACCGAGGGCCCAGCGCCGATTCCTCGGGGACTTCAACAAACCTCGCATTGAAACCTATGTGGGCGTGAGAAAGCCGGATACGGGCCTGCGCTTCGTGGATGTGCTCATCATTGAAGAGGGAGAAGTCGCTTTCGGGAGTGGAGGTGCTGGTCCAATGAAAACGCTGAGCGTGCATGATTTGAAGCAGGAGGACAGCATTTGGTTGGACTTCGCAGGTGACGTGGATCCTCATGCCGCGAGGGAGAGTGAGCTGAAGCCCTTTCTCCAAGCGCTCGAGGAGTACGCTGATGGATGGATGCCGAACGTCGTCAAGGGTAAGAGAAAACGCAAATATTCTCGTGCTTCATTCTGGCAGGCGCTGGAGGAGGGGCACGATGGGAATAGCTCGGACCTTGGGCTCTACCGGACGGAGTGGCCCGCGCTGGACGGTTATTTTGGGCTAAGGCACCCACCGCGCCCGCCCCAATTGGAGGTTCTCATCAACGTGAAGCCGCTCTCCTTCTTCGCGGAGGCGGAGCGCTGCCGGAAGTTCGTGGAGATGGTGCGCGTCTGGGCCTGTCGCTATCCGGTCGCTCATGCCTCCGCTCACAGCTCCGATGACTCGAATCTGGCGGACGCTCCCAGTTTTGGCCGCGATGACGAGACTCGAAGAAGAGACGGGTTCGACAAAATCTACGAGGTGTTCTGGCTCAACGTCTTCGGCCCCAAGCTGGTGCAGTCCATTGGCCGTGAGCGCGTGCTGTCCACGCCCGCCTGGAGGGTGGAGGAACTTCCCAATGGCTGCGTCCTCCTGGTGACGTGGCCCACCGCCGCGGACTTCGCCAGTGACGAGGCACGTCTCGCCCAGGCCCGAGCCCATGCCCACCTCCGGCCGGATCTGGACTTCGACACCGTATTGCGCACCCTGCGCGAGCGCAGCGCCCTGCTCGCGCCCGTGGAGCCCCGCTTCCACCCGGACCTCGCGCCGCTGCTCTCCCGAGTGGTGGACGATGTCGCCAGCTACGAACGCCAGCGGAAGATCGCCGGGTTCAACGCCTGGCAGCCACCCGAGCCCGAGGAGTGGGCTCCGGCCACCTCCACCTTGCCCTCGGACGTGGACGACCCGGAAGCGGCGCGCGAGCACTACGACACCCTCGCCGAGCACCTCGTGGCCTTGTTGCACACCAAGGCGCCCTCCGTCTTCGAGGCGACGCCCGAGTCGCTCACGGACGCCGACTTCCACTTCTGGCACGAGGACTTCCCGACGCGCCATCTACCGGAGGCCATCGAGCGATACGCGATCCCCGCGGTGGGCGCGTACCTGGGCGAGGTGCTGGTGCGCCACCTCGGCGGCCAGTGGATCCCGCGTCGGAAACTCGAGGAGGCCCAGGTGCTCGTGGGCAGCCGTGTCTGGTTTCCCTTCGTCCGGGCACGCCACTACATGCGCTCGCGCCAGTCGATCCTGGACCACTCCCTCACCTGGCTGTACCGCGTGGCCGAGCGGCACCGTTCCTGACTCCTCACCGCGGGGGCTTCTTGTTGCCCAGCCACCGGCTCACGCGCACCTTGCCGAAGCGCTTGCCGAACAGGAACCAGGTGAAGGTGGCCCCGAAGAGCCCCGCCGACAGGGCGAGCCCCAACAGGCCCAGCACCGGCAGGCCGTGGAATTGCCAGGGCCCCGTCTGCGCGAAGGAGATGAACACCCCCACGATGGTGCCGCACGCGCACAGGCCCAGGAACATCACCAGCGCCGCGCTGCGCAGGCTGTCGTTGAGCCGGTCGAACTGCTCGGCCCGCACCGTCACGCTGAACTTCCCCGACTCCAGATCCAACAGGATCTGCGACAGCTGCGTGGGCAGATCCGCCGCCATCGACTGGAAGCGCAAGAGGGTGCGCATCAGCCCGCCCTGCAGCTGGCTCGGATCGTACCGGTCCGCGAGCAGCTCCTTGGCGTAGGGCATCGCCACCTCGAGCACGTTCATGTCCGGGTGGAGGCTGCGCAGGATGCCCTCGGTGGCCACCGAGGCCCGGCCGAGCAGGGCGTACTCCTTGGGCACGCGGATGTGGTAGCGCACCGCCAGGTCCAACAGGTCGCGCATGAGGCTGCGCGAGTCCACCTCGCCCAGCGTCGTCGTGAGGTACTTGCCGAGCAACGTCTCGATGTCGTTGCGGAAGCCCATCAGGTTGGCGCGCGAGTCGGGCGCGCCCACGCGGTAGAGGATGCGCGCCACCGAGTCGCTGTCCTTGAGCGCCACCGCCATCACCAGCATGACGAGCGTCTCCTGCATGACGCGCGTGAGCCGGCCCACCACGCCGAAGTCCAAGAGCGCCAGCCGGTTGCCCTCCAGCACGAGCAGGTTGCCCGGGTGGGGATCCCCATGGAACAGCCCGTCCTCGAAGAGCTGGCGGAAGCTCGTGTCGAGGATGTGGCCGGCCACCTCGCGCCGATCCTCGGGGGACAGCTGCGCCTGGCTCACCTTCACGCCCCGGACGAACTCCATCGTCAGCACCGTGCGGCTGCTGAGCGCCTCGTACACGCGCGGAATCGTCATGTACGGCCGGTTGCGGTGGTTCTCGAGGAAGGCGCGGATGTTGGCCGCCTCGTGCACGAAGTCCAGCTCCTCGTGGATGGCCCGGTCGAACTCGTCGATGATGCCCGTGGGCGAGTAGATGCTCGTCTCCTCCACCACGGCCTCCAAGAGCCGCGCGAGCGAGCGCAGCACGGCCAGGTCCGAGTCGATCTGCTCGGCGATGCCCGGCCGCTGCACCTTCACCACCACCTCGTCGCCCTCGAGCGTCACCGCGCGGTGTACCTGGGCGATGGACGCCGCGGCCAGGGGCTTGGGATCGATCTCCCGGAAGAGCTCTGAGGCGTCGCTGCCGAGCGACTCGCGGATGCGCGTGTACACCTCCTCCAGAGGGAAGGGCTCCACGTGATCCTGCAGCGTGGCCAGCTCCTCGACGTACTCGCCGGGCAGCAGGTCCGCGCGCGTGGAGAGCACCTGCCCGAGCTTCACGAACGAGGGGCCCAGGTCATTGAGGAGCATCCGGAAGCGCCGCGCGGTGCTGGCGCGCTGGGTCTCGGCGGAGACCTCCACCTTCTCGCGGCGCCCGAGCAGCCGCCACACCCCGGCCCGTTCGAACCACTCGCCGAAGCCGTGGCGCGCTGCGATGACCCCAATCTGCCGGAGGCGGTTCAAGTCCTGGAAGAGCACGGTGGGCGGCACCTTTCCACGGGCCCGGGCATCCGGCAAACCCCAAGAATTTCAGGGCGCGTCCGTCCTCGGGTCCGGTGCGGGCTCGGACGCGGGAGGGCTCGGAGCGAAGCGCAGCAGCAGGTAGCCCACCACCGCGGACAAGAGCGAGCCCAAGAGGATGCCCAGCTTCGCCTCCGACAGGAGCTGCGGCTCGCTCGCGAACGCCAGCCCCGCGACGAACAGCGCCACCGTGAAGCCGATGCCCGCCACCACCGCCACCCCATGCAACTGCCCGAGCCGCGCCCGGCCCGGCATCTCCGCGAACCCCGCCTTCACGCTCGCCCAGGTGAACAGGAAGACGCCCGCCTGTTTACCCAGGAACAGACCGGCCATCACCCCCAGGGGCAGGGGCGCGAGCAGATCCGCCAGGTGCATGCCGCGCACGGAGATGCCGGAGTTGGCCAGGGCGAACAGGGGGACGATTCCATAGCCCACCCAGCCGTGCCACAGGTGCACGAAGCGGGTGAGCGGCGGCTCGATGTCCTCCAGTTGCTCCTCGATGTACAGCAGCTGGCCGGAGCGCACCTCCTCGTCCTCGGGCTCGTTGAGGATCCGATCGACGAACCCGTGCAGCTCCTGCAGCACCTCCCGGCCGCGGCGCGTGGGGCGCGCGGGAATCATCATGCCGGTGATGACTCCGGCGATGGTGGCGTGGATGCCGCCGTGGTGCAGGGCGTACCAGAGCGCCGTGCCCAGAGCCGCGTACACCACGCCATTGCGCACGTAATAGTGGTTGCAGGCCGCCAGCACGAGGGTGATGCCCAGCGCCCCGAGCAGCCACGACACGTGCAGTCCCGTGCCGTAGAAGAGGGCGATGACCAGGATGCCGCCGATGTCGTCGAAGATGGCGAGCGCCGTGAGGAACACCACCAGGCCATGGCTCACCCGCCCCTTGAGCAGGGTGAGGCACCCGATGGCGAAGGCGATGTCGGTGGCCATGGGGATGGCCCAGCCCTTGAGTGCCGGGGTGCCCGCGTTGAACGCCGCGTAGATGGCCGCCGGCACCACCATGCCACCCAGCGCGGCGATGAGCGGCAGCAGCGCCCGGGAGGGGGAGCGCAGCTCGCCCGTGGCCAGCTCGCGCTTGATCTCCATCCCCACGAGGAAGAAGAAGATCGCCATCAACCCGTCGTTGATGAACTCACGCACGGTGAAGTGGAAGAGGGCCTCGCCCAGGCCGAGCGCCAAGGGGGTCTCGAAGAGCGCCTCGTAGCCATGGGCCCAGGGCGAATTGGCCCAGACCATGGCCGCCACGGCGCACAGCGCCAGGAGGATGCCGCTGCTGGCCTCGAGCTTGAAGAAGGCCTGGACGGGCGCGACGGCGGCCCGGAACAGCCGGGGGACGGGAGGCACGGGGCGAGGGTCCATGGTTGGGACAGTTCGCACACCTCCTCCCTCGGGGCTACGCTTTTGGTCGGGGCTCATACCGATTTTTCCCAACCCGGGATGTCTGCCCTCCGTGCGAGCGTGGGCCCATGGGCGGAGTAGGCGTGAACGGGTGGACGGCGGAGGTCAGATGTTCTGTTGATCCCCGACGGGACGCGTGAGACAAGAGGCGGCGATGGGCGCGACGCAGGCGAAGGCAGTCAAGGGCAGCGGGGACGAGGGCGAGGCGACGGTGGAGGGGGCGGGCGAGCCCTCGGCCGGGGCGCGGGAGATCGGCGCGCTCACCCCGATGATGCGGCAGTACCTCGAGGTGAAGGCGCTCAACCCGGACGCCATCCTCTTCTTTCGGCTGGGGGACTTCTACGAGATGTTCTTCGAGGACGCGGTGCGCGCCTCGGAGCTCTTGCAGATCACCCTCACCGCGCGGGCGAAGAACGCGGAGAAGGTGCCGATGGCGGGGGTGCCGTACCACTCGGCGCGGCGCTACATCACGCGGCTGGTGGAGCACGGGCTCAAGGTGGCCATCTGCGAGCAGGTGGACGAGCCGGGGGCGGGCCCTGGCATCGTCCGGCGCGAGGTGACGCGGGTCATCACGCCCGGCATGGTGCTGGACGAGGAGGCGCTGGAGCCGCGCGCGAGCAACTTCCTGGCGGCGGTGTACCCGGGGGCCGAGGGCTTCGGGGCGGCGCTGCTGGAGGCGTCCACGGGGGAGTTCTTCTCCCTGGAGGCGGACACGACGCAGGAGCTGGTGGAGGCGCTGGCGCGGGTGGAGCCGCGCGAGCTGCTGGTGCCCGAGGGGCATCGGGACTCGCCGGAGACGGCCCTGGTGGTGTCCCGGCTCTCGCGCGCGCCGGCGGTGGCGGAGCTGGAGAAGGCGGCGTTCGAGCCCGCGCGAGCCGCGGCGTTCCTGCGGGGCCACTTCGCGGTGCAGTCGCTGGAGGCGTTCGGGTTGCAGGACGCGCCCCTGGCCACGGGGGCTGCGGGCGCGGCGCTGCGCTACCTCAAGGACACGCAGAAGACGGACGCGGCGCACGTGGACAGGCTCAGCCGCCAGCAGCGCGGCGGGCACCTGCTGATGGACGAGTCCTCGCGGGCCAACCTCGAGGTGCTGCGCACGCTGCGCGACGGTGGGCGCAAGGGCTCGCTGCTGGGGGTGTTGGATCGAACGGCCACGGGGCTGGGGGCGCGCAAGCTGGCGCGCTGGCTCGGGGCGCCCTTGTGCTCGCGGCCGGAGATCACCGCGCGCCTGGACGCGGTGGAGGAGCTGTCGCAGCGCAGCGTCTGGCGCGAGGAGCTGACGGGGGCCCTCAAGGAGGTGGGGGACATCGAGCGGCTGTGCGGCCGGCTGTCGCTGGGGGCGGGCAACGCGCGGGACCTGAGGGGGCTGGCGGTGTCGCTGGCGCAGTTGCCGCGGCTCGCGGCGGTGCTGGCGCGCTGCGAGGCGGGGCTGCTCAAGGCCCTGGGCGGGCCGCTCGGGGCGTTGCCGGAGCTGACGGAGCTGCTCTTGCGCGCGGTGGTGGACGAGCCGCCGGCGACGCTCAAGGAGGGCAACTTCATCCGCCCGGGCTTCCACGCCGAGCTGGACAAGCTGGTGGCGCTCGCCACGCAAGGCAAGGACTACCTGCTCGTGCTCGAGACGCGCGAGAAGGAACGCACGGGCATCAGCTCACTGAAGGTGCGCTACAACCGGGTGTTCGGGTACTACCTGGAGGTGACGAAGTCGAACCTGCACCTGGTGCCGGCGGACTACATCCGCAAGCAGACGATGGCGGGGGCCGAGCGCTTCATCACGCCCGAGCTCAAGGAGTACGAGGAGAAGGTCCTCACGGCGGACGAGCAGCGCGGCACGCTGGAGCTGGAGTTGTTCGAGCAGTTGAGGGCGCAGGTGGTGAAGGAGGCGCCGCGGCTGCGCTCGGCGGCGGAGGCGGTGGCCACGGCGGACGCGCTGTTGTCGCTGGCGCGGTGCGCGGCCGAGTACGGCTATGTGCGGCCGGTGGTGGACGACTCCGAGGTGCTGAGCATCACGGGCGGGCGCCATCCGGTGGTGGAGCGGATGTTGGGGGCGGGGGAGGCGTTCGTCCCCAACGACGTGAAGATGGACTCGGGCGAGTCGCAGATCCTCATCATCACGGGCCCGAACATGGCGGGAAAGAGCACGGTGATGCGGCAGGTGGCGCTCACGGTGCTGATGGCGCAGGTGGGCTCGTTCGTGCCGGCGAGCGCGGCGCGGATTGGGCTGTGCGATCGGATCTTCACGCGCGTGGGGGCGGCGGACAACCTGGCGCGGGGGCAGTCCACCTTCATGGTGGAGATGACGGAGACGAGCCACATCCTGCACCACGCCACGCGGCGCAGCCTGGTGGTGCTGGACGAGATTGGCCGGGGCACGTCCACCTATGACGGCCTGTCCATCGCGTGGGCGGTGGCCGAGCACCTGCACGACAAGAGCGGGGCGCGCACGCTCTTCGCCACGCATTACCACGAGCTGGTGGACCTGGCGCGGGAGAAGCCGCGGGTGAAGAACCTGTGCATCGCCGTGCGCGAGCAGGGGGGCAAGGTGCTCTTCCTGCGCAAGCTGGTGCCGGGTGGGGCGAATCGCTCGTATGGCATCGAGGTGGCGCGGCTCGCGGGCCTGCCGCCGGAGGTGGTGGCGAGGGCGCGGGACATCCTGCAGAACCTGGAGTCGGGGGAGTTCGACGACAATGGGAAGCCCCGGCTGGCGCGGCGCGGCTCCCGGTCGTCGGCGCCGGCACCGGGTCAGCTCGGCCTGTTCGGCGGAGGCGGGCCGAAGCTGGAGCCCGCGCAGCAGAAGGTGCTGGAGTCGCTCAAGGCCACGAAGGTGGACGAGCTGACGCCGCTCGAGGCCCTCAACCTGCTGGCGGCGCTCCAGCGGGAGCTGAAGCCGTCTTGATGTCTAGCCGTTGATGGCGCTCCCGCCCGAGGGTGGTCCCGAATCGGGGCCCCCGGGCGGGTTTTGAGTATCGACGTGCCGTGGCGCGCCCACTCAACCGGTTGTCGCCCTCGCGGAAGTCGAACCTGGCGCTCTTGGGTACAAGACGCTCGTCCGCTCCCGGGGGGACCGGTCCTTCGACACGAGTGAATCCTGTCCCGGCCTGCATGGTCGGCGGCTCACTGCGTCTTCGATTTCAATCAAATGTACTGCGAGTGCAGTCCTTAATGACTGTCATTCGCAGTGAGAGGGCATGACACATGTGGAAGCGTTACCTCATGACGGCGTTGAGCCTAGGACTTGTCGCGTGTGGTCCGGGCGAGGCCCCGGAAGAGCAGCACCTGGCGAGCGTCGAGCAGAAGGCCATGCAGACGGTGGGACCGCTGCAGATCGCGCGTGCTCAGCACTGCTCCATGAGATTGCCGGATGGAAAGGTGCTCTTCGTGGGAGGGTTCATCAACACCAGCATTGAGGTCACGGCCACCACGGAGGTGTACGACCCGGGGACAAGGACCACGTCGTTCCGGGCGCCGATGAACGTCGCTCGGCGCTCGCATGAGTGTCTGACCCTTCAAGATGGCTCGCTATTGGTGCTGGGTGGGGTGGCGAACGGCTCAGCCATCGCTTCCGTGGAGAAGTACAACCCCTCCACCAACAGCTGGGCCCTGCTGGCACCCATGCCCGCCCGCAACTGGGGGATGGCCGTGGCTCAACTGGCCGATGGCCGCGTCCTGGTTGCGGGAGGGACCAGTGCCGACGCGAGTGCCTACTTGTTCGATCCCTCCGCCAACTCCTGGATGCGCACGGGCTCTCTGAGCTTCGGACGAACCTCGGCTGCGGCCGTCAAGCTCCCGGACAACCGGGTGCTGGCGGTGGGAGGATTCACGTCGAACGACAACCGGCGGGCGCTGGAAGTCTACACGCCGTCCACGGGCACCTGGTCCGTCCTGGCGCCCTTGCTCCAGGACAGCCCAACCCCGATCGCTACCCTTCTTCCGGATGGGCGTGTCTTCGTGGGCACGTCGAATGAACTCAGCCGCGGTCTCGTCGCCCAGGTGTACACTCCCTCCTCGAATACCTGGACGCTCCTGCCGCGCTCCAATAGCCCCCATGACATGGGGAGGCTTGCCCTCGTCAATGGCCAGCCCATTGTGGTGGGGGGTGGTTTCGGAGTGCCAATGCCCTTCGAGCAATTCGACTTTGCTCAGCAACGGTGGACCACGCTGGGACAGCTCAGTATCCCACGCCACGGCTTCACCCTGGATGTACTGACGGATGGCTCGCTGCTCGTGGCGGGAGGCTATCAGGCCAATACCCAATATACCTACACGACGATGGACCTGCTCACTTTTGACACGCTCCCGCCCCCCGGCACGAGCCCACTCACCTACAGTGCGTCCAATACCAACAGCGCCCAGCAGAACACCACCAATCGCACCTTCACGCTCAACGCCGGGGATATGTTGAAGGTGGGGACCTGCGGCGTGCCGGGCTCGTCCGCCTCGGGCGACACCTACCTGCGATTGTTCGGCGGTGGCTTCCAGGTGTTCGGGAACGACGACAACTGTGGTAGCACGGCGTCCTTCATCCAGTACACGGCGGCCACCACCGGCACCTACGAGCTGCGTGCCGGGTGCTTCTCGAGCGGTAGCTGCTCGGGCACCGTCACCTTCAGCATCACTCCGGCCAAGCTGTAGCTTGGACTTCAGCAAAGCCCCGAACCCCAGCCAGCAGGTAGCGCTGGCCGGGGACAGGCGGACACGGGCTACTCAGTTAGGCTTTGAATTCCAGCACAGCGCATCGTTCGGGTTGTCGGTGAAGTTGTTGTTAAACGAGGGATCCCTGAGGTAGTCGGTAATCCCACTGTCTCGGGTGGCCGCGCAATCTTGTGCACTCCTCAAGGTGCTGTTGGTCAGGAACTTCGGCTCCGTCCCGAGTTGCATGTGGACGTTCACATTGCCCGAGCCATAGATGACGTCACTAAAGAAGGGATCGCCGTTCCCGCCCCCGTGCGTGACGAGCACATGGTTGAGCTGGCTTCCCGTGGCCTGCCAGAAATGGAGTCCGGCCCAATGCCCATTGGGGGCGTTGGGGATGTCTGGAATGAAGCGGATGGGGGCGTCCGCGGTGCCCACGGCTTTCAGGACACCCGGCCTGTTGGCTTGAGCCCCGACCAGGAGTGCCGAGCCTTGAGCGCTCTGGATCTCCGTCCCGGCGGCGATGGTCAACGTGGGGGGGGGCGTAAAACCCACGAACACCGTGCTGGTGAGCAGATAGGGCAGTCCCAGGTTGGGCCATGTCTGGGTCTCGATGATGTTTCCGTCCATGAGCGCCAGCACATTGATTCCATTGTTCCGGAAGTTGAGCCCCGAAGGCAGTGTGCGGACGTTATTGGGCATCATGAAGATGGGATAGGTAGCGTTGTCGCGTGACGTCAGTCGCGCCGAGCCCTCGGCGAAATAGCCTCCCTCCAACAGGACGATGCCGGGCCCGCTGCTCTTCTGCGTGATGAGATCGTTGACGGAGAAGGAAGAGGCCAAGTCTCCCTTACCATAGAGGTTCAGGTTACCCCGTCCTGGGGTGACGAAATCGTCGGGCTTCGGCTCCTTGCCTGCGTACTCGATGGTTGCATGGGAGATGCGGCCAGCATGGGGAGAGGCGGTCATCACATGGACACCCCGCCAATGGCCCGGTTGTGGAGCGTCCGCGTGGGCGGTGAGGAGGACAGGGGCATCCGCCTTACCGTCCAGCACCAGTCCTCCCTGGATGCTCCTGGAGCCCACGACGAGCCCCACGTTGGCGCCAAAGCGCACCAGCGTCCCGGCGGCCAGGGTGAGAGTTGCCGGGGTGGTCTCGCCGCCGACGGTCAGCTCCTCATTCACAATGAAGGGAATGCCCGGGTTGGGCCAGGTCTGGGTGCGTAAGACCCGCGCGCCGGTGAGTTCCACGGCGTTGGGCTTGTTGTCCGTGAAGGCGCCGCCCGTGGGAAGGGTGCCGGCCTGGTTGGCATCGATTCGAACCGCGGGGCCCTCACTGCCCGAGACGGAGAGCCGGACCGAGCCGGCGCCAAAGGAACTGCCGTCACTGGCCACGAGGACGCCAGTGGAAGCGCTGTCGCGCACCGCTACGTCCTTGAGCACCGGAGCCGCCCCGCCACGGATGACGAGGCAGGCGCCCGCGCTCTGGGGGCCGCAACCTGTCACCGTGACGTGCTCCAGCGTCGAAGCGCTGTCCTTGGAGGAGAAAACCACGCCGTTCCAGGAGCCGCGCGTGGCGCCGTTCTGGGCCTGAAGCAGGATGGGGGCCTCCGAGGTGCCAGAGGCCCGCAGGGAGCCTTGGGTCACCCGCAGCTCCGCACCCGGGGCGAAGCGCACCACGGTCCCCGCCTCCAGGGTGAGCGTGGCGCCTCCGTCCACCACGAGCGGGGCTTTCACAAGGTGGGGATTGTCGGAGGTCCGCCAGGTCTCCGTGCCGGAGACGGGGGTGGAATGCTCGGTGGGCGGCTTGGGAGTGAGGGAGAGAGAGGCCTCGCCCTGTTGCGTGGTGTCACCCGAGGTGGCACTGGCGCGGATGGCCACGGTACCGCTGGAGACGACCACGGTGGTGACCTTGCCCGAGGCATCCACCTTGGCGAGGGTCTCGTCCCCAGACGTCCAGGTGTAGGAGGAAACGGTGAAGGGTTGACCGTTCTGGTCCGTGGCGGTGGCGGAGCACTGTGCGTTCTGGCCGGCCATCAGGGTGGTGGGAGTACAGGAGACGGCCACCTTGTCGAGCTGGGGCGGCTTGGGATCCGGCTCACCGGGGCATCCCGCGAGGACCAGGAGCGACGGAAGCCATGGGAGAGCCTTGCTGAACTTCATGAGGTATGGACTCCTTTCATACGAGCGGCCGGATGATAGGACGAAATCGATCGAGTTGGACTGGGACCTACTTCGCCCGCCGTCCTGCCTGGTGGCCGGTGCGTTGCGACGCTGGATCACTCCCGATAATCTGCCGCCCATGCGAGCAGATGCCGCCAAGGGGGCAGAGTCAGCGGGGGCGGTGCGGGTGGATACCCTGGCACTCGAGGGCATCAGCTCTCAATCGGCCTACGAGGCCTTCCTCTCCGCCGCCAAGGCCCTCGAGCCCGGCTTCATCGAGGAGTGCTGCGCCGACATCGTCCTCGCCTACCACGGTGTGAGTCACGCGGTGGAGCAGGTCCTGGGGGGAGGGGCTCAGAGCGTGAGTGGGTTGCCTCACGTCGATGTCGGGGAACTCTCGCTGCTCCCTCGCCTCGTGCAGGGCCTGGCCTTCGCCGCGCTCCGGGCGGAACGGGAGCGCGAGGCGGCCTCTTTCGGCTCCCTGTTCGAGCGTGCTCAACAGGAGCGGCGCAGGTTGCGCAAGGCCGCGGATGCTTTCGCCGAGTCGCATCTCCTGCCCGACGCGGACATCGACGAGGTCTGGTTGCATGCGCGACAGGATGTCCTGGAGGACTGCTTGTCGCTCGTGGCGTTGTTCCGCCGGAACGCGGCGAGAATCGCGGGCCGCTCTCCCGTGACCCCGGGCGAGGTCGACGCGGTGGAGCAGCTCGTCGGACAGGTGCGCATGGTTCTCGGGCAATCGGGAAGCGCGAGGCAGGAGGAGAACGCGCTCTTCCGGGCCATCGAGATGCGGGACCGGTTCTGGACGCTGCTCAACCAACGTTACGACGTCCTCTGGAGGTGTGGGGCTTGGATCTACGGTCGTGCGGTCGTGGACCGGGTCCCGCCGCTGCCTGTCCGTCCAGCGCTGGTCCGGCGCGAGCCGGGTGGCGTGGCTGACGGGGCAGCCCCACGCGTGGACATGGTGGTGCCGCGAAGTATGAGTACTCCTGGCCTCGTACCCGTACGGGGAGGGAGCCCGTCCTCTCCCTCCAGGACGCCTGAGCGGGCCGTGTCCCGGCACCTGGATGAGATACAGCGGGAAATGGATCGCAAGACGCGCTTCCTGGTCCGCATCGGAGCCCTTCCTTCCGCGCGGCGATGAATCCGCCCACCCGCCTTCCCGTGTGGGTTGCGGGCGGCGGGTAGAGCACGACTACGGGGGAGTTGCCCCGGTGGTGAGCGGCGCGGCGGAGTCGGTGATGACGAGCACTTCCGCCCGGCGATTGAGCTGCCGCTCCTGCTCGGTGGCGGGCTGGGCACTGACGGGCCAGTCCGAGCCAAAACCCTGGATGCGCACCTGTGTCGCGGGAATTCCTTGATCAATCAAGTAGCGCCGGATCGCCTGCGCACGCCGGACCGCCATGAACGAGTCGGCGCTGTCCTTGTCCGAATGCCCCTCGATGAGGATGCGGCCCGTGTTGGCGTGTTCCGACATCCGCAGGACGGCCTGATCCAGGAGGGGAACCACTCCCGGTAGCTCCGCGCTGCCCCGGGCGAAGTGCAGCTCCCCACGAAGCACGACCTTCTCCTGGGGACCGGGCTGGTGGGGCTTGGGAGGAGTGGGGGGCGCCGCGCCGTCAGCCGCCCGTGCTTCTCCGCGCCCCAGGGCATTGAGTTCCCAGGCGGCGACCGGACGGACCGGTTGCTCGTCGGAGGTGGATGGGGGCGTGGCCAGGACGAGTTGGAGCTCCTGATCCGCGCGCGCATCCAGGAAGGAGATCTTGGGCGGGGGCTCGCTGCGGAAGGAAATGCCCGTGAGCACGCGGTAGAGAGGAGTCCCCAGCGCCGACCCGAATCCCGGACCTCCCAGGATGAAGGCCTCCAACCCGGGCACGAGCGGAAAGCGGATGCCTCCCAGCAGCTCGACGGAGGGTTTGGGGTTGGCGAATGTCGCCCGCAGGCCCAGCTCTCCCCTCAGGCCCTTGCCCGTCGTGGCCAGCGCGGCCCCGATTCGCACCTCCGTGGACGCCCCCTCGCGGATCTCCGCATCCGAATCCGACGTGGGCAGCAGGATGTTGGGACGGAAGAGGACTCCGGCCTCCAGCGAGGTCTGCAGCCAGCCCAGCTCCATTCCCGCGGTCATCCGGGCGTGGTAGCGCAGTCCGTCATCACCGGCCAGCGCGGCTCCCGTGCCGAACGGAAGACCCACGCCCAGGTCAGCCGCCAGGTCCACCGGTTGACGGCGGCGCCGCGACAGCACACCCAACCGGGTCTGGAGGACGGGCGTCCCCAAGCCCTGCGCCGTCAACTCCGCCAGGCCCACGTCGTTGGGGTTCGTCCCCTGCTGGAAGAGCACGATCGGTAGCTGCGCGCCCACCTCCAACCACGGCAGGATTCCATAGCTGGCCGAGAGCAGGGCGGTGGCCCGGTGCTGGACGATCTCGAGATCATTCTGGCCGTCGCGCAGCACGAGCGGCAGGCGCTGGTAGTGCCCCAGCAGGCTCACGTTCAGCCCGGTGGGCACCAACAGCTCCCCGTTGCCGACCAGCAGGGTGCCACGCCCGATGTTCGTATCCAGCCGCTCCAGCTCGAAGCCCGGCAGCCGATCCCCGGATTGCGCGGCGGCCAGCGAGCAGCCCAGCAGTGTCGCGGCGATTGCGCTTCGGATCGGGAATGAAGGTAAGCTCATGATCGGGTAGAATTCTACCGCTCTTTTCGTGGGGAGTGACAAGTGCTCCGATTCTATGTGCTGGCTCTGCTGCTCCTTGGCGGCCTGGTGTCCTGCGGGCCAAGCGACGCCGGAAAGGCCGCGCTCGAGGATTCGCTCCGGGTGAACGCCATGGAGGGGGCTCTCGTCATCAACCCCGACGCAGGGACTCGCGTCATCACCCGCAGCAACGACTCGGCTCTTAGACTGGAGTGGGACGGAGGGGGGCCTGGGAATAGCACGGGCTGTCTGCGGTGCCGAACCTCCAATCAGTATAGCTGTCCAGAATCCAGGACCTCTCCCGAATTCAAGCGGCCCATTGGTTATACCCTCCCGCCCGGACTGGTCGTCATTGGTGCCAAGGCCAACGTGTATGGCGCCACGGTCAACGGGGGTAGCGACGATGTTATCGTCAAACTGAACAGTCTTCCCCTGACGACTGGGAATCCAAGCAAACCCAATATCTCATCGACGACCCGGGGTTGCACGAATCAGACTGCGAGTGGCTACAAGTGCGACTCTCCAGATGGAGGGGCGAATGGTTTCGCGGTCTCAGTCTCGGACAAGGCTCAGGGGATAGCGTGGGTTACCAATACGGGCGCGGCAGCGGGGACGGATGGGGGGACGACGAGCGGAACGGACGCAGGGGCAGGGGCGGACGCGGGAACAACGCAGGGCAATCTGTTCGTGCTGGAACCGGAGAACGATGGTTACTGCATTTCGCACGTCGACCTCGAACTGACCGTTGTCGAACGACATATCAAGACAGTTCCCACGAAACTGGAGTTCGACAATCAGGCGATCGGCACGGAGAGCAATCCCAAGTCGGTTGATGTCATCAATAGTGGCGCCGCATCGCTGACAATCTCCAAGATCGAAGTCAGTGAAGGGTTCATCCTCGTCGAGCCAACCGTTCCGGACACGGGACTTGTCGTGGATCCAGCGGGGATGGGTGCCTCGCCCCTGCAAATCAAGGTCAAGTTCGCCCCTGGCGACAAGGTACTCCCGTTCAGTGGCAAGTTGAAGATCACCAGTGACGCCATGGAGGAAGTGCTGCCCGTTGATCTCTCTGGCACCGGCGTGGAGTTCGTCACGCAGGTGGACAAAAACGCACTCGAGTTCGGTTTGGTTCGTGCGAAGAGCAGCCATACATCAGGCGTGAAGATATACAACGCGGGACGTGATACCCTCACGATTACCCCCTCGTTCACCGCCGACTCGGACCCAAGCTTCTCCCTGGATCCAACCACGGCAGGTCCCATCTTCATCCCAGGAGGGCTCGAGGAGACGATCAATGTGATCTTCCAAGGGCCCGAGGACACGGAGGAGGAGGTCAGCGGAGATCTCGTCCTCGGCATCCAGGGGGATCCCAAGAACGGCAGCAAAGTGATTCACCTCACGGGCAGTGCGAACAAGCCTGTACTGCCGGCCAACCCCACGTTGAACTTCGGGGCACAACGGGCGGGGACGAGTGTAGAAGACACGGTGACGGTGACCAACACGGGTTCGCGCTCCATCACCTTCTCGTCCATCGGGACGCCCGACCCCACCTACTTCGAGATCCTGGAACAAAAGCCCGCGGGTGCGTCGGTCACCCTCCAGGGTGGGGGAGGTGCGAACTCCACGTTGTCGTTCCGGGTGAGGTTCAAGGT